>NZ_JBFAZX010000015.1:0-151125 GCF_040689395.1 Dactylosporangium sp. NPDC051484 | reverse complement strand
CTCCCCCCCGCTCTCCCGATCGGCGGGGGTCTTGGGCGGCCGCGCCCCCCGGACCAACTCGCCGG
Source organism: Dactylosporangium sp. NPDC051484 (assembly GCF_040689395.1). Taxonomy (NCBI): domain Bacteria; kingdom Bacillati; phylum Actinomycetota; class Actinomycetes; order Micromonosporales; family Micromonosporaceae; genus Dactylosporangium; species Dactylosporangium sp. NPDC051484. The sequence goes on along the minus strand of NZ_JBFAZX010000015.1, from coordinate 151,060 downwards.
GGGCGCGCGGGCGGCCTGGCACCCCGCCGGCGAGCTCGCCGGGTCTGCCGCGCCTCCACCCGTCGTCGCCGCCAATGCGGTGGCGGTGGCCGGGCGCTGCGACGACGAGTTCGCCGGGGTGCCCGGCCGCCCGCGCACGCGGTCTCGTGCCGGTGGGACGAGTCACCACGCCGCCGGGTCGCCCAGCTCAGCCCGGCCGCCCTCGGCCCTCAGGCGCGATACAGCTCCAACTGCGACAGCTGCCCCGCCGGTTGGACCGTGTTGGCGGTGAAGACCAGCCGCACGTAGCGCCACTGCCCGCCCGGCAGCGCGATCGTCACCCGCTGCCCGGAGCTCTGGGCGAACGTGTACGACGCCGGGCCCGCCAGCGAGGTGAACTGCTTGTCGTCCAGGCTCGCCTGCACCTCGATGCGCTCGGAGCGGGCCGGCCACGCGTCCGACGGCGGCAGGCGCAGCACCGCCCGGCGCAGCTCGGCGGGGGTGCCCAGATCCACCTGCACCCACTGCGGGAACGCGTTGTTGCGGCTCTCCCAGTAGCTCATCGGGTCGCCGTCGGTGATGTTGCCCGACCGATACACGTCGGCGTGGCCGCTGTCCCGTGTGTCGCGCCCCGCTGCCAGGTTGACGCCGTCGGCGACGCTGGCCTGCGTCGGGCTCGGGCCGGCGCTGGCCCCGCCCGGCCCGGCGGAGGAGCCGGCCGTCGCGGGCACCGGGGAGCCGCTCGCCCGGCTCGCCGACGGCGCGGCCGACGCCGACGCGGCCGAACGCGACGCTCTCGGCCCCGCGCCCGGCGCCGAGGACCCGCCGCCCGTCCTGGGCGCGACGCCCGGCTCGGCCCACTGCGGCCCCGCCGCGGCCGGGTCGTCGTCGGCGCGCGGTCCGCCCGGCCACACCCCGGCGACGCCCACGCCGAGGAGCACCAGCGCCGCGATCGCCGCGGCGACCAGGAGCAGCCGCCGGCGACTATCTGTGACGTCGCCAGCGCTCACCGTGTCCGTGGTGGCGGACTCCGTGAGGGGCAACATCGCGGCCCGCCGGAACGGCTTGCCCGCCCCACCGCCGGACCCGGCGGCGAACGGGGCGGCGGCGACCGCCTCCGCGTCGTGCGGGACGGCTGGTCGCGGGCCGGTGCCCGCATGGCGCTCGGCGAGCTCCTTCGCGGCGGCGAGCCCCCACGGCGTGGCGTTGCCGGCCACCGTCAGGTCGACGGGGGCCGGGATGTCCGTCAACGCCGCGGTGAACAGCGCCGACAGCGGCGGCCACAGCAGGTCGTTGATGTCGAGGCCGGGGGTGCCCACGACGACCCGATACCGCCCGTCGATCGCCACCGGCCCGGCCCCGCTCGACCGCACCCCGGGCACGGCGGCTCCGGCCTGCGCCTCCCGGCGCGAGTCTTGGGCGACTGCGGTTTCGGCTCGCACGATTTCGGCTCGCGCGGCGTCGGTTCGTGCGGCGTCGGTTCGCGTGATTTCGGCTCGCGCGGCGTCGGGGAGCGCGGCGGTGGCCGGCGCCTCTTCGCGGCGCGCCTCTTGGCGGAGGCCGTCCTGGGCGAGTGCGGCCTCGGCCGGCGCGTCTGCCGAGAGTGGGGCGCTGAGTCCTGCGTTCTGGGGGAGTGCGGTGCCGGGCCCTGCGTTCTGGGGGAGTGCGGTGCCCGGTCTCGCGTGCTGAGGGAGCGCGGCGCCGACTGGTGAACCGGCAGGGAGGGCGGGTCCGTGCGGTGCCGAGACGGAGTGGCGCGGTGGCCGTGCGGCGAGGTCGACGATGAGTTCTATGACGGCCGGCGGGGCCGCGGCAGCACGCCTGGTGGGCACCTCCGCGCGGCCGCGCGCCGGGCGTAGTGGGCCGGACGGCTCCGCGTGCAGGCCGCCGCCGGAGAGGCGGACCAGCCAGCCGAGGTCCATCGCGTATGTCGCGGGGTCGATCGGGCGAAGTGACGGCTGCGGCGGCGAGGAGGCCAGCACCTCCTCCTGGCCGGACGGCAGGCAACGCAGCCGCCAGGCGGGCTCGGCCCAGACCGGTCGCAGCGCGGCGTCGAGGGCGTAGACGGTGATGTCGCCGGACGGGGCGTGCAGCGGCACGCCGTTGATCAGGTGCACCGGCTCGGCGAGATCCCGCGCGGCGGCCGCGGCCACGGCCCGGCCCGCGCCCTGGCCCGGCGCGAGCGGCACCACGTCGACCAGTGGCCGGGCCGCCGGAGGCAGGGCGCGCACCGTCGCGGCCAGCTCGGCACCGGTCACGGACGGGTCGACCAGCAGCCGGAGACGGTCCGGATCGACGGCCACCGAGAGGGCCAGGTCCGACGCACCGCCGTCCTCGCCACCAAGGCGCAGGCCACCGGAGTCAGCCCCGCCGCCGGCCTTGTCCGCGTCTCTGGAGACTTCGGTGCCGCCGGCCGTATCCCTTCCACCGGCGGTGTCCTCGTTGCCGGCCATTTCGGTGCCGCCGGTCGTGCCATTACTGCCGGCCACGCCCCTGTCGCTGGCCACGCCCCTGTCGCTGGCCACGCCCCTGTCGCTGGCCACGCCCCTGTCGCTGGCCACGCCCCTGTCGCTGGCCGTGGCCCGGCCGCCGGCACTGTCCCGGCCATCGGTTTGGTGGGGGTCGACGGCTTGGTCGCCGCCCGCGGTCGAGAGTCGCCAGCCGGCGGGGACCGGGTGCGTGATCACCGGCCACGGCATGTGGTCCGGCACCAGCGACTGCCAGACCGGCGCCGGCCAGCGGGAACCGGCCGCGACCCGCCGGCCGCCCGGCGTGTGCCGCCACCAGCCGGCTGCGGCGAACAGTGTCCCGCCGGGCGTGGCCACCACCGGGCCCTCGGGGGCCACGACCGGCCGCCCCGCCGCGACGGCGAGCTCGGCGGCAGTCTCGTCCCCGGCGCCGAGCAGCAGGATCCCGGCCGGGCCGTCCGAGAGATCCGGTCTGTCCGATAAGCCCTGACCATCCGATAAGCCCGAGCCGTCTGAGCTGTCCGAGAGGTCCGAGCTGCCTGAGCTTGCTGAGAAGTTCAGGACGACGGGATCACGTAGCACCGCTGGGATCACGGCGGCGGCGGGCACCGTCGGGGACACCAGCACCGCGAGCCAGCCGTCCGGCACCGCGACCGTCGTGGTCGTGTCGCCGATCAGCAGGCAGCCGCCCACCCGTCGGGCGGTCGGCACGTTCGGCGGCTCGGTCACCCCGGCACCCTACCGCGCACACCGACATTCCCCGCGCCCCCGCCGCCACCGCATCGACGTGCGGTGACGGCGGAGGGACGCAGGGTCAGTGGACGCAGGCCTCAGGAGGCCGCTTGCGCCAGGCGGAACGACTGGGCGCCGGTGCCGTTGCAGGCGTACTGCACGAGCTGCACACTGTCCGCGGTGGACGCGCCCGGGGTGTCGAGGCACTTGCCGCTCGCCCGGTTGACGAAGTGGTAGTAGCCGCCGCCCTCGGAGACCGCCTGCCACTGCTGGTTGGTGCCACCGCCGTACGCCCACAGCTGGATCGCCGCGCTGTCCGCGGTGGACCTGCCCGTCACGTCGAGTGACTGGGCCGGGTTGGCGCGGTTGTCGATGTGCACGTACCCGTCGCTCGCGGGCTGGAAGCGGTACTGCTGCGCGTTCGTGTTGTTGCAGGTGTACTGCTGGATCGCCGTGCCGTTGGCCGTGCTGGCCGCGCGGGCGTCGACGCACTTGGCGCTGCTCTTGTTGATCACCGAGTACCACGCCGACGGCGAGATCGGGCCGCTGGACGTGGGCGGCGTCGAGGTCGGCGGGGTCGAGGTCGGCGGGGTCGAGGACTGCCCGGCCAGCCAGAGGATGCCCTGGATGATCCAGCGGTTCTGGTTGGCGCTCTCGAACGTCGAGGAGGTGCGCGTGTTGGTGGTGTAGTTCATGCCGTTGTGGCCGAAGTTGGCGTACAGCATCCGGTAGTTGCGGTTGGTCCACAGGATCGGGTAGTAGCCGCTGTACCAGGACTGGTTCGGGTCGGTGCCGACCGGGAAGCTGCTGGGATCGACCGACGCCAGGATGTCGATGTTCGGGTTCTGCCGCAGGTCGTTGCTCCACGAGTACCACTCCGAGACCGCCGACTGGAAGGTCGCGGGCAGTCCGGCCGTGGCCGGGTGGCTGCGGTTCTCAACCTTGTACGTGATCCGCGTCGGGCCCCACGTGTTGGTCCTGAAGGCGCCCGAGCCGAGGAACGTGTTGTAGTACCAGCTCCAGGAGTTCGGGTCGGTGGTGAACGCGCTGACGTGGAAGCCCATCCACGCGCCGCCGTTCTGCATGTACTGCTGGAACGCGGCGCGCTGCCCGGCCGGCGGCGCGTCGTCGAGGAACATGATCACTTTGTACTGCGCGAGGTTGCCGGTGTTGAGCCGGCTCCAGTCCGTCGTGGCCTCCCACGTGAAGCCGTTCTGGGCCCCCTGCTGGGGGAACCAGTCCCTGGCCTCCTTGTCGAAGTCGATGTGGGCGGCGTCCCAGGTGCCGTTGTAGAACGCGAGCACCTTGAACGGGGTGGCGGCGAGGGCGGGCCTGATCGCGAGGCCCACCCCCAGCGCCGTCAACAGGGCAAGCGCTGCCAGCGTCAGCTTTCTGCGCACGATTGGGGGTCCTTCGGGTGTAGGCGGGCGGGATTGGCGGATCCGCTGTCTCGAATCATGGGCCATCGATGAGGTCCGGCACAAGTAAGGAACCCTAACAGTTAAAGTAAGTCGCCAAATAAGTCCTGACCTGCCCGTCCGGCGGGAAAACCGGTGGCCCGGCAGATCGTGCGACTGGGAGGATCCCCCGGTGATGCACGAGGGGGAGCCGCCGACCGACGCCGAGCTGGTCCGGGCCCTGGTCGAGGCGCAGTTCCCGCAGTGGGCCGGGCTGAGCGTGGCGTCGGTGGCCTCGACCGGCACCGACAACGCCATCTATCGCCTCGGCGACGCGCTCAGCGTGCGGCTGCCCCGCCTGCCGGGCGCGACCGGCCAGATCGAGCTCGAGCGGCGCTGGCTGCCGCGGCTCGCCCCGCACCTGCCCGCCGAGGTGCCGGACCCGGTCGCGGTCGGCGCGCCGGCGCTCGGATATCCATTCGCGTGGGCGGTGTACCGCTGGATCGACGGCGCCAACCCCGGCGGCCCGGACGGCCTCGCGGAGCCGCTGACGGACTTCATCGCCGCACTGCGGCGCATCGACACCGCCGGCGGCCCGCCCGCCCGGCCCGGTGCCCGCGGCGCGAGCCTGCGCGGCAAGGACATGTCGGCCTGGATCGACGCCCTGGCCGGCGACTACGACCCGGCCGTGCTCACCGCGGTGTGGGAGGCCGACCGGTCCGCCCCGGACTGGCCCGGTCCGCCGGTGTGGTTGCACGGCGACCTGCACGCGGGCAACCTCCTGCTCCGCGACGGCACGCTGGGTGCGGTGCTCGACTGGAGTTGCCTCGCGGTCGGCGATCCCGCGGCCGATCTCATCCCCGCCTGGCTGCTGCTCGACGCCGCCCAGCGCGACGCGTTCCGCTCCCGCCTCGGCGCCGACGAGGACACCTGGCGCCGCGGCCGCGCGTGGGCGTTCGCCATGTCCCTGGCCGCCCTGCCGTATTACCGCACCACCAATCCGTTCCTGGCCGGCATCGCCCGCCGGGCCATCGACGAGGTCCTCGCCGAGACCGGGCACGCGGACGCGCGTCGCTAGGGATCGCTCTCCGGCAGTGGCGGGATTCATGGGCGGGAATGCCGGATCGGCCGGTCCGGTGCTCTACGTCGACCTCCGCGCGTGCTCGGCGGAGTTCGCCCTGCCTGGCGCCACGGGCCGGTCCGAGGCCCGGGTCACCCGCCTCGCCGCGCACGAGGCCGTGGCGCTCGGCATCGGCGCCAGCGCGGGCAGGGCGGGCGGGGCGGGGCGCTGGCCTCGCCGCCGAGGTCGCGCAGTGCGCCGATCTCGCCGCGTGGTGCATCGTTTCGTGGTTCGCGTGGGCGATCGGTGCGGCCGCCGATGCGGCGAAATAGGCGGCGCCGGTGCGCTCACCGGCCGAGCGCAGATCGTGCCGCCCGCGTCCGGCACCGTGTAATTGGATCGACACGATCGGTGAAGAAGTGTTTTCCCCCGGCTATCTGGCGTCAAATCAATAGATTGGCGATACTGTTTTCGACGGGCTCCGTTTCGTGCGTAACGTTCAAGTCGCTCCCGGGAGGTCGGCCGGCATGGCCAAGCGTGTTATTCAGGAACTGATCGACGATCTGGACGGTAAGTCCGCCGATGAGAGTGTCGCGTTCGGCCTCGATGGCGTTCAGTATTCGATCGACCTGTCCAAGAAGAACGCCGAGAAACTGCGCACCGCGCTGAAGCCCTACATTTCCGCGGGCACCAAGCTGGGGCGCAGCGCGACAGTTGGGGCTCGAACTGCTCCCAGCCGGGGACGCGGCACGACGCGCGGCGACCGCGACCAGAACCGGGCCATCCGGGAATGGGCGCAGGGGGCCGGATTCCAGGTTTCCGACCGCGGCCGCATCAAGCAGGAGATCGTAGACCAGTATCACGCGACCGTCGGTCACTGATTGCGCTCACGGCCGTTGCGCTCACGAGCGTTCCGCTCAAGGTCAGGGCGTTCGCGCCGATGAGGCCGGGACGAGCCGGCTGATCTGCCCAGCTGCCTGGCCGCCCTCGGCGGGAGGCAGGACGGTCGATGGCATACGCGTGCACGACACCGGCTCCACCGGACTGGTCGGCCGCCCTGGCGCGGTCGCTCGGGGCCACCGCCAGCTCGGGGGAGTGGCGGGGCGACTTCGCCGCGGCGCGCAACGCGGCCGTCGCAGCGGCCGGCGCCCCCGAGTGGGTGCTGAGCGTCGACGCCGGCGAGCGGGCCGCGGCGGTGCCCGAGCGGCTGCGCTGCGCACCGCGGGCCACGACCGCCGGCGCGTTCCTGGTGGAGATCGGCAAACCGGCACGACGAACTGCCGCACGCGCACCGCAGCGCCGCACCGGGAGGGTCGCGTCCACGAGCACAGCGGGGACCGGGTCAGAGGTCCGGGCCTGGGCCGTCGCGCATCAGGAGGCGGATCTCCACCGCCCCGCCGGTCGCCGCCGCGATCCGCGCGGCGCGCTCCAGCGAGTCGACGTCGATCAGCCAGTGCCCGGCGAAGGAATCGCCGACCGGCGCCCCGACCACCACGGCCAGGCTCCGGTCGTCGAGGCGCCGCGCGGCGATGCTTTACACGGCGCGCGGCTCGCCCCGGTACGTGCCGAACGACCACAGGTTGCCCTCCGGGTCGCGCACCGCGAACTCGCGTGAGCCGTAGTCGGTGTCGTTCAGCTCCTGGATCACCGTCGCGCCGGTGGCGGTCGCGCGCCGGTAGAGGGCTTCGGGCTCGGCGCACACCACGTAGCAGCCGAACGTGCCCGGCCTGAGCGGCCACGGCGAGCCGTCTCCGCGGTCGCTGCCCAGCATGATGCCGCCGCCCTCCGGCCACGACAGCTGGGCGTGCTCGACGAGGTCGCCCTCGCCGTGGACGGCGGTCGCCTCGAAGCCGAACGCGTCGACGAGGAAGCGGATCAGGGCGCGGGCATCCGTCGCCTGCAGCGTGGGCCACACCTGCGGCGGCGGGGCCTTGTCATCGGTCCTGTCATCGATCATGTCCCGAGTCTGCCGCGGTCAGCTCCAGCGGCGATTGCACGTTTCGGAACTCCTCCGCCCACCATCGCGCCGGCGGGACCCCGGCCAGCGCGGAGAACTCCCGGCTGAGGTGGGCCTGGTCGTAGTACCCGCACTCCACGGCGAGGGCGGCGAGCGGGTGCGCGCCGCCCGAGGCCTGCAGCCGGCGCCGCGCACGGTCGAAGCGGGCCACCCGGGCGGCGACCTTCGGCGAGAGGCCGATCTCGATGCCGAAGCGGCGGCTGAGGTACCGGCCGCTCCAACCCGTCTCGCCGGCGAGCTCGGCCGGGCTGAGCGTGCCGCCGGTCGCGCACAGCCGCCGCCAGGCGAAGCTCACCTCCGGCGCGGGCGCGAGGGCCGGGTCGGCCCGGCGGGTGAGCAGCTCGTCGACGATGCGGAAGCGCGCGGGCCAGCCGGCGGCCAGGCACACCCGCTCGCGCAGCTCGTCGGCGAGCGGCCCGAGCAGGCAGGCGGCGTCGAGGTCGGCGCCGGCCAGCTCGCCGGCCGGCAGGCCGAGCAGCGCCCGGGCGCCCAGCGGCGACAGCGCCACCTGGATGCCGGCGCCGCGGCCGTCGTGCGTGATGATCGCCGGGGTGGTGTGCAGGCCGCCGATGAGTGTGTCGTAGCGCCCGGGCGGCGTGGCCGGGTCGGGGTGCGCCGCGATGCGCAGCGGCTCATCGAGCGTCACGATCAGGGTGAGGTACGGCGAGGGCAGCCCCCGATGCCGCCCCGGGAGGCCGTGCTGCTCGTAGCCGGTGTACCAGTCGGCGAAGGGCCGCACCGCCGCCGCCGGCCGCCACCGCACGTACTGCGCTTCCATGGGCCCAGGGTAGTCAGGACGGTCAGGCGGTGCGGCGTTCCGAGCGGTTCAACGGCCACGCCGTCGGCGCCGGCGCGGCGTCGGTCTCGGTGATCAGCGCACCGGTGTCGCCGTCGAGCGCGGCCTGCACCGTGCGGTACGTCGGAATGGTGCTCAGCGTCCCGCCCTCACGCAGCGTGTGCACGATCTGCGTGTTCGGAACGGCCAGGACCAGCGATCCGCCCTGTTCGGTAGCGATGCCCGCGGTCACGCGCAGCATCATCACGCCCGTGCAGTCGATCGTGGCCACCGCGGCCAGATCGACGACGATTCGAATCTGCGGCCGCAGCAGAGCCTGGGACAGCGCGGTCTCGAGCTGCATCGTGCTGGCCGCGACCAGCGCCCCGTGACAGGACAGCACCGTGGCGGCAGCGAGGCGTTCCACTGCGAGGGTCAGGGCTGTCATGCTGCGACGATACGTTCTGCGGTGACGACACGTGTACCGCTGTCCAGCCTGGAAGCCCGTCCGTCCGGCCGGTGCCCGGACCACCGGACGTCGCGGTGCGTGCTCCGTCGGACGGCGGCGGCATTGGGCCGGCCGGGTGTATTCGCGGTGAGTTCGTGCCCACCTGCAACCGGATGACCGGTTCGCGCGTCCAGGTTGCGAGTGCTCGCGGCCAGTCGTTACGGTGCGTCACCATCCAGGGCGGGCGCCCCCGGCGGGAGCTGCGGACTGTCGAATATTGACGATAATCACCGTTTGTCGGCGAGCGGCAAGCCCGGCGATCCCTTGCGAATACCCTTCGCGTTCGATGCGACGTTCGCCGGTGTCAGCCTCGGCGATAGTGTGCGTTGTCAATATAATCCCGAACCCGGCGCGGCCGGATGCAGGCGGATATCCCGCCCCGTCCCGCGTGCCGTCGTAAGGAGGCTCCATGGTGAGAAAAGGCCTGGCCGTGACAGCGGCCGTCGCCTTGGCCGTGCCGATGCTCGTCGCGTTGCCGGCCGTGCCGGCCCTCGCGGCCCCGGTGAAGGCCCCGGCGCCGGCCAAGACGGACGCGTCCGACGTGCGGGAGTTGACCCGCACGAACTTCACGTTGGACGGCAAGATCGTCGATACGTCGAAGATGGCGAGCAGCAAGGCGAGGCAGCGCACCGCGCTCGCCACGGCGGCCACCCCGCCGGTCGGCACGATTCGTCAGTGGCTGGGTTCCGACGACTTCAATGGCATGCTGTACCGCAAGGACTACGTCCTGCGCGGCGTCGGCGAGCACATTGAGCTCTGGGTCGCCGCCGACACCTCGTTCCCGGCGGGCGACTGCCGCAATCAGGTGCCGAACTCCACCACGGTGACCGACGCGCAGGTGGCGAACTTCATCCACGAGTTCGACACCAACATGTATCCCAAGGAGACCGCCGCCTTCGCCACGCCGCCGGACCGGGACGGCAGCAATGCGCTGCTCGGCCCGGACAAGAACGGCAACGGTGGCGTGTACACCGGCGGCGGCGAAAAGACGGTGACGCTGGTCGACAACGTCCGGGACGACAATTACTACAGGTTCCCGGCCGCGCCGACCTACATCGCCGGCTTCTTCTCCGTGCAGTTCAACGAGCTGTTCGACCGCAACGTCATGACGATTGACGCGTACGACTGGGCGCACCGCACGGGTGCCAACCCGGTGGACGAGCCGACGTCGGACCTGTGCACCAGCCGCCCGGCGCGCCCGCGCCTCTACGAGGGCACGTTCGCGCACGAGTGGCAGCACCTGGTCCAGTCCTACTCGGACCCGAACGAGACGACGTGGCTGAACGAGGGTCTGTCCGACTTCGCGCAGACGCTCACCGGATACGTCGACGGGACCAAGACGGTCTTCGACAAGGGCGGCGACAGCCACCTGTACTGCTTCCAGGGCTACGGGCCGGTGCAGACGCCGTTCAACCCGAACCCGCGCGACTGCGGTGGTGCCCAGAACTCGCTCAACCTCTGGGGCGAGGGCGGCAACGGCAACGGGGTGCTCGCCGACTACGGCAACGCCTACGAGCTGATGCTGTACCTCTACGACCGCTTCGGCCAGGGCATCATCGAGCGGCTCCACCGCGACGGTGACCTGCAGGGCATCGCGAGCCTCGACGCCGCCGTGAAGGCGGCGGGCGCCAAGGACGTGTACACGGTCCTGCACGACTACCAGAGCATGGTGCTGCTCGACAAGATCGTCGGCGACTCCAAGTGGGGGATCGTCCTCGGGGCGGACAAGAAGAACGTCACGTCCAAGAGCCTGCGCTCCACGGTCAACCTGGCCAACCCGCAGTCCTACAGCGTGCCCGGCGCGGCCCCGAACGGCGCGGACTACGTGCTGTTGCAGAAGAACGGGACGACGCTTTCCGGCAAGGACCTGCGCTCGCTGAACTTCAGCGGCGCGAAGACCCTGCCGACGCTGCCGCTGGCCTGGACCCTGGTCGGCAACGACCCGGACCGGGCCGGCAACTCGGTGCTGTTCTCGGGCAACGCGAATAACACCAACGCGGCGGCGGTCATCCCGGTGACCGTGCCGGCCACCGACGCGACGCTGACCTTCCTCGCGAAGTACGGCGCCGAGCTCGGCTACGACTACGGATACGTCCAGGTCTCCACCGACGGTGGCAGCACGTACACCTCGATCCCCGGTGACAAGACCGTCCCCGCGCCGCTGGGTCCCGGCCTCAACGGCACGACGAACGGCTTCGAGCAGCACACGTTCGACCTGTCGGCCTACGCCGGCAAGTCGATCCTGCTCTCGTTCCGCTACGTCAGCGACGGCGGTGTCAACGAGGGCGGCCTGCTCCTCGACGACATCAAGCTCGGCGGCACGCTGCTGAGCGACGGGTCCAGCCTGGCCCCGTTCAAGTCCCCGACCCAGATCAAGCCGACCACGGTCAAGAACTGGAACGTCAAGCTCGTGGGCATCGACGAGGCCCGCGCGTTCGCGTGGCAGTTCGAGTACAACGGCAAGGACAACCTGCAGCTCAACTGGATCCAGCTGGCGCTGCTGTCGCTGTTCCCGAAGGTCGTGGCGATCGTCGCCTACGACGAGCCGACGGAGCAGGTCCAGCAGTACGCGCCGTACACCCTCACGGTGAACGGCGTCGTCCAGCCCGGTGGCGGCGGAGCCTGACGGTTCGGCACCCCGGCGGCCCCACCGTCCCTCGCGGGCGGTGGGGCCGTTCGTCTTCCCGCCCCGGCTACACTCCCGGCGATGCCGAACGAGCCAAAGCGGCGGCCACGGTACGGCCTGACGCGCGCCCAGATCGCCGCCGCTACCGAGCGCCGCACCGCCGGCGACTGGGCCAGCGCCTGCGCCGTCGCCGGCATCGAGGCGGCGCTCGACCCGCGCGCCATCGCCCGCGAGCACGGCGCCGAGGTGGCCGCCGCAGTCGACGACGACCTGCACCACCTCGTGCCGGACCTGCTGCGCTGGCACGTGCTGCGGCTTCAGCACCACCCGGCCCGCGACGACTGGCGCTACCGCTCGGCGGTGTCCGAGACCCGCGATGTGATCTCGCTGAGCCTGCACGGCGACCGGGCGCTGTACCTGGCCCCGTCGCACGCCTCCGGCCGCCGGTCGTGGCGCACGGCGTCGTCCGCCGGCCCGGCCCGCTTCACCCTGCGCTTCGGCGTGCCGCCCGCGCCGCATCACGCGATGAGCCTCGCCGGCCTGCGCGAGCTCTGGGACGCCCGGCGCACCGCCGGCCTGCTCGCGCGCTGCGGGGGGTACACCCGGCTGCCCGGCTTCGCCCCGGACGGCGCCCGCCGCGAGGGCGCGGGCCCGGAGGCGATGACCGAGCGGATCCTGCGGCACTTCCGTGAGGACCGCCCGGAGCGGGGCTGGCGGGAGGCCGGCTTCGACCTCGACCTCGACCTCGACCTCGACGGCTCGGCCGACGGCTGGCACGACGCGATCGCCCACCGCGACGCGCTGGCCGCGCCCGGCCTGCCGGCCGCGGCCTGGCGCGCCACCGTCCGCGACGGCCTGAGCGCGGCCTGGGTGCCCGCCGGCCGGAACCGCGTCCTGTGGTTCGACCGCCTGGACCCCGGCCGCTTGGACCCCAGCCGCGCCGGCCGCCCGCGCCTGCGGGTCGTGGAGGCCCTGTGGCTGCGGCGCGAGCCGGCCGCCGCGGTGGCGCTGACCGAGCTGTTCTGGCCGGAGGATCTCCGGGACCTCGTGCACGGCCGGATCGCGCCGCATGAACTGCACCCGCTGGTCGCCACGGCGCTGTTCCCCGCCCTGCCCGGCGCCGGGTCGGCCGGCCCGCCGGACATGCGCCCGCCGGGCCCGGTGCGCGTGCGCTGCGGCGCCGGCTGGCACCGCACGGAGTTTCGCGACGGGGTACTGAGCACCCCGCACCCGACCGGCTACGCCGACCGCGAGGCGGCCATGCTCGCCCTGGGCGGCCCGCCCCCGGCGGGCTGCGCGGGCGCGTACACGGCCTGGCGCGGCGGCCCGAGCCGGCTGCCCCGGTCCCTGCGCGAAACCCGCCGGGAGCTGATGTCCCGGGTGGCCGCCGGCGAGTCCGACACGCTGGAGTCGATGCTGGACGCCGGCCTCGACCCGCACTGCCGCGACGGCGACGGCCGCACGCTGCTGCACCTGCTGCCGTGCCTGGTCCCGGACGAGTCCCGGCTGCGCCTGCTGCCGAGACTCCTGGCCGCCGGCCTGGACCCGCGGGCGCGGGACCACTTCGGCCTCACGCCGGCCCGGCTGGCCGAGCTCGGCGGCGCCGCGCCCGAGCTGATCGACGCCCTCCGCGCGGCGCGCTGAGGGCCGGCCGCTAGCCGCACGTGTCGCTGATCTTGCAGTTGTGGTGCCAGGACACTCCGCGAATGTCCCGTTTTGTCGGCACCACGACTGCAAGATCGACACCCGGGTTGGGTCAGGCGCCGACGTAGGCCGCGAGGTGCTCGCCGGTGAGGGTGGAGCGGGCGGCGACGAGGTCGGCGGGTGTGCCCTCGAAGACGATCCGGCCCCCGTCGTGGCCGGCGCCGGGGCCGAGGTCGATGATCCAGTCGGCGTGCGCCATGACCGCCTGGTGGTGCTCGACGACGATGACCGACTTGCCGGCGTCGACGAGCCGGTCGAGCAGGCCGAGCAGCTGCTCGACGTCGGCGAGGTGCAGGCCCGTGGTCGGCTCGTCGAGGACGTAGACGCCGCCCTTGTCACCCATCCGGGTGGCCAGCTTGAGCCGCTGGCGCTCGCCGCCGGATAGCGTCGTGAGCGGCTGGCCGAGGCTGAGGTAGCCGAGCCCGACGTCGGCGAGCCGGTCGAGGATGGCGTGCGCCGCCGGCGTGCGCGCCTCGCCGGCGCCGAAGAACTCCTCGGCCTCGGTCACCGACATCGCGAGCACCTCGCTGATGTCGCGCCCGCCGAGCCGGTACTCCAGCACCGATGCCTCGAACCGCTTGCCCTCGCACTCCTCGCAGGTGGTGGCGACGCCGGCCATCATCGCCAGGTCGACGTAGGTGACGCCGGCGCCGTTGCAGCCGGGGCAGGCGCCCTCGGAGTTGGCGCTGAACAGCGCCGGTTTCACGCCGTTGGCCTTCGCGAACGCCTTGCGGACCGGTTCGAGCAGCCCGGTGTACGTCGCCGGGTTGCTGCGCCGCGAGCCCCGGATCGCGCCCTGGTCGATCGACACCACTCCCTCGGCGGCGGGGATCGACCCGTGCACGAGCGAGCTCTTGCCGGAGCCGGCGACGCCGGTGACGACGCACAGCACCCCGAGCGGGATGTCGACGTCGACGTCGCGCAGGTTGTGCGCCGTCGCGCCGCGGATCTCCAGCCTGCCGGTGGGCCTGCGCACCGTCGCCTTGAGGGAGGCCCGGTCGTCGAAGTGGCGGCCGGTGATGGTGCCGCTGGTGCGCAGCCCCTCGACGGTGCCCTCGAAGCAGACGGCGCCGCCCGCCGTGCCCGCGCCGGGGCCGAGGTCGACGACGTGGTCGGCGATCGCGATCGTGCCCGGCTTGTGCTCCACGACCAGCACGGTGTTGCCCTTGTCGCGCAGCCGTAGCAGCAGGTCGTTCATCCGCTGGATGTCGTGCGGGTGCAGCCCGATCGTCGGCTCGTCGAAGACGTAGGTGACGTCGGTGAGCGACGACCCGAGGTGGCGGATCATCTTGACGCGCTGCGCCTCGCCGCCGGACAGCGTGCCCGACGGCCGGTCGAGCGAGAGGTAGCCGAGCCCGATCTCCACGAAGGACTCGAGGGTGTGCCGCAGCGCGTCGAGCAGCGGCGCCACCGACGGCTCGTCGAGGCCGCGGACCCATTCGGCCAGGTCGCTGATCTGCATCGCGCAGGCGCCGGCGATGTTGATCCCGTTGACCTTCGACGAGCGGGCCGCCTCGGTGAGCCGGGTGCCGTCGCACTCGGGGCAGGTGGTGAAGATGACCGCCCGGTCCACGAACGCGCGGATGTGCGGCTGCATCGCCTCCCGGTCCTTGGCCAGCAGCGACTTCTGGATCTTCGGGATCAGCCCCTCGTACGTCAGGTTGACGTTGTCGATCTTGATCTTGGTCGGTTCCTTGTAGAGGAGGTCGTGGAGCTCCTTCTTGGTGAACCGGCGGATCGGCTTGTCCGGGTCGAAGAAGCCGCAACCGTTGAAGATGCGGCCGAACCAGCCGTCCATGCTGTAGCCGGGAATCGTGAGCGCGCCCTCGTTGAGCGACTTGCCGTCGTCGTAGAGCTGCGTCAGATCGAAGTCGCTGACGTTGCCCATGCCCTCGCAGCGTGGACACATGCCGCCGGCGCGGGTGAAGGTCTTCTTCACGGCCTTGCCGTCGCCGCGCTCGACCGTGATCGCGCCGCTGGCCCGGACCGTGGGGACGTTGAAGGAGAACGCGTTGGGCGAGCCGATGTGCGGCTGCCCGAGCCGGCTGAAGACGATCCGCAGCATCGCGTTGGCGTCGGTGACGGTGCCGACCGTGGAGCGGGGGTTGCTCCCGATCCGCTCCTGGTCGACGATGATCGCCGTCGTCAGCCCCTCCAGCAGGTCGACCTCCGGCCGGGCCAGCGTTGGCATGAAGCCCTGCACGAAGGCGCTGTAGGTCTCGTTGATCAGCCGCTGCGACTCAGCGGCGATCGTGCCGAAGACCAGGGAGCTCTTGCCCGAGCCGGAGACGCCGGTGAACACCGTCAGCCGGCGTTTCGGGATCTCGACGCTGACGTCCTTGAGATTGTTCTCGCGCGCGCCCTGCACGCGGATCAGATCGTGGCTGTCGGCGACTCGCAGCTCGGACGGCTGCGTGCTTGCCCTCGTGGCCATATGTCCGGTTCTCCTTCGTCGGTGCGGTCACGGCGACGGTCTACCGTCTACTGTCTACCTGATCGCCGGTGCGGGCCGGGGCGCGAGGGGCCCGGCCGGACGACGCCGGCCGGGCCCCTCGCCACTCAGCGGTCCTGCAGCAGGCCGAGCACGTTGCCGTCGGGGTCGACGACGGTGGCCACCAGGCGGCCGCCGCCGACGTCGTGCGCGGGCTCCCGCACGGTGGCACCCGCGGCGGTCACCTCGGCCAGCTTCGCCGCGATGTCCGGCACGTGCCAGTAGGCCACCGGCGAGTTCATGCCCTGCGATCCGCCGCCCGGCACCAGCCCGATCTGCTGACCGGCGGCCTCGTAGCCGACGTAGTAGGAGGAGTCGGTCTGCGGTGGCATGCCGAGCAGGGCGGTGTACACCGCCTTGGCCGCCTCCAGATCGGTCACGGGGTGCAGGACGGTCTTGATTGCCGGGATGGACGAGTCGCTCATGTGTTCGCTCCTGAAGATTCGTGGGTCGAAGAAACCTCAGCGCCGCTCGTTGATGCGGATGAGGTTGCCCGCGGGATCGCGCACGGCGCAGTCGCGAATCCCGTACGGCTGCTCGGTCGGCTCCTGGACGACCTCGGCGCGCTCCTGCAGCCGCGCGAAGACCCCGTCGAGATCGGCGGTGGCCAGGACGATCATGGCGTAGGTCCCCTTGGCCATCATCTCGGCGACGGTGCGGCGCTCGTCGTCGGTGATGCCGGGGTCGGCGGCCGGCGGGTGCAGGACGATGGACGTGCCGGGCTGGTCCGGCGGGCCGACCGTGATCCAGCGCATCCCGCCGTAGCCGACGTCGTTGCGGACCTCGAAGCCCAGCAGGTCGCGGTAGAACGCCAGCGCCGCCTCCGGGTCGTCCTGCGGCAGGAAGGTGTTGTGAATGGTGAGGTCCATGGCCCTCACGCTAGCGGCGCCCGGTGGCCCGTGCTTCTTGAATCCTGATCGGTCGCGGGCTCGGCGGCTCGGCGTGGCGGCCGGCGGCGGCTGGTTGGCGTGGCGGTGGCGGTCAGCCGGTGGCGCGGGGGCGGGTGGCGCGGGGGCGGGTGGTCACGGCGGACAGCGGGGTCGCCACGTGCTCCAGCGACCTGCCCTCCGCGTCCACCCCGAGCACGATCTCCACCACGCCGCCGATGATCATCACGGCGGCGCCGACGAGGTAGCCGATGAACAGCTTGCCCGGGTCCGTGCCCTCGCCGATCAGCCAGCCGTAGAAGACCGGGCCGATCGCGCCGAAGCACTGGGCGATGGCGAAGAACACCGCGATCGCCTGGGCGCGGATCTCCAGCGGGAAGACCTCCGAGACGGTGAGGTACGCCGCGCTCGCCCCCGCCGAGGCGAAGAAGAAGATGACGCACCAGGCGAGCGTCTGCGTGAAGGCGTTGAGGATGCCCGCGTCGAACATCCACGCGCAGATCGCGAGCAGCGCGCCGGAGAGGATGTACGTGCCGGCGATCATCCTGCGCCGGCCGGCGGAGTCGAAGAGGTGGCCCAGCAGCAGCGGGCCCGCGAGGTTGCCCAGCGCGAAGGCGATCAGATAGATCGGCGTCTTCTCGGCGTCGACGTGGTAGAACTTCGACAGCACCAGCGTGTACGTGAAGAAGATCGCGTTGTAGAGGAACGACTGCGTGATCATCAGGGTCGCCGACAGCGTCGAGCGGGCCGGCATGTGCCGCAAGAGCACGCGCAGCAACGCCAGGTAGCCGTGCCGGGAGGATGGGCGGATCTCCAGCGCGTGTGACTCGTCGAGGGGGGCGAGGGTCTGGCCGGACGACTCGGCGTCGCGCTCGATCCGGGCGATGGCCTCCTCCGCCTCCCGCTCGCGCCCGTGCATGACCAGCCAGCGGGGGCTCTCCGGGAGGTGCCGGCGCAGCCTCCAGATCAGCAGGCCGATGATCGGGCCGATGAGGAAGCCCAGCCGCCAGGCGATGTTCAGTGAGACGTGGTTGAGCAGCACGTATGTGCCCAGGGTGCCGATGATGGCGCCGCCCCAGTAGGTGCCGTTGACGCCGATGTCGACACGGCCGCGGTACCTCGCCGGCATCATCTCGTCGATCGCGGAGTTGATCGCGGCGTACTCGCCGCCGATGCCCGCGCCGGCGATGAACCGGGTCAGGTAGAGGAAGCTCAGGCCGGCCGTGTCGTTGCCCCAGGTCAGCGCGGTGAGCGCGTTGCCGGCGAGGTAGACGCCGAGGGTCACGATGAACAGGTTCTTGCGGCCCAGCGCGTCGGACAGGCGGCCGAAGAGCAGCGCGCCGAAGACCTCGCCGAGCAGGTACACCGTGGCGATCGCGCCGACCTGCGTGCTGGACAGCCCCAGGGTCTCGTGCTTGTTGAGCACGGCACCGACGGCGCCGGCGATGGTGATCTCGAGGCCGTCGAGCACCCAGGCGGTGCCGAGCGCCAGCACCATGCGGGTGTGGAACGGGGCCCAGGCGAGCCGGTCGATCCGGGCCGGGATCAGGCTGCGGATGATTCCGCCGGTGGGGGCGGAAGCCGATGGTGTGTCAGCCAACGTGCACCTCCCAGCGAGCACCTGTGACGGGAGGTGCCCGGTGGGCCAGACATCAAAACCCGCCACTTGACGTGAGCGTGCGAATCGATAAGGCTGCTATTGAGAGAGCGCTCTCTCATCCCCGCCAGCGACCAACGCCCGCCAGTGCCGGTCCACCGCCTGACCCGGCGCGTTTCGAGGTGCGGCGTCGATCGCCGACGCCCCAACCCACGTCAGGGAGCAGCATTGATGCTCGACAAGTCCAGACCACCCACCCACGAGGACATCGACAGAGGTAACCGGAAACGGCGGCGCCCGCTGATCGTGAGCGCGCTCTCCGTGGCGGCCCTGCTCGTCGGCTACGCGGCGTTCACGATCGGCAGCGCCAGCGCCGCGAGCACCCTGCTGTCGCAGGGCAAGCCGACCACCGCCTCCTCGACGGAGAACGCCGGCACGCCCGCCTCGGCCGCCACCGATGGCAACACCGCCACCCGCTGGTCCAGCGCGTTCAGCGACCCCCAGTGGATCCAGGTCGACCTGGGCCAGACGGCCACGATCGACCAGGTCGTGCTCAACTGGGAGGCGGCATACGCGAAGTCCTTCCAGGTCCAGACGTCCGCCAACGGCACGACCTGGACGAACATCTACAGCACCACCACCGGGACCGGCGGGGTGCAGACCCTGGCCGTGTCCGGCTCCGGGCGGTATGTGCGCGTGAACGCCACCGCGCGCGGCACCGCCTACGGGTACTCGCTGTGGGAGTTCCAGGTCTTCGGCTCGTTCGGCACGACCGGCGGTGGCTGCGGCACCGCCAACGCCGCCCAGGGCCGCCCGGCCACGGCGTCGTCGACGGAGAACGCCGGCACGCCCGCCTCCGCCGCCTTCGACGGCAACACCGGCACCCGCTGGTCGAGCGCGTTCGGCGACCCGCAGTGGATCCAGGTCGACCTGGGCGCCACCGCCAGCATCTGCGGCGTCGACCTGAACTGGGAGGCCGCCTACGCGACGGCGTTCCAGATCCAGGTGTCCGACAACGGCACGTCGTGGACGAACATCTACAGCACGACCACCGGCACCGGCGGCGTGCAGCAGATCACCGCGTCGGGCAGCGGCCGCTACGTGCGCCTGAACGGCACGGCGCGCGCCACGGCGTACGGGTACTCGCTGTGGGAGTTCGCGGTCCACGTGAACGGCGCCGTGCCGACCACGCCGGGCAGCACCCCGCCCGTCAGCACCTCGCCGAGCAGCCCGCCGCCGCCGGACCAGTTCTGGGGCGACACCGCCTCCATCCCCGCCGCGAAGAACGTGGTCATGGTCAAGGTGCTCAACCGCACCAACGGCAAGTACCCGGACAGCCAGGTGTACTGGAGCTACAACGGCCAGGTGCACTCGATCGCCGAGCAGCCGTACTTCGACATGCCGGCCAACACCGCCGGCCGGATGTACTTCTACGTCGGCAGCCCGAACAGCCAGTACTACGACTTCATCGAGTTCACCGTCGGTCCGGCGGTGTTCAACGGCAACACCACCCGCGTCGACGCGTTCGGCCTGAAGCTCGCGATGCGGCTGCACGCCAAGGACGGCTACGACGTGCAGGTCGGTGAGGACTACCAGACCTTCACCGAGTCGCGGGAGGCCACCTTCGCCAAGTTCATCGCGGAGGTGCCGCAGGAGTTCAAGGTCCTGGCCCAGTCGCAGGCGCCCTACCGGATCATCGCGCCCGGCAGTGACCCGACCTTCCGCACGGGCGGGGTGAACCAGAACTACTTCACCGCCTACGCGTCGCAGTACGGCATCAACGCCCCGACCTCCGACGTGTTCGGCTGCGCCGGGGTGCTCGCCGAGGACCCGGGCAACTGCGCCGCGCTCAACCGGCACGTGCGCCAACGGCCGCAGTCGGACTGGTCGACGCCGAGCCTGTACTACCAGGCGGCGCCGGCGAACTACTACGCCAAGTTCTGGCACGACCACGGCATCAACCAGCTGGCGTACGGCTTCCCGTACGACGACTACGCCGGGCAGTCCTCGTTCATCGCGCACGGCAACCCGCAGTACCTGCTGGTGGCCGTCGGCTTCTGATCCGTACCGAAGGGAAGGGGTGGCGCGGTTTCACCCGCGCCACCCCTTCTTCAGTCCAGGTTTATCAGTCTACATTTACTATATGAACGACGAGAGCACCGCCGCCGCGCTGCAGGTCGCGGTCGGCCGGCTCGTCCGGCGGCTGCGCCAGACCCACGTGCCCGGGCAGATGACCCTCTCCGAGGCCTCGGTGCTGTCCCGCCTCGACCGTGACGGCGCCGCGACCCCCGGCGAGCTGGCGGCCGGCGACCGGGTCAAGCCGCAGGCGATGGGGGTCACCCTGCAGGCCCTCGAGCAGCGCGGTCTCGTCGCGCGCTCGCCCGACCCGGGCGACGGCCGGCGGGTGCTGATGAGCATCACCGACGAGGGCCGGCGACTGTTCACCGACCGGCGCTCGCTCAAGACGCACGCGCTCGCCGAGGCGATCGGCCGGCTCGACGACGACGAGCGGCGCGCCCTGACCGAGGCGACCCGGCTGCTGGACCGGCTGGCGGAGCAGCTGTGACCGCCATGCTCGAGCGGACGAAGGCCGAGCGGTACAAGTGGGTCGCGCTGTCGAACACCACGCTCGGCATGCTCATGGCCACCATCGACGGCTCGATCGTCATCATCTCGCTGCCGGCCATCTTCCGCGGCATCGGCCTGGACCCCTTGGCGCCGGGCAACATCGGCTACCTGCTGTGGATGATCATGGGCTACCTGCTCGTGTCCGCGGTGCTGGTCGTGGCGCTCGGGCGCCTCGGCGACATGTTCGGCCGCGTCCGGATGTACAACATCGGCTTCCTGATCTTCGCGATCGCCTCGATCGCCCTCTCCCTCGACCCGTTCCGCGCGCAGTCGGGTGCCCTGTGGCTCATCGGCTGGCGCATGGTGCAGGCGTTCGGCGGCGCGATGCTCACCGCCAACTCGGCGGCGATCCTCACCGACGCGTTCCCGGCCAGGCAGCGCGGCATGGCGCTGGGCGTCAACCAGATCACCGCGCTCGCCGGGCAGTTCCTGGGCCTGCTGCTGGGCGGGGTGCTCGCCGCCGTGGACTGGCGGGCGGTGTTCTGGGTCAGCGTGCCGGTCGGCGTGGTGGGCACGATCTGGTCGTACCGCAGCCTCCGCGAGACCGGCGAGCGCCACCGCGCCCCGATCGACTGGGCCGGCAACCTGACGTTCGCGGCCGGCACCGCGCTGATCCTCGCCTCGATGACGTACGGCATCCAGCCTTACGGCGGCCACCCGACCGGCTGGACGAACCCAAAGGTCCTCACCGGCATCGGCATTGGCGTGGCGCTGCTGGCCGCCTTCGTCGCCATCGAGTCGCGCCTGTTCGGGCTGGGGCCGGCCGCGCCGATGTTCCGCCTGGGCCTGTTCCGCATCCGCGCGTTCGCCGCCGGTAACCTGGCCGCGCTGCTGGTCTCGATCGCCCGCGGCGGGATGCAGTTCATGCTCATCATCTGGCTGCAGGGCATCTGGCTGCCGCTGCACGGCTACCGGTTCGAGGACACGCCGCTGTGGGCGGGCATCTTCATGCTGCCGCTGACCGCCGGGTTCCTCGTCGCGGGCCCGGTATCGGGATATCTCTCCGACCGCTTCGGCGCCCGCCTGTTCTCCACCACGGGCCTGGTGCTGGTCGCCGCCGCGTTCGCGGGCCTGCTGCTGATCCCGGTGAACTTCCCCTACCCGCTGTTCGCCGGGCTGCTGCTGCTCAGCGGACTGGGCCAGGGCATGTTCGCCGCCCCCAACACGTCGGCCATCATGAGCAGCGTCCCGGCGGACCAGCGCGGCGTCGCCTCCGGCATGCGGGGCACGTTCCAGAACGCGGGCACGTCCCTGTCGATCGGGGTCTTCTTCTCGCTCATGGTGGCGGGCCTGGCCCGGGCCCTGCCGGACACGCTCACGACGGGCCTCTCAGCCCAGGGTGTACCGCACGACGTCGCCGCCTCGGTCGCGTCACTGCCCCCGGTGAGCACCCTGTTCGCGGCGTTCCTGGGCAGCAACCCGATCGAGCACCTGCTGGGCGGCGCCGTGCTGTCCACACTCCCGCCCGGCAACGTGGCCACGCTGACCGGCCACGAGTTCTTCCCGAACCTCATCGCGCAGCCCTTCCACGACGGCCTGGTCGTGGTGTTCGGCGCCGCGGTGGTGATGACCCTGCTGGCCACGGCCGCGTCGGCCTCCCGCGGCCACCACGTCCGTCAGCACGTCCGTCAGCACTGACACCCCGCCGGCCGCCGGGCCGCTCTCAGGTGGCTCTCAGCAGGCGTCTGGCACGGCGTGCCAATATTTCCCAATGGCGACTACTGAGGCGGTATCGGGTCCTGCCGTTCGGCGGCGTTCACTCCTTCGGCCGCTCGCGTTCGTGGCGACGCTCGCCGTTGTGCTGGGGCTGCTGTTCGGGGTGCCGTGGTGGTCGCTCGTCATGGCCGGCAACGCGTGGCCCGGCGTCGTGCGGGTGCTCGGGACCGTGGTCTTCGCGGCGGCGCTCGTCGTGTTCCCCGTCACCATGTTCCTCGGGCACGGGCGGGGCGTGGACTGGGCGGCCCGCACCGGCGACACGATCCTCGGGGCCGTGTGGATCCTGTTCGTCTGGGCCGTGGCCGGGGACCTGCTGCGCCTCGCGCTGCTCGCCGGCGGGGTCGGCGACCCGGTGCGCTCGCGGGTCGCGGCCGGCTTCACCGTCCTCGTCGCCGTCGGGCTCGGGGTCTGGGGGTATCGCGAGGCCATGCGCGTCCCGCGCGTGCGCCGCGTCGAGGTGCGCATCCCGCGGCTCGGGGCCGGGCTCGACGGGCTGAAGATCGTGCAGCTCACCGACACCCACTACGGGCCGATCGATCGCGTCGCGTGGTCCAAGGGCGTGACCGAGGTGGTCAACTCGCTGGAGCCTGACATCGTCACGCACACCGGGGACATCGCCGACGGCACCGTCGCCCAGCGCACCGCCCAGGCCGCGCCGCTCGGGGACGTGCGGGCCCGGCTCGCGCGGGTGTACGTCACCGGCAACCACGAGTACTTCGGCGGGGCCCAGGGCTGGCTCGACCACATGCGGGCGCTGGGCTGGGAGCCGCTGCACAACCGGCACATCGTCGTCGAGCGCGGCGGGGACCGGCTCGTCGTGGCGGGCGTCGACGACCGTACGGCCGCCGGGGCCGGGCTCGAGGGGCACCGCGCCGACCACGCGCTGGCGCTGGACGGTGCCGATCCCGATCTGCCGGTGCTGCTGCTCGCCCATCAGCCCAAGCAGATCGACGCCGCCGTCGCGCACGGGATCGACCTGCAGCTGTCCGGGCACACCCACGGCGGGCAGATCTGGCCGTTCCACTATCTCGTGCGCCTCGACCAGCCGGTGGTGCAGGGGCTGACCCGCCACGGCGCGCGCACCCAGCTGTTCACCAGCCGTGGTACGGGCTTCTGGGGGCCGCCGTTCCGCGTGTTCGCGCCGAGCGAGATCACCGAGATCACCCTGCGAGCGAAGTAGACCGCCCTCCACCTCCTTGGTACCGTTGAGTACCAAGGAGGTGGGCCATGCCGCTTGGGCTGCTGGGGCTGCCGGGCACCGCGATCCGCTGGGCGAGCAAGCACGGCTTCACGCGAGCGGGCATCAACGCCGCCGCCCGCAAGGGCGACGAGCAGGCCCGCTTCTTCACCGATCCGGCCGTGCGCCAGCAGCCGTACGCGTTCTACACGACGATCCGCGACACCGCGCCGCTGGTGCGCGGCCGCCTGATGTGGGCCACCGCCCGCCACGACCTGGTCAGCGCCGTGCTGCGCCACGACGCCTTCGGCGTCGCGTTCGCCGACCGGCCCCTGCCCGCCCCGGTCGCGCTCATGTTCCGGTTCAGCCGGCGCAGCGCTCCGATCGGGCCGGTCGACCCGCCGTCGATGCTCGTCGTCGACCCGCCGGACCACACGCGGTACCGCCGGCTGGTCTCGAAGGTCTTCACCGCCCGCGCCATCGAGGGCCTGCGCCCGCGCATCGAGCAGACCTGCGACGAGCTGCTGCGGGACCGGCCCGCCGACCTCGTCGCCGGCTTCGCCTCCCTGCTGCCGGTCACGGTGATCGCGGAGATCCTCGGCATCCCGCTGGACATGCGCCGGCAGTTCCTCGCCTGGGGCAACGCCGCCGCGCCGACACTGGACCTGGGGCTGCCCTTCCTGACGTACCGCCAGACGGAGATCAACATCAGGCGGGTCAACGTGTGGATGCGCGGGCACTTCGCCCGGCTGCGCCGCGACCCCGGCGACGACCTGCTCAGCCAGCTGGTGCGGCTGGACGACCTCAGCGATGACGAGCTGCTGGCGACCGCGGGCCTGCTGCTCGCCGCCGGCTTCGAGACCACGGTCAACCTGCTGGGCACCGGCGCCTGGCTGCTGATGCGCCACCCGCGGCAGCTGGCGATCCTGCGCGACGAGCCGCAGCGGTGGGGCAACGCCGTGCAGGAGGCGCTGCGGTACGACTCCCCGGTCCAGGTGACGGCCCGGGTGTGCCGGCGGGAGGCCGAGCTCGGCGGGCAGCGCATCGAGCCGGGCCGGGTGGTCATGGCGATGCTCGGCGGCGCCAACCGCGACCCGGGTGTGTTCGCCGACCCGGACCGGTTCGACGTCACGCGGGCCAACGCCCGCGAGCACCTGTCGTTCTCCGGTGGCGTGCACTACTGCCTCGGCGCGGCGCTGGCCCGCCTCGAGGGCGAGATCGGGCTGCGGATGCTGTTCGAGCGCTACCCCGGCCTGCGCATCGACGGCACGCCCCAGCGACGCGGCACCCGGGTGTTGCGCGGATTCTCCAGGCTGCCCGTGACGATCTGAGCGAGCCGCACGCCGGCCGTCGCCGTGATTCGTGGTAGTCACCGCCCCGAGGTGGCGGCGCCGGACGCTTGGGGCATGCTGTTCGCGTGCAGTTCGAACTCGGGACCGACGGACCCAAGGTCATCGTGGTCGGTGTCGACGGTTCGGATACGTCGATGCGCGCCGGGGCGTATGCCGCGGGCCTGGCCCGCCGCCAGCGCGCCCGGCTCGTCGTCGTCTACGTGACGGGCGCCCCGGCCGCGAGTCGCCTGGTCGCCGAGGCCGCGGGCGCCGTCGAGCAGGCCATCAACGAGTCGATCGAGGACATGCGCCGCCAGGTCGAGCAGGGCGCCCTGGAGACCGGCGTGGCCACCGACTTCATCGCCGTGCGCGGTGACCCCTACGGGGAGCTGATTCGCGTCGCCACTGACCTGCGCGCGGACGCGGTCGTGGTCGGCGCGTCGAGCCGCTTCGGCCATCGCTTCGTCGGTTCGCTGGCCGTCCGCCTGGTCAAGTCCGGCCGCTGGCCGGTCACCGTGGTCCCGTAGGAAGCCTCGCCCGGCTGCTCGCGTTCGTCATGCCCTGGCGCGCCGGGGCCGCGTCGGGCCTGGTCGCGGAGCCCGGCCGCCGGAGCCCGAGCGCCCCGGCGGCCGTTGACAAACGCCTTGATGCTGGCGACAGTCTTGATCAGCATCGCGGAGCGGCTGCGGGCCGTACGGGGGGGATGGACGACGATGATGCGGGCTGCCCGGCTGTGGACGGCTGCCGTGTTCGGCGGGGTGCTCCTGGCGGCGACCGCCTGTCAGGCGCCGCCGCCCGGAACGGACGGTGACCTGGTCGACGACTGGCCCGCGCTGGCCGCCCCGGTGTTCGACGTGCCGGCGGTGGGAACCTGCCTGGACAGCACCGCCCGGAAGCGGTTCGATCCCAGGTTCTACCGGGCCACCCCGATCGCCTGCGACCAGCTGCACGCCCTGGAGGTCGTGCTCATCGGCACGGTGCAGGGCAATGCCGCGGACGCGTCGGCACCGCCCGAGGCCGGCAGCGAGGCATTCCAGGCCGCCTACACCGCTTGCGGCAAGGCGGCCGGCGACTACGTCGGTGGCGACTGGCATGACGGCCTGCTCGGCATCGAGGTGCAGCTGCCGACGTCGACCCCGTGGAAAGCGGGCAAGCGCACGTATGTGTGCTCCATCTACGGCACCAGCAGCGCCTACGGCGACATGGCCTTCCGCACCGGTTCCCTCAAGGGCGCCCTCGCCGGTTCCGCCCCGTCGGCGTTGCGGTGCCTGGAGGTCGTCGGGGATGCGGGCGTCGACGGCTGGTACGAGCGGATCGTCACGATGACGCCCCTCGACTGCGCCCGGCCACACGGCGCGGAGTACGTCGGCAGCGTCCAGCTCACCGGTGGCACCCTCCCCGCGGACGACGTCCTGAGAAGCACGTCCATCGATCTCTGCTGGACGCTGGCGGCCCGGTTCTTCGGCCTCACGCGGGAGCGGTTCAACCGCCGCCCGGACCTCCTCAGCATCGCGTGGGACGGCATGGACCAGCAGCACTGGCAGACCGGGGATCGCTATCAGCGTTGCTTCGTGCTCGTCTCGTCCGGCAAGAAGCTCACGGCCACGCTCAAGGACTTGGGCACCGGCAAGCTTCCGGTGTGAACGACGACCAACGCTCACATCACCGCGACCCGCGGGCCGAGCCGTCGCGGTCGCGCGCGCCAGGGGCGTCGTTGAAGGCGCGGCGCAGCGCCTCGTGCTCGGCACGGCGCTGATCGGTCACGTCGCGCAGGGTCACGACCATGCCGCGGACCAGGCGGTCGTCGCGCAGGTCGCGGAAGATGACCTCGACCAGGATGCGGGCGCCGTCGGGGCGGCGCAGGCTCCACCGGTCGCGGGTGCCGTCGCGGTCGTCGCTCAGGGCGCGCTGGACGGTGCGCAGCACCTGGTCGCGGTCCTGCGGGGCGACGATCTCGCGCAGCGTGGCGAACGGGGTGGGCCAGATGCCCAGCACGTCGGCGACCGACGGGCTCGTGTATCGGATGCGCTGGTCGTCGTCCAGCACCAGGACCACGTCGCCGCCGTGCTCGGTGACCGTGCGCAGATATTCGTCGCTGTCGCGGCGGCTCGCGGCCTCGGTCAGGCCGATGCGGGCCAGCGCCAGGGCGGCCTGCCCGGCGACCACGGACACGGCGTCGAGCGCGGTGAGCAGGTCGCGGCGGTCGCCCGCGACGTAGAGCACGCCGGCGTCGAGCGGGCAGACCAGCACGTGGCCGTGCTCGGCCAGCCGGGTGCTCCACAGCGGCGGGATATCGGCGACGGGCTGGACGCGCGGCGCGGACAGCTCGCCCAGGGGCAGCAGGTCGGTGAGGCTGAAGTCGACGACGATGTCGTGCCGCGCCCCCTCGGGCAGCAGGGTGCGCACCGCGGCCTGCACGGCGGCGGCGACCTGACCCGCGTCGGTGGCGCCGACGAGCACGGCGCCGGCCTGGCGCAGCGCGCGCTCGCGGCGCAGGGCGCCGGCGTGCTTGCCGACCGCGTCGCGCAGCCGCACGACGAGCAGGACGAGGGTGATGCCGGAGGCCACCGCGATGACCGGGCCGTCGTGCACCGCACCGGTCATCGCCTGCACGAGCAGCAGCAGCGGCGCGAACGCGGCACAGGCCAGCAGCAGCGCCATGGCCGGGCCATGCCCGTGCCCACGGACGGGGCCACTGACGGGGCCGCTGGCGGGGCCGGCCGGGCCGGGCGGGGGAGCGCTCAGCCGGGCCATCGAGGGCAGCAGCGCGGCCGCGCCCCAGGCGGCGTAGAGCACGACGTAGGCGAGGTCGGCCGGGCCGCCGGGCTTGAGGCCGCCGTGGGCCTCGGCGCTGCCGTAGGCCACGTCGCCGACGAGCATCCCGGCCGCGCCGATCGCGAGCAGGACCGCGGAGGCGTTGCGCGGGGCGGCGCTCACCAGACGGACGGTCACCATGAGCACGATGACGTCGCCGAGGGTGAACGCGGCCTGGACCGACCAGTCAGCGGCCGTCATGGCGCCGCCGGCCATCCGCGGCGAGGCGACGAACACCCAGCTCGCCAGCAGCGCCGCGGTGCCCAGTGCCAGCAGGTCGAGCAGGCGGGAGCGGTCGTCGAGCAGGGCGCTCTCGCGGGTCAGGCCGATGAGGGCGACCGTCACGATCGGGAACATGGCCAGGTAGGCGAGCTCGGCCGAGGTCGCCGGGCCACCGCTGGACGAGACGAGGCCGTAGGCGAAGTCGCCGGCGGTCATCGCCAGCAGCGCGCCGGCCAGCGCCCACCACGGGCCGGGGCGCTGCGGGCGGACCCGCGCGATGCCGGTGACGATCGCACCGGCCGCGCACAGGCCGATGCCGGCCCACGCCACCGCGTCGAGGCCGGGCCGGGCGAACAGCAGGGCCGCCAGCGCCGCCATGAGCGCGGCGTAGCCGACCAGGACTCGCCCACCGCCGCGCACGCCCATCGACATCCTCACCTCAGCCCAGGTCGCGCAGCTCAGCCAGCAGCAATGGCGTCACCCATTCGCGGCGTTCGCGCGCCACCTCGCCGGTCATCGCCCGGCTCGGCATCTCGGTCAGCAGCAGAAGATAGAACTGGATCCGGTACATCATGAGCCGCGCCCGTTGCGCCGCCGTGAACGCGTGCGGTGCCGGGCCGTGGTATCCGAGCAGCACCGGGTGCCCGGGCTCATCCTCCATGCGCCGGCCGATCGCCGTGCACACGAGGTCGTAGAGCGGGTCGCCCCAGAAGTACCGCTCGCCGTCGACGAGCCCGGTGAGCCGGCCGGCATCGCACAGCACGTTGCCGTCCCACAGGTCGAAGTGCACCAGGACCGGCTCGCGGACCTCGGCCAGGGCGCCCGAGTGCCGCTCGAACGCGGCCATGATCCGCTCCTCGGGCACCGGCAGGGCGACGCCCCAGTCGCGGGCGTCGGCGAGCAGGTCGGCGGTCATCGCCACGAACGCCTCGGGCCACGTCTCGCCGCCGGCCCGGCCGTGCGCCGCCGACCCGCCGTCGTAGCCGAACCGGGTGCCCGTCACGGTGTGCAGGCGGCGAAGGGCGGCGCCGAGCTCCCGCCGTACCGAATCCTGGGCCTCGCGGTCCTCCGGCTGCTCCGTCAGGGGCCGGCCGGGCAGCAGCCCGACCACGACGACCTCGTCGTCGGCGTCGAGCACCGGCGGCACGGGCACCCCGCCCACGGCCCCGGCCAGCCGGTAGTAACGCGCCTCGGCGGCGATCACGCCCCGCTCGTAGCGCAGCAGCGGCACCCCGGGCGGCGGGCCGATCTTCACGACCGCCTCGGTCCCGTCGTCGAGGGTGGCCCGCCAGACGGCCGCGAAGGTGCCACCCGAAAGTGCTCCACAGTGGACGGCGATGCGGCCGAAGCGCTCGCGCAGCACGGCGGTCACGGACTCGGGGGTCAGCTGGCGCTGGGTCGGGCTGGTGACGGCGGACACGCGCACACCTTACGCGGCCGCGGCCCCGCCCGGGAGGCGGCCGAATAGCACGCGAGGCGAAGTAAGGCGCGTCACCGTCGGGTATGCCGGGCGTCCGCGGCGGGGTTCTACCCGCCGTGGACGTGGTGGTGATCGGCGCGGGGCAGGCGGGCCTGTCGGCCGCCCACGCGCTGCGGCGGCGTGGCCTGTCGTTCGTGGTGCTCGACGCCGGGCGAGAGCCGGGCGGCGCGTGGCGGCACCGCTCGCCGTCGCTGGGCGTCGAGTCGCTGCACCGCATCTTCGACCTGCCCGGCATGCCGTTCACGCCGCCGCCGTCGGGCCCGGCCGCGGCGGTCGTGGCCGGCTACTTCGGTGCGTACGAGCGCGCCTTCGACCTGCCGGTGCTGCGCCCGGCGCCGGTCCGCTCCGTGTCGCGCGCGGCGGACGGCCTGCGGGTCGTCACGGAGGCCGGCGGCGTGTGGGACGCCCGGGCGGTGATCAACGCGACCGGCACGTGGGGCGCGCCGTACGTGCCGTTCTACCCCGGCATCGCGGACTTCGCCGGGCGCCTGCTGCACTACGCCGAGTACCGCGGCCCGGCCGCGTTCGCCGGTCAACGGGTGCTGGTGGTCGGCGGCGGCAACTCGGCGATCCACGTGCTGGCCGAGCTGCCGCACGCCTACTGGGTCACCCGCCGCGAGCCGGTATTCCACGACGGTGAGTTCACCGAGGAGCACGGCCGCGCCGTGGTGGCCCGGGTCGCCGAGCGGGTCGAGGCCGGCCTGCCGCCGCGCAGCGTGGTCAGCGTGACCGGCCTCGGCTATACCGCCCTGGCCCGCGCGGCACTGCGGCGCGGCGCCCTGGTCCGCCACCCGATGTTCGACCGGCTGGTCCCCGGCGGCGCGATGTGGGGCGAGCGGTTCGAGCCGTTCGACGTGATCGTCTGGGCCACCGGTTTCCGCGCCGACCTCGCCCACCTGGCCCCGCTGCACCTGCGCGAGCCCGGCGGCGGCATCCGGATGGCGGGCACCCGCGTGGTCCGCGAGCCCAGCCTGCACCTGGTCGGCTACGGCCCGTCGGCGAGCACGGTGGGTGCCAACCGCGCCGGCCGGGCCGCGGTCCGCGAGATCGCCGCGCTGCTGCGCCCCGCCGCCGGGCCGGTCCCCGGCGTGGCGTGACGACGATGTTAAATCCGGGAGCGCGGGCTGGGCATCGACGGGAGCGACTGTCACAATCTCCGGCGTGGCTGACAACGGGTTACCGCGCCTGCGCGCACGGGTGCGGTCGGTGTCCGACTCCGTGAAGGCGCACCCGGGGATGTATTTCGGCGCCTACCCGGCCGCTGACTGGCCACTCGTCATCGCCGCCTGGACGGCCGCCGACCTGCTGCGGCTGGCCGAGCGGACGCCGCGCGTCGAGCTCACCCTGCACGGCGGCGGCGACCTGTCGGCGTCCGTGCGCGGGGGCCGCGTCACGGCGCCGGCCGCGGATGACGCGCGGCCCGTGGGCGACATCATCCGGGCCGGAATGTGGTACACCGAGCTGTCCCGCTCCACCGTCGTGGACGTCGCCCCGCCGGGCGAGCCGCAGCGCAGCGGTGGCGAGCGCCGTTGGTCGGGCCTCGACGTGACGATCCGCTGCGAGCTCGACCCCGGCCTGTTCGGGGTGCCCGCCGCCGACTGGTGGCGTGACGGTGTCACCCGGCTGGCCGCGGTCCTGGCCACGCCGCGCCACCGCCCCGCCGACGGCCAGCGGGTCCACGTCACCGACGAGGCGACGGGCGAGACCGCCGACCTCCCGTAGCCGCGGCGGCGGCGACACGGCGGGAACACAGCCGGAACACGGCGGGCGACGCGCGGGGGCGATACGGCGCGGAATACGGCCGAAGGCGCCGGGGCAACGCGGCGGGGGAGGACGTCTCGGTCAGACGCTCATGTCGCCGACGCCCTTGAGTGACCGGGTGATCTTCTTCTTATCGATCATGAGGTAGCAGCGGGCGGTGTGGTTGCCGGCCGTCCACTCGTCCTTGGAGGCGGTCATCCAGTAGCCGTAGAACAGCGCCTTCAACGACGCCCAGTGGCTGCGGCTCATGCCGGTGTAGGCGAGCACCTTCGCCTCGCACGTCTTGCCGAACGCGGCGTCGAAGGCCTTGTCGCCGGTCGGGTAGTCGTTGCCGGGGCTGCTGACGGAGCCGACGTACTCGACGTCGTGCGGGTCGGTGCACTTCGCCGGCGTGATGTCGTCCCAGCCGTCCGTGGTCGTGCCGACCTGGGTGCCGCAGCCCAGCCGCAGGTCGCCGCCGGCGGCCAGGGTGCCCTTCATCGAGTCGCGGCGCGGCTCGAAGGTGCCGGCCTCGGTGCGCAGGGCGCCGACGTCGCAGCGGTAGAACCGCGCGCCGCCGGTCCACTGCCGGTTCGTCGGCGCGGAGACCACGACGTACACCCGTCCCGCCTGCCACTCGGCGCCGAGGTAGTCCGCGGCCGCCTTGTCGCAGTCGGCCCACGCCTGGCTGAGCTGCGACGGCGCCGGGGGCGAGCTGGAGTCGGCCACCGTGCCGGTGAAGCGGCCGACCTTGGCCGTCTCGAAGACGTGCGCCATGTCGCACGGCGTCTGGGTCAGGTCGCCCGCACTCAGCTGGTTTGCCGACGCCGTCGTGGTCGTCCAGCAGTCGCCGGCCTTCGGCTCGGGCACCTTGGGTGCGCTGAGCATCGCCCACTCGTTGATCAGGTCGCCGTCGCCGGCCTTCGGCCCGCCGCAGCCGGCGAGCGTGCCGAGCAGCGCCAGGGCGCACGCCAGCACCGCGATTCGCTGCACTTCCGCCTCCCCCGTGAATGATCGAGGGCATTATGTCAACTTCTCCACCAAACCGGAACCAACCGAACAGTTGACCTTATGCTGCGGGGTCGACGGCCCCGGCTGCCTGGTTGACGCCAGCACCGTCGCGGCGGAGGACTCGGAGTGGATCCGGGTCGTCGCCCGCCGATCGCGGCACTACGCAGCTGGCCGCCCGGATCAGCGGGAACCCGAAGGTGGTGCGGGCCGGCCATCTCGATGGTGGCCTCCGGGCCCAAGGTCGCCTTCCAGGAGGTCGAGCCGGTGCTGCGGGTGATCGGCGCCTTGGTGACCTCGTCGACCACGGCCAGGGCCTTGTCGAGGGGCGTCGTGCGAGGTCTCGGCGCTGCGGATCACCTCGACCCGTCGGCGAGGGCGGCCAGGCCCGGCTGGCGAGGCTGGCGCACGACGGGCTGCTCGGCGTGGTCGCCCAGGCGCTGGCCGAGGGCCGCACGCTCACCATCGCCCCCGGACCGGCGATCGGGCTTTTTCGCGCGACCCGTCCATGCTAATTTTCCTTAGTTCGAGAATCCACGAACAAAGGAACGATGGATTGGGGGCGTCATGGCATCACCTCCACCGTTACGGGACTTCATCGCCCGGGAGCTGGTCGACGACCGGGGTGCGGTCCGAGCCGTGGTCGGCCGGGACGGCCGCGATGTCATCACCGGTGATCGGCAATTGCTCGACGCCGCGCTGGCCGTGCTGATGCTGACCGGGACGCCGCACGACGAGCTCCTGGCCGCTGGGCTGCGGGACTTCGCCGACTCGGAGGCGGCCGGCTGGCACGAGCTGCTCGATGTCACCGGGGCACCCCAGGCGGCCGGCCTGGTCCGGCACCCGGGCGTGCAAGCGTTGGCGGAGGCCGCGGCGATCCGCGGCGGCGACGACGACGGCCCGCTCCGGCGCGTCCTCGAGCGGAGCTCGATCGCCCGCTGGCCGTTACTGTTCGACCGGGCCGGCGAGGTCGTCCTCGACGCGAGCCGTTCCCTGGCCGACCTCGCTCAGCTGGTGCTGGCGGCCGCGGCGGCCGGGGTCTGGCCGGTCGGCTTCGCCGAGCGGGCAGCGGACGGCCTGCGCGGGTTCGAAGTCGACGGTGCGGTGCACGCGCTGCTCGACGCCGCCGGACGCCCCGACCCGACCGCCGGACGCACGCTGCGCGCCACCGTCCTGGGCGCACTGGCGTGGATGGCGCTCACCGAGCAGGGAAACGACGCGGGCACCGAACGGGCGCGGGCGCTGCTGCGTCAGGCCGAGACGACTTTCCGCGGATCCGGTCCCGGTCTTTGGGACCGGGCCGACGCGACGGGCACGGTCCGTGTCGACCCGGTGTCCGCCTACCACGGACGGGCCGGCTCGCCGTTCCCGATCAAGTCGATCGCCGACCACGCGCTGGTTCTGCGGGCGGCCGAGCGGCTCGCCGAGGAGGCCGCCGACGTGTCGCTCAAGGAGCTGGCCGCAGATGCCCGGGCGATGCTGGACCGCTACGCCGACCACGCTGCCGGTGGGCTGTTCGAGGGGCAGGGCAGCTGGTTCTCCACCCCGGTCGACCCGACGGTACCGCTCGCCCGGCACGTGCTCGTCGCCGCGCACACGCCGGGGGCGTTCGCGGTCGGTAACACCGCGTACGTTCCGTTCCACACCAAGCACGCCACCACGCAGCTGCTCGCGCTGTGGGCGCTGGGCGGCCGGGAGCCGGTCGCGCCGGCTGTGCCCGGACCGGTGCCCGCGCTGGCGCCGTTCCCACTCGAGCGCACGCTCCGGCCGGTTACCACCGCGCCGCTGAGCCCGGGGCTGATCGACGTGCCGGCCTATCTGCGCTGGCTGCAAGGCACCCGGTCCGGACTCGGATACGGGCTGACCCCCTACCGGGCGCCGCTCGGCCTCCGCTCGGACCGCACCGCGCAGACGTTCTCGGTGATCCACGTGGTGTCCGACCTGATGGCTCTCGGCGAACCGGTGCCCGACCCGGACCGGCTGCTGGCCGGGCTGGCCGCGACGCAGAACCCGGACGGCGGCTTCGGTGAGCAGCCGGGCATGCCGTCGGAGGTGTTCACCACATACTGCGCGATCCTCACCGCGTTCATCCTCGGCGCGGCGGTGCCCGGCCGGGCCCGCTGCACCGAGTTCGTGCAGGCGGCTCAGCACCCGGACGGCTCGTACGGCAACGCGCCCGGTTTCCCGGGCGACGCCTGGCATAGCAACCTGGCGGTGCTGACCCTGCTCGCCCTGGGCGAACGTCCGGACCGGGAGCCCGACCTGCTCGCCTTCCTGGCCGCGTGTCAGAACCCGGACGGCGGCTACGGCGAGCAGCCGGGCGCGGTCTCGGACTCGTTCGCC
Source organism: Dactylosporangium sp. NPDC051484 (assembly GCF_040689395.1). Taxonomy (NCBI): domain Bacteria; kingdom Bacillati; phylum Actinomycetota; class Actinomycetes; order Micromonosporales; family Micromonosporaceae; genus Dactylosporangium; species Dactylosporangium sp. NPDC051484. The sequence continues at coordinate 116,360 of NZ_JBFAZX010000015.1, read as the reverse complement.
ACGTTCCGGGCCGTCGACACGCTGGTCGCGCTGGGCCTGCGGCCGCCGGCTCTGGAGCGCACCGTCGGCTGGTTGCGTGACCTGCAGGGCGAGTCCGGCGGATTCCGCTACCGGGCAGGCGCTGTGGAGAGCTTCGTCGGCACTTACCACGCGATCGCCGCGCTCTACGTCGTCGGTCACGGGCCGCGCGATCGGGAGGCGGCCAAGTACTGGGTGGCCGCCCGGCAGAGCGCCGACGGCGGGTTCGCCCGAGTGCCCGGTGGCCCGTCCGACACCACCGACGAGGGCTTCATCGCGATCCAGGCACTCCACATGCTCGAAGGCAAGCTCAACCCGTACTGGGCGGTGATCATGACATGAGCGAATCTCTCACCTCGGCGAACACGTCGCGACCGGCTGACACCCCGGTGTCCGATCCGCCGGCACCGGCGGGCCCGGGCGTACGCACGGTGGCTGTGCTGTCGTTCGCGACGCTGTTCGTGATCGGCACCGACACCTTCCTCGTCGCCCCGCTGCTGCCGACGCTGTCGCATGCGTTCGGGGTCGGCACCAACATCTCCGGCTGGATGGTCAGCGCCTACGCCCTCGGCTACGCCAGCCTGGCACTGTTCGCCGGCCCGCTGAGCGATCGGCTCGATCGGCGGCGCGTATTGCTCACCGGCCTGGCGGCGTTCGCGCTGGCGACGGCCCTGTGCGGCGTCGCACAGAGCTTCTGGATGATGATCCTGTTTCGGTTCCTGGCCGGGGTCAGCGCCGCGTTCGTCACCCCGCAGATCTGGGCCTCGATTCCGGTGCTGGTGCCGCCGAAGCTGATCGTCCGCACCATGGGCACGGCCACCGCCGGCCTGTCGATCGCCCAGGTCGTCGGCATCCCGATCGGCAGTTGGCTGGCCGCCGCGTCGTGGCACACGCCGTTCTGGGCACTGGGCGGCGCCTCCGTGCTGCTATGGACAGCGCTCGCCCGGTTCTTCCCCTCGGTGCCGCCGCACGGGGCAGCGCGGCGGAGCATCCGGCAGGCGTACGGCGACGTGCTGCGCACGCGCACCCTGGTCCTCTACCTGCTGGCCTATCTGGTCTTCCAGACCGGCAACTTCGAGGCGTTCTCGTTCATCGGGTCCTGGTTCACCCGCGACTTCCACCTGGACGTCGCGTCGGTCGGCACCGCGATGATCGCGCTGGGGGCGGGCAACACGATCGGCTCGTTGTTCGGCAGCCGGTTGATCGGCCGGATTGGGCAGCAGCGCTCGCTGCTGCTGTCCTTCGTCGCGCTGCTGGCGTTGTACGCCGCCCTGCCGTTCGCGCCCGACCTCGCTGTCGCGGTCACCCTGCTCACCGTCATCTTCCTGATCGGCGGGTTCGTCTTCCCGATCTTCATGGCGATGCTGCAGTCGCAGACCACCACGGCGCGGGGCACCGTGTCCTCGTTGTCCAACGCTGCGATGTACGTGGGGTCGACAATCGGCGGGGTGGCCGGCGGCGTTCTGCTCACGCGAGTCAACGGCTTCTTCGGCGTCGCCGGCTTCACGCTCGCCGCGTACGTCGTCTCGCTGGCGGTCTTCGCCGGCGCCGGCGCCCTGCGCCATCGGCACGCCGGCTGACCTCCGCAACGAGGGGTCCGGGTTGATCCCGGACCCCTCGTTCGTCTGCATCACCCCGCGGGTACCGGCTCGGCCGCCTCCCGCGTGGCCGGCGCGCCCAGCCCGACCAGCAACTCGGCGGCGCGGCTCGCGCCGTCGGTGTGCGGCGCCACCGCGCGGTAGCGCTCCCGTAGGCCGGCGACCGCCTCCGGGTCGTCGAGCAAAGGCGCGGTCAATCCGGCCAGGGCCGCCGCGTCAGTGCCGATGTTGGTGACGAAGCCGAGCGCGCTCAGCCGCTGAATCGGCTCGATCTCGTGGTACTCGTCGTACGAGCTCAGCGTGAAGACGGCCGGGATGCCCATGGCGCAGATCTCGGTGACGCTGATCCAGCCCGGCGGCACCAGCAACGCATCGGCCGACCGGATCAGGGGCATCCAGTCCGGCAGGTAGGGGAAGCTGTGCACGCCCGGCATCGACGCGACCTCGCCCCGGCCGATCAGGACCAGCTCCAGGTCGGGCCGGTCGCGCCGCAACCGGGCGAAGGCGCCGAGGTACGCATCCACCAGCCCCCGCTTGTTGTCCAGTCGCATCGTCGTGCCGCCGACCGTGGCCACCAGCAGCCGGCCGCGGCCCACGCCCAGTTCGGCCCGTGGGTCCCGCCCCGCGTCCAGCGATGGGATCGGCCGGATCATCGGACCGACGAACTCCGCTTTGCCGGTGGCCAGCAACCGCTGGAACTGTTCGTCGGCTGGGTGATCAGGCAGCACCGGTTTGTCGGTCAGGACGAGGGCGGCGTCAGCGGTCAGGAAGGCGAACAGCCGGTCGAGGGCGGTCCGGGCGTCGCGCAGGTCGGCCGTGTCGACCGCGGCGCCGCCACGACGCAGATCCCGGTCCGAGACGTTCACGAGCGAGAAGTTGATCGAGGGCATCGGCCGGCCCTAGGCCCGAACCACGATCCGGCCGCTAGGCGCGGGCGGCTGAGAGCGCCGCGGCAGCCGCCTCGGTCAACGTCGGCGGGCCACTGCGCTCGACCAGGTCGAGCAGGCCAGGGAACCGGCGATTGAGCTCATCCGACCGGACCGTGACATAACGGTGAGTGCCGGACACCCGAGTGCGGGTGACGCCGGACTCCCGCAGCACCTTGAGGTGATGGGAGAACGTGGACTTGGCCATTGCCTCGCCGAGCGAATTGCAGGACTGCTCACTGCCGAGCGCGATCAGCGTCCGGACCACCTCGAGGCGGGCCGGATCGCTGAGCGCGTGGAAGAGGTTCTCCAGGCGGATCTCATCCTCCGCGGGATGGAGTAACACGCGCATGATGTCCCGCCTCCGGTTACTTCCCAAGTTCGACGATCGTAGACCATTGAATCTCTAGCCAACAACAACATCGGGACATCCGATTACGTCGGCTGACCGGCCCGCCCGGATGTCGTTCGAGCGGGCGTCGATGTCGATCAGCCGCTGGTGTGGCTGCACCGGCCCCGCCATCCACAGCGCGTCACGCCAACCTGGCCGCGGCACACCCGTGTCATGCCGGGGCTTCCAGCAGGCTCGCCTCGAGGCGGGCGTAGGTCTGCTCCGGCAGGTCCAGGTATGCGCGGATCGAGCCGTGGCTGGCCCGCAGGTCGCCGAGGAAGAGCAGCATCGTCTCGGCCGGGGAGAGCAGCCAGCGGTCCGGCATGCTGGCGATCTCGGGATGCAGCCCCCGCAGGTACGCCATGCTCCGGTCGGTCGCGGCGCTGGTCAGCGCGTAGTCCTCGGCGATGACCTCGTCGGGCACGCCGAGCGCGCCGAGCGTCACCGCCGACACCACGCCGGTGCGGTCCTTGCCCGCGACGCAGTGCACGACGACCGGCGCGTTGCCGGCCTCGGCGATGACCTCGACCACGGCGCGGATCGCGGCGTGGCCGTGCTCGGCGAGGTCGAGGTAGCGGTTGGCGAGCCAGCGCGCGTCGCTGGGCTCGTCGTTGTCGGTCGCCTCCTCCCACTCGGCGTGCATCGGGTTGAGGTGGTGGTAGGTGAGGCCGTCGAAGGCGTGGACGCGCCCGTCCCGCTCGATCTCGCGGGGCCGGCGCAGGTCGATGACGGTGCGCACGCCCAGCGCGGTGAACGAGGAGGCGTTGGCGGGGTCGACGCGGCTCAGCGAGTCGGAGCGGTACAGCCGCCGCCAGCGGGTGCTCCGGCCGCCGGAAGCCGGGTATCCGCCCAGGTCGCGGAAGTTGAACAGGTTGGGATGCTCGTAGTTGCGCACGCGAGGACCATAACGTGCGATGTCCGGATCGTCTGTTTGGAATCCGGGCCGGCGGAGAAAGTCTTAGGGATGTCGCGGCGAGCCCGGCGACTCGGTGCGGCAACTCGGTGCGATGACCGGACTTCGAGAGGATCGAGGCGTGCCGCGCAGACCGCACGCCGTGGTGACCGAGCCACTCGGCACCCTGCTCGCCAGCGTGCCGAAGAGCCGGCCCGGCTGGCTCACCGTCCTGAAGACCACCGCCGCGGCGACGACCGCCTGGGTGACCGCCCGGCAGTTCGGTGAGAACGCGGCGGTGCTCTTCGCGCCGGTGATCGCGGTACTGACGCTGCAGGCCAGCGTGTACGGCTCGATCGCCACCGGGCTGCAGCTGCTGTTCGCCAACCTCGTCGGCACGGCGCTCGCGATCGGCTGGACGCAGCTGCTCGGGCTCACCTGGTGGTCGCTGGCCCTGGCCGCATTCGCCGCGCTCGCCGTGGCCCGGCAGATCACCAACACGCCGCTGGCACGCAACCAGGTCACCATCGCCACCCTCGCGGTGCTCGTGCTGGCGCCGGTCGCCCACGGGTACGGCCAATGGCGCTTCATCGACGTCGCCATCGGCTCGGCCGTCGGCCTGACGATCGCGGTCGTCGTGCCGGAGCCGCCGCACACCCGAAGGATCCACGCCGCCCTCGGCACCTGGGGGCGGGCGTGCGTCACCGTGCTGCGCCGCATCGCCGGCGAGCTGGCCGCCCGGGCCGGTGACGAGGCGGAGCCGCTCGGCCCGGACGCCCGCCACGACTGGATCGCCGAGTCGCGCAAGCTCAACGACGTCAGCGCCGAGGCGGGCGCCGCGATCGCCGGGCTGGAGGAGGTCACCCTCCTCAACGTGTTCGCCCGGCGGCTGCGCCGCGACGTGGCCGAGGTGCGGCGCGAGCAGCTGTGGCTGACCCGCGTGACCCTGCAGGTGCGGGCCATCTCCCTGGCGGTCGACCGGCTCTACGACCGGCCCGGCCCGGCGCCGGCGCTGGACCGCGGCACCCTCCAGGCGCTGCTCGCCGCGCTCGGCGATCTGCTGGATCAGCGCGTCGACGGCGTGGCGTCCGACGACACCTCGCTGCGGGCCGGGCTGATCGCCGCGGTGGAGCAGGTGCACACGGTGTTTCCGACGGCGCTGGCCGTGCTCGACTCGGTGTCGCTGCTCGGCCGCCTCGACCAGCTGCGCCAGGACATCGTCGGCGGGGAGGCGGAGGCGCTGATCGACCCGGACACGCTGCCACGCGGCTGAACCACGCGGGGCGGCTGCGCTCCTTGCCTTGACCGTTGTGCGTAGGGCAGGCTTAGTCGCGGTTTGGACCGGTTGGGCGGGGGACGGATGGCGCGCGACGGTGAGGTCGGCGGGGAGACACTGAGCGAGCTGCTCGGCGGCTGGCGATCGGCCGTGGAGACCGCCGTCCCGGTGCTCGCGTTCGCGGCCGGCTGGCTCGCCGGCGGGCGCTCCATCCCGCTGGGCGCCGGCGTGGCGGTGCTGGCCGGCGCGGGCGTGGCGGCGTGGCGGGTGGCCGAGCGGCGCCGGCCGATCGGCACCGTGGTCAGCCTGCTCGTCGTGTGCCTCGGCGCGCTGGTGGCGCTGCGCACCGGGCGGGCCGAGGACTTCTTCGGGGTCCGGGTGCTCACGAACGCGGCCAGCGCGCTGGCGTGGGCGGCGAGCATCCTGGTGCGCTGGCCCTTCCTCGGGCTGGTCGTCGGCACGGTGCTGGGGCAGAAGGCGCGGTGGCGCGCCGATGCGGACCTGCTGCGGGCGTACCAGCGGGCCAGCTGGGTCTGGGTCGGGCAGTACCTCGTGCGGCTGCTCGTCTTCGTCCCGCTCTGGTGGACCGGGCAGGTGCTGTGGCTCGCCGCCGCGCAGACCGTGCTGACCTGGCCGCTCGTGGCGGCGTGCCTGGCGGTCAGCTGGTGGGTGCTGCGCCGCTCGCTGCCACAGGGCCACCCGGGCATCCGCCACCCGCGGGTCCTGCAGCCGCGGTAGCGCCGTCGCTCCGGGCCGTGCGATTCCGGGCGATTCCGTGCGTGACCCGGGGCGCGCCGAACCGTTGAGCACAGCGACGCGTGTGTGCGCCTCTCGCAGCGGCGTATCACCGCGGCTTGTCGTTACCGCGACCGCGACGGGATGGACACCATGGACGGGACCGCCACCGAACAGCTCAGCATGACCGCCGCCGAACTGTCGTTCCTGCTGGCCAGCGGGGGCTGGCCGGGGGAGACCCCACGGCTGCTCGGGCTCACCGACGCCGACCGGACCGACGCGGTGCTCAGCGCCGGGGTAGGGTCGCTGCTGCTGCGCCACCTGGCCGCCCCGGTCGACGGCAGCCGGCTCGAACTGGCCCCGGCGGTGGCGGCGGTGGCCGCCGGGCTGCACCGTCCGCGCGGGTTCGTGCAGGTCGGGCTGACCGCCGAGGACCACGCGGACGGTGCGCTGCTGCTGGACGCCGAGCGGATCCGGGTGCTCGTGGCCGCGCGGGCGTACCGCTGCTACGACATCTCCCCGATCGCCCCCGGCGCCGACGCGTGCGAGCCGCTCCTGGCGATCGCGGACCGGTTCCTGCACCGCCACCGGCCCGCGCTGGCCACGTTCACGGCCTCGCCGATGGCGGACTTCGCGCGGGGCGTGCAGCCGGCGCGGGCGACGCTGTCCGCCTCGGCCGACGGCACCTGGCGGGTCGTGACCCGCGACGGCACCGAGACCACGGCCGAGGACTTCGACGCCGCGGCGGCGGTCATGCGCGACGAGCTGGGCCGGATGCTGTCGATGGCCCCGGCGAGGTCCTGAGCCGTGGGCGGCGCCGCGGACAAGCCGGGGCGCGCCGCACCCGGCTTGTCCGTCATTGCCCATGATGGCGCGGTGATCCATAGGCGATCGTGCCCGGCTGGGCGAGCGGTCAGGACCAGCCGTAGTGCGAGCGCAGCTGCGCGGCGACGCGGTCGAAGCGCTCACGGTCCAGGATCGCGCCCTCGCGGCGGATGCCGTGGGCTTCGACCGTGAGGACGCGGTCCAGGCGTACCCAGCTCGGGCGCTTGTCGCGATCCCACGAGCCCGGGCCCAGCGCGAACCAGTTGCGCTGGCCGTCGCGCTCGGACTGGCTCGACAGCATCAGGCCGAGCACCGAGCTGCCCTTGCGCCCCACGACCAGCACCGGGCGGTCCTTGCCCTGGCTCGGGTCGTCCTCGTACGCCACCCACGTCCACACGACCTCGCCGGGGTCCGCGTCGCCGTCCAGCTGCGGGGAGTACTCCAGCAGATTCTGCGTCTCGTGCCGCGCGGGCGGGCCGGGCACCGGGTGCTTCGGGCCGGGCACCGGGCCGGCCGGGCCAGCCGGGCGGGGCGGGCGGGTCGGCGCCGGGGCTCCTGGGGCGGCCTGGGTGCCGGAACCTGACGGGCGGAGCAGGTCGAGGATGATCGACACCGCCTGAAGAAGTCGTTTCACGCCGATGACCATAACGGGCACCGGCTTTACGATCCCGGGCGCGGCCGGGACACTGTGGCGCATGTACGACTTTGATGTCCTCGTCCTCGGCTCCGGGCCGGGTGGGCAGAAGGCCGCCATCGCGGCGGCGAAGCTCGGCCGCCGGGTCGCCGTCATCGAGCGGCGCAACATGATCGGTGGGGTCTGCATCAACACCGGCACCATCCCGAGCAAGACGCTACGTGAGGCTGTGACGTACCTGACGGGTCTCAACCAGCGGGACATGTACGGCCAGAGCTACCGCGTCAAGGAGGACATCACCGTCAGTGATCTGGCCGCCCGTACCGCGCACGTCGTCGGGCGGGAGATCGAGGTCATCCGCAGCCAGCTGGCCCGCAACCGGGTGCGGCTGCTGCCGGGCACCGGCAGCTTCGTCGACCCGCACACCCTCGTGATCGAGGACGACCAGGGGCAAGAGTCGCACGTGTCCGCGGAGAAGATCATCGTCGCGGCCGGGACGCGGCCCGCGCGGCCGGACAGCGTGGACTTCGACGACGTGACGATCATCGACTCCGACGGCATCCTCAACCTGGACAAGGTGCCCGGCTCGATGGTCGTGGTCGGGGCCGGGGTCATCGGCATCGAGTACGCGTCGATGTTCGCCGCGCTCGGCACCAAGGTCACCGTCGTCGAGCGGCGCGAGCGCATGCTGGACTTCTGTGACCTGGAGATCATCGAGGCGCTGAAGTACCACCTGCGCGACCTGTCGGTGTCGTTCCGGTTCCGCGAGTCGGTCGCCTCGGTGCAGCGCCACGGCCGCAGCGCCGTCGCGGTGCTGGCCAGCGGCAAGCGGATCGCGGCGGACACGGTCATGTACTCGGCCGGGCGGCAGGGCGCCGCCGACCTGCTCGCGCTGGACAAGGCGGGCCTGAGCGCCGACGAGCGCGGGCGGATCAAGGTCGACGAGCACTTCCGCACCGAGGTGGCGCACATCTACGCCGTCGGCGACATCATCGGCTTCCCGGCGCTCGCGTCGACGTCGATGGAGCAGGGCCGGCTGGCCGCCCACCACGCCTGCGACGAGCCGGTGCGCGGCATGCACGCGCTGCAGCCGATCGGCATCTACACCATCCCGGAGATCAGCTTCGTCGGGCGCACCGAGGAGGACCTGACCGAGAACAACATCCCGTTCGAGGTCGGCATCGCCCGCTACCGGGAGCTGGCCCGCGGCCAGATCATCGGCGACTCGTACGGCATGCTGAAGATCATCGTGTCGCCGGAGGACGGGAAGATCCTCGGCGTGCACGTGTTCGGCACGGGCGCGACCGAGCTCGTCCACATCGGACAGACGGTGATGGGCTGCGGCGGGACCGTCGACTACCTGGTGGACGCGGTGTTCAACTACCCGACCCTCGCGGAGTCCTACAAGGTCGCCGCGCTTGACGCGATGAACAAGATGCGGTCGGTGTCCCGGCTGTCCGCATAGGCCGCGTCAGGGTCGGGGCCGTGCGGAAGCTTCAGGGGGATGGTGCTTCTGCTCGCGGCCCTGACCCTGGCCGCACCCGCCCTGGCGGCGTGCGACGACGACCCGCCGTCGGTCGGCGACCGGCTCGCCGCGTTCCTGGCGGCCTGGCGCAAGGCGGACTTCACCGGCGTTGGCGTCGAGCCGCAGCGGGTGCCGGACGTCGGCGCCCTGGTCAAGCGGCTCGGCCTCGTGTTCCGGTCGGTGCGCGTCGACGTCGGCGTGCAGGCGCTGCCCGACCGGATCGGGACCGCCAAGCCCGACGCGTTCGTCGAGGTGCTCACGCCGCGCAGGAGCGACTACACCGAGATCGCCGGCGACCTGACCGGCACCGACGGCGTGCGCGCCCTGTCGCTGCCGATGACCCGCACGTTCGCCCGCGCGCTGCTGGGCGCCTCCGGCCCCGCGAGGAAGGAGCTCATCGACGCGAGCTCAAGGCCGGCGACGTCAGGGGCCTGACCGGGCTGCGGTGGCGGTACGACACCCAGTCGCGCGGTCTGCCCGGGTTGAGCGTGGTGCCGCTGGAGCCGGCGCCCGCGCCGTCGCCGTCGGCGTCCTCGCCGGTCGGCGCGGCCGCGGGGAAGGCCGGCGAGCCGCTGTTCACGGCCCCGCCGCAGGACGGCGCCACCATCGCCACGACGCTCGACGTGCACGTCCAGAACGCCGCCGAGGGCGCCCTGGCCAAGACGGCCAGGCAGCCGGCGCTGGTCGCTCCGGGTCAGCGACGAGCCCGTGCTGGCGGCCGCTGGCGGCCCCGACGCCGCCGGATACGACCTGGCGCTGCTCGGCGAGGTCCCCGGCCCGGCCTGGCTCGCTGGCCTGGCTCGCTGGCCTGGCTCGCTGGCCTGGCTCGCTGGCCTGGCTCGCTGGCCTAGCCTGGCCCGCCGGCCTAGCCGCGCTCGGCGTCGGCGCGCCCTGGCGCCTCGGCGCGGACGTGTTCACCTCCCCGGCCACGTCGCCGCGCCCGGCGATCACCAACAGTGCCTCCTCGGTCGCCCGGCCGCGCCGCGCCAGACGGCGTCGTCGCCGCCCCGATCGGCTACGCCGCGGCGGCCGCCGCCCTCGTGTGCGGAAAGTGGCAGCAGCCGGCCCCGGTCAAGAGCCCGCCGCCAGGCGACCCGGCCCCGGCCGGCCCCGCCATCTCCGGCGCGCTGAGCGTGTCCGGCCTGAGCGTGCCCGGCCTGAGCGCCGGGGTACGCGGCGACGTCGCCTGCTGCGTCTACGTCGCCGGCTCGGGCGCCGACGTCACCGGCCCTGTCTCGGAGGCGTTCCTCGCGGCGATATAGGCTGCGCGTCGTTGCCGACGTCCGCCCGCGGGCCGTCGGGCAACCCGCTCGGCGGCAACCGTGGGTGAACGACCGCGAAAGAACGCGTGAATGAATGAGGAAATCGGTTGCCGTGCGTAAAACTGCCCGTCGCGCGGTGTAGATCTGGCGAGCCCTCAGCAGTACCATCTAAACCGCCAAATGCGCAAATGGCGTGAATGGCGTCGTGCGTGCTGCTCGGAACGATCCTGCCAGGTACTCCTCATTCGGCAATGAACTGGGTAGCGTCTGCCTGGCCGCAGGCAAGCGCGGGGTCCGGAAAAGGGATTCAGGTAAGGGCAGCTGGGAGTGAGCGGGTCGGCACGCGGGGTGCTGGCGGGGTACGTCGGCACGATGGTGGTCCTCGTGATCGCCAACTTCGCGCTGCCCGAACTCCACCTCGTGCTGTGGTCGGCGATCGGCTTCGCGAGCGTCGCGGGGATCCTGCTCGGCGTGTATCTGCACCGGCCGCGCCGCCGGGCGCCATGGCTGCTGCTGGCCGCCGCGGTCGCGTGTTTCATCACCGGCGACCTCGCCGCCGACGTGCTGACCAGGCTGCTGCACCGGCCCGGCTTCCCGTCGGTCGCCGACGGGTTCTACCTTACGGTCTACGCGCTCATCGCCGCTGCCCTGCTCTGGCTCTATCGCCTCGGCGTGGTGCGCCGCGACCCCGCCGGGCTGTTCGACGCCATCACGCTGACCGCCGGGCTCGGGCTGCTGTCGTACATCTTCCTGATCCGCCCGCTCGTGGAGAACCAGAACCTGTCGGCGCTGGAGCGAACCATCTCCATCGCCTACCCGTTGGCCGACATGGTCGTGCTGCTCGTCGGCGCGCGGCTCATCGCCTCGGTGCGGTTCAACACCGCGATCGCGCTGCTGGCCGCCGGCGGGATCGGGCTGCTGAGCTCGGACGTGGGCTACGGCCTGCGCCAGCTCGCCGGCGACTGGGCGACCGGCGGCCCGGTCGACATCGGCTGGGCCGGGTTCTACGTGCTGTGGGGCGCCGCGGCGCTGCACCCTTCCATGCGGCAGCTCACCGAGCCCAAGGTCCAGCGCGGCGGCGACGAGCGCCTCGGCCGGCTGCTGTCGCTGGGCCTGTCACTGTTCATCGCACCGATCGTGCTGTTCGTCGAGATGCGGGGAGGCCGGGTGCGCGACGCCGCCGCCATAGCCGCCGTGTCGGCGCTGCTGTCCGGGCTGGTCCTGCTGCGGCTGGGCCGGGCGGTTCGCGCGCAACGGCTCACCGTGCAGCGCGAGCGGCGGCTGCGCAGCGCGGGTGCCGCGCTGCTGATGGCCACCGACGAGGAGGCGGTCGTCCGCACGGTGCGCGGCGCCGTCGCCGAGCTGCTGCCGCCCGGTCGCTCCCACGCGGTCGCGTTCGGCCCGGCCCTGGGCGGCAAGGTGTCGATGCCGTACACGTCCGCCGTGGACCCCGAGGTCGCCGTCGCGCTCGGCGACTTCGAGGTGGCGCTGTGCTGCCCGCTCGCGCTCGCCGGCGGGCGCGACGCCGAGCGGGCGCTCTACGTCGCGGCGGACGAGGTGATGCTCGTCGGCCTGCATGACGCCGCCCAGATCCTCGCCACCCAGGCCGCCATGGCGCTGGAGCGCATCGCGCTCGGCGAGGAGATCGGGCGGCGCAACAGCGAGGCGTACTTCCGCACCCTCGTGCTCAACACCGCCGACGTCATCCTCATCGTCGGCGCCGACGACCTGGTCCGCTACGCGAGCCCCTCGGCCCAGGCGCTGTTCGGCTCCGACCTCGTCGGCACCGCGCTGCTGTCCGCGTTCGCCGGCGGCAGCGCCATCGAGGTCGAGCGGCGGCTGCACGAGGTGCGCACCGGCGGCGCCGACCGGCCCGGCGAGGACCTGCGGGTGACCGGCGCCGATGGGCGGCCGGCGCTGGTCGAGGCCGCGTTCCGGGACCTGCGCGACGAGCCGACCGTGCGCGGCCTGGTCGTCACGCTGCGGGACGTGACCGAGCGCAGCCGGCTGGAGGCCGAGCTGTACCAGCGGGCGACCTTCGACGCGCTCACCAAGCTGCCCAACCGTGAGGTGTTCCTGACCCGGGTGCAGGAGGCGGTCGCCTCCGGCGCGGAGACCGGGGCCACCGTCGGCGTGCTCATCGTCGAGCTCGACGACTTCAAGGTCGTCAACGACACCTTCGGCCACGGTGCCGGCGACGCGCTGCTGGTCGCGGTGGGGCAGCGGCTCACCGAGGCGCTGCGGGCCGTCGACGGCTCCTACGGCGCGGCCGGGACCGTCGCCCGGCTCGGCGGTGACGAGTTCGCCGCTCTGGTGCGCCGGGCGGGCGCGCCCGCCGACGTGGAGCGGGTCGCGGAGCGGGTGCTGCGCAGCTTCACCGCGCCGTTCGGGCTCGCCCACGGCAGCGTCACCGCCACCGCCAGCATCGGGGTGGCCACGACCGCCGAGGCCGCCAGCGCCCAGGACCTGCTGCGCCACGCCGACCTCGCCGTCTACGTGGCCAAGGACGCCGGCCGGGACCGCTGGCGGCGCTACGAGTCCTCGCTGCACAGCGCGGTCGTCGAGCGGCACAAGCTGCGCGCCGACCTCGACCGGGCCATCGCCGACGAGGCGTTCCTGCTGCACTTCCAGCCGATCGTCACCCTCGCCGACGACCGCACGCGCGGCTTCGAGGCCCTCGTGCGGTGGAACCACCCGACCCGCGGCATGGTGCCGCCCGACGAGTTCATCTCCGTCGCCGAGGAGAGCGGCCTCATCGTGCCGCTCGGCGCCTGGGTGCTCAGCAACGCCATCACCGCCGCCGCGCAGTGGCGCCTCGCGTACCCGGGCGAGGAGATCTACGTCTCGGTCAACGTCTCGGCGCGGCAGTTCCGCTCGCCGGACTTCGCCCAGTGGGTGCTCGCCGAGATCGGCCGGATGGGCCTGCCGCCCGGTGCCCTGCTGCTGGAGATGACCGAGAGCCTGCTGCTGCACGACGACGGCGAGGTCGCCGCGGAACTCGCCGCGCTGCGCCAGGCCGGCGTGCGGATCGCCATCGACGACTTCGGCACCGGCTTCTCGTCGCTGTCCTACCTGCGCCGGCTGCCCGTCGACGTGCTCAAGCTGGACAAGAGCTTCATCGACACCATTGCCTCCTCGACGGAGCAGCACGCGGTCGTGAACATGATCGTCCAGCTGGCCCGGCTGCTGAAACTGCAGGTCGTGGCCGAGGGGATCGAGACCCCGGCCGAGCGGGAACTGCTCGTGTCGATGGGCTGCGACCACGGCCAGGGGTACATGTTCTCGCGGCCGTTGAGCTACGGTGACGCAAGTCAATGGTTGTCGGACGATGCGTCGGGGCCTCGACCGCGAGGTCGCGCCGCAGCCTGAGCAATCCGGAGGACACGTGCATGTCTCAGATCTCGCCACTGAAGTCGATCTTGACCCGCGGTACAGCGGCATCGCCCGCCTGCGCTCGCAGACCCGCTTCTACGACGCCGTCATCGACGAGATCGACGGGCGGCGGATCCGCGTCGGCGAGCACTGGCTGACCGACTGGGCCTCCTGCAACTACCTGGGCTTCGACCTCGAGCCGCAGATCATCGACGGCGTGCGGGACGAGCTGCGCCGCTGGGGCACCCATCCGTCGTGGTCGCGGATGCTGGGCAATCCCGCGCTGTACCCGCGGATCGAGGAGCGCCTCGCCGCGCTGCTCGGCGCGCCCGACACGCTCGTGCTGCCGACCATCACGCAGATCCACCTGTCGGTGATCCCGGCGCTGGCCCAGCGGGGGACGTTGCTGGTCGACTCGCGGGCGCACAAGACCATCTGGGACGGCTGCGTCTTCGCGCGCGCGCAGGGCGCCACGCTGTCGCGCTTCCGCTCCCTGGACGAGCTCGCGTCGCTGCTGGCGGGCGGGGCCCTGGCGGCGCCGGTGCTGGTGTGCATGGACGGCGTGAACAGCATGACCGGAAACGTCCCCGACATCCGGAAATATCTGGACCTGTGCCGGGCGCACGGCGCCATCCTCTACGTCGACGACGCCCACGGCTTCGGGGTCATCGGCGAGCGCCGCGAGGACGAGACCAGCCCCTATGGCGCCGCGGGCAACAGCATCGTGCGGTACTTCGGGGAGTCCTACGACGACATCGTGCTCGTCGGCGGCTTCTCCAAGGCGTATTCGTCGCTGCTGGCGTTCCTGGCGGTGCCGACGGTGCTCAAGAACCGGCTCAAGGCGTCCGCGGCCCCCTACCTGTACTCCGGCCCGTCGCCGACGGCGTCGCTGGCCACGGTGCTGGCCGGCTTCGACGTCAACGCCGAGCGCGGCGACAAGCTGCGCGCCGAGCTCTACCGCATGTCGATGCGCGTGCTCAACCACGTCCGCGGCCTGGGCGTGTTCACCCCGAACACCGACGACACGCCGATCATCGAGCTGCCGATCGCGCTGGACCGCGACCTCGTCGAGATCTCCGAGCTGCTGTGGGAGCGGGGCCTGTTCGTGACCCTCGCGCCCTACCCGGGCGTGCCGCGCGACCAGGTCGGCTTCCGGGTGCAGGTCACCGCGGCCAACACGGACGAGCAGGTCGACCACCTCAACGACGTGATCAGCGAGCTCGCCGCCGCCGGCGTGTTCCAGGAGGCCCGGGAGGGCAGCGCCAGCTGACCGAGGCAAGCCGCGCGCACCGCGCCGCCTGGGCCGCTGTCGCCCCGGCGGCGCGCGTGTACCCGGGCGCGGTTCAGACGCTGCGCGTCACCAGCACCGGCGAGGCGGCGTGATGCACGACCAGCTGGGTCACCGGGTTGGGGTGGGGCTGCTCGTACCACCCGACCCGGTGCGCGCCCACGATCAGCATCAGCGCCGTGCGGGCCGCCTCCGTGAGCGTCTCCAGCACGCCGGTGTCGCGGCTGTCGAAGCGGGTCTCGACCTCCGGGTGCCGGCGCAGCCACGGCTCGAGCTCGGCCGCGACCACCTCGTGCGGCCGGGCCCGCCCGGCGTGCAGGGCGACGAGCGGCACGTGCCGGGAGGCCGCCTCGCCGTAGCCGTACGCCAGGGCGCGCTGGCTGGAGGGAGACCCGTCGACGCCCACCACGACGGGGGCGTGGGCGGGCAACGCGGCCATCGGGTCGGCCCATCGCCAGCCGTTGTTGACCACCAGGACCGGGCAGTGCGCGAACGCGGCGAGATGCGCGCCCACGGAGGTGTCGAGCAGGCCGCCCTCGTGCACTCGCCCGCCGATGACGACGAGCGCGGCGGTGCGGGACTGCTCGCGCAGCACGCGGGCCGGCGAACCGCCCAGTGTCACCGTATCCACCGCGATGCCCGGCTGCCAGGATTTCGCCTCGGCGGCGGCGTCGAGCACGAGCCCCTGCCCGTCGGCCGGGCCCTCCCACGACAGGGCGTGCACCACCCGCAGCAGCCGGCCGCGCCGGGCGGCCTCGTCCGCGGCCCACCGCACGGCACCCAGGGATGCGGTCGAACCGTCGACGCCCACGACGATCGGACTGTGTTCCAGCAGCATGACGACCCCCCTCTGGTTCCACCGTCCCTCTCCGGACGCACTGGGGCAAGGTCGTCCTCCGCGCCCACGCTGCCCCCGAAGACCGGCGTGCCGCCGCCAGACACGCCCGGGCGCGTGTCCCGGGTGTATCAGACATTTCATGATATCCCGGGTGGATCGCTGTTACGGTCGCGTCATCCCCTTTGTTCGTTCTGTTTTCATCTGTTCTGGTGGCTTACGTCGGGTCCGCGATTGACACCGGACTTGAGGCCCCCATACGGTTCGAGCCACCATGACGCACCTCGGCGGATCATCGAAGCTGCTCAGGGCTATGAACGACGCGGCCGCCCTGAGTCACGTGCTGGAACGCGGGCCGCTGACCCGCGGTGAGCTGCGCGATCTCACCGGGCTGTCGAAGCCGACCATCTCGGAGGCGCTGCGGCGGCTGACGGAGGCGGGGCTGGTGAGCGTGGTCGGCTACGTCAGCGCGGGGCCCGGGCCCAACGCCGAGGTCTACGCCGTGAACCGCGACGCCGCCTACTCCGTGGCCCTGTCGGTGCGTGACCGCGGGGACTGCGACATCCCGACCGTCACCGCCGCCGTGACCGACCTGGCCGGGACGGTGCGCGGACGGCTGGAGTCCGCCGTGGACTTCGCCCGCACCGACCCGGTCGCCGCGGTCGTCGACACGGTCGAGTCGCTGTGCAAGGAGGCCGGCGTCGCCCGCGACCCGGTCGCGCAGGTGCAGATCGCGGTGGCCGGCTCGTATGACCCGCGCGGCGACGTGCTGCACCACGTCGAGGTGCCCGGGTGGGGCCGGCCCGGACTGGTCGAGGAGCTGCGCGGCCGGCTCGGGGTACCGGTCGGCGTCGACAACGACGTCAACCTGGCGGCCGTGGCCGAGCGCGCCCACGGCGCCGGGCGCGACGCGGAGAGCTTCACCCTGCTCTGGCTCGGGGAGGCCGGCCTCGGGCTGGCCATCGACCTCGGCGGCACCCTGCTGCGGGGTGCCCGGGGCGGGGCGGGCGAGATCGGGTACATGCCGATGAACGTGGCGGGCGGCGGCACCGCGCGGGTCGACTTCCAGGACCTGGTCGGCGGCGGGGCGGTTCTGGAACTGGCCGCCGCGCGCGGCATCGCCGCCCCGAGCGCGGCACAGACGATGGCCGCCGCGGTCGCGCGGGCCGAAGCCGGCGACCCGGCGGCGCGCGACTTTGTCACCGTGCTCGCCGGCCGCATCGCGATCGGCCTGTCGGCCGTGGTCGCGGTGCTCGATCCGCCACTGGTCGTCATCGGCGGCGAGGTCGGCCGGGCCGGCGGCGAACTGCTCGGCACGGCGGTCTCGGCCGCCCTGGCCGAGGCGGCGCCGCTGGACACCACGATCGCCACCACGCGGGTGCAGGACGACGCCGCGCTGCTCGGCGCCCAGCAGGCCAGCCACGCGTCGGTCCGCGAGGCGATCCTCTCCGCACTGCGCCGCCCCTGACCGGTTCGGCTGCCGTCACCGGGGGCAGAGACGGGCACATGAGCACACCTGTCGTACTCATCACCGGGGCGCTGACCGGCATCGGCCGCGCCACCGCGCTCGCCTTCGCCGAGCGGCACGCCGCCGTGGTCGTCGCCGGGCGGCACGACGACGCCGGGGAGGAGCTGGTCGCCGACCTGCTCGACGCCGGGGCGCAGGCCGCGTACGTGCACACCGACGTCCGGCGCGACGACGAGGTCGCGCGGCTCGTGGACGGGACCGTCCAGCGCTTCGGCCGGCTCGACGTCGCCGTGAACAACGCGGGCACCGAGGGGTTCGTCGGGCGCCTGCAGGACCAGACGCCCGAGACGTACGCCGAGACCTTCGAGACCAACGTGCTGGGCACCATGCTGAGCCTCAAGCACGAGCTGCGGGCCATGCTGCCGCAGCACAGCGGCAGCATCATCAACATGTCCTCGGTCCTCGGGCACGCCGGGGAGCCTGGGGCGTCGGTGTACACGGCCAGCAAGCACGCCGTCGAGGGGCTGACCCGCTCGGCGGCGCTCGAGGCGGCCGGGTCCGGGGTGCGGGTCAACGCGGTCGCGCCCGGGCCGGTGCAGACCGCGATGCTCGACCGGTACGTCGGCACCGAGCAGGGCCGGGCGGCGTTCGCGGCCCGCGTGCCGATGGGCCGCATCGGCACGCCCGACGAGATCGCCGACGCCGTGGTGTTCCTCGGCTCGGACCACGCCAGCTTCATCACCGGCCAGGTGGTGACCGTCGACGGCGGCATCACGGCGAGCTGACCGGTACCGGGGGCGCGACGACACCGGGCGGGCCGGGGAAGCGCGGCGGTGACAGAATCGGGCACCTATGCGACCCGACCGCGTCCTCGCCGCGCTCGCCGACCTCGCCCCCGCCGGGCGCGACCGTGTGCTCGACGTGGCCAAGGGCGACCAGCCCCTGGTCTGGCTCGCCGACCCGGAGCGGGTGCCGCGCAGCCGGGCCGCCGACCGGCTCGCCGCCCTGGACGCCCTGCACCGCGACGAGCGGATCCTGCGCCGCGGCTGGGCGTGGCTGCTGGGCTCGGCCGAGGTCGACGGGTCGGTCCGCCGGCTGCGGCTGCCACTGGTCGCCGAGCCGGTGCGGCTGGAGCGCTCCGGCGGCGGGCTGCGCGGCCACCGGGTCGTGCCGGCCGGCGACCTCGAGGTCACGCCACTCATCGGCGACCGGGAACTGGCCGCCGTGCTGGAGTCCGCGCCCGGGCTGGGCACCACGGCGTGGCTCGCCGCGACCGGCACCACCGCCTGGGTCGCCACCGCGGCGCAGGCCGCCGGGCTGAAACCCGACCGCATCGCCCGCATCGCCGCCGACGGCACCCCGATCGCCCGGCTGAGCGACCGGGAGCTGCTCGGTCAGGCGGCCGCGGCCCTGTACGTGGCCCGCGACGTGTCCTCCGCAGGGCTGCGCGACACGCTGCGCGCCTGGGCCGCCCGGCCCGGGCTGGAGGACACCGCGCTGGCCCACGTCTACGGCGACGCGACCACACCGGGGGAGCCCGGCGACGAGGACGACGTGCACTCCCCGCTGCCGCTCAACGCGGCTCAGCGCGAGGTCGTCCGGCGGGTCCGGCGCGAGCGGGTGGTCGTGGTGTCCGGGCCGCCGGGCAACGGCAAGAGCCACGCCGTCGTCGCCGCGGCCCTCGACACGGTGTACCGCGGCGGGTCCGTCCTCGTCGCCACCCAGGCGCCGCACGCCGCCGAGGTGCTCGGCGAGCTTCTCGGCCGTTACCCGGGCGCCGAGCCGGTGCTGTTCGGCGACGCCGAGCGCCGCGATCGGTTCGCGCTGGCGCTGGCGTCCGGGCGCCCCGACGGCGTCACGTCCCGCGTGCTGCAGGCCCGCCAGGCCGAAGTCGTCGCCGCCGCGGCCGCCGTCCGGGCGATCGAGCAGGGCGTCGCCGCGGCGCTCGGGCTGGAGCGGCGGGCGGCGACCATGGCCGTCTGGGAGCCGCTGCTGGCGGGCCTGCGGCTGGAGGCCCCGAAGGTGTTCGGCCGCGATTTCGACGTACAGAAGGCGAAGAAGGCCCTCGCCTCGCGGTTCTTCTCCCGGCCGCGGGTGCGCCGGCTCGCCGGCGTCGCGCCCGAGCGGCTCCCCGTGCTGCTGGAGGCCCTCGAGGCGGACCGCGCCGCGGCCACCCTGGCCGTGAACGGCGGCACCGACCTCGGCCCCGTCTGGCCGGCGCTGCTGGCCGCCGACGCGCGCCTGCGGGACGCGGCCGGCGCCGCGATGCACGACGCGGCCGCGTCGGCCGGCCGATGGGGCGGCGACGCCCGGCGCAGCGCCGCCGCCCTGGCCGCCGCGCTGCGCGCCGGCCGCAACCGCCGCCGCGAGGCCCTGGCCGCGCTCGACGGCCCGGCGCTGGTGCGCGCGCTGCCGCTGTGGATCGGCACGGTCGCCGACGTCGAGGACCTGCTGCCGCCGACGCCGGGCCTGTTCGACCTGGTGATCCTGGACGAGGCCGCGCACGTCGACCAGATCCGCGCCGCGCCGGTGCTCGCGCGGGCCCGCCGCGCCCTCGTCGCCGGCGACCCCGGCCAGCTGCGGTTCGTGTCGTTCGTCGCCGACGTCGACGTGGCCGCCACGCTGGCCCGCCACGAGCTGCCCGACCGGGTCGACGTGCGGCGGTCCAGCGCGTACGACGTGGCGGTCGGCGCGGCCCCGGTCACCTGGCTCGGCGAGCACTATCGGTGCGCGCCGCACCTCATCGAGTTCGCCGCGCGGCGCTTCTACGACGGCCGCCTGTCGCTGATGACCCGCACCCCGGCCGCGGAGCGCGAGGCCGCCATCGACGTCGTGCGGGTGCCTGGCGCCGAGGTTCGTGACGGCGTCAACCGTGCCGAGGTCGACGCGGTCCTGGCGGCGGTCCGCTCTCTCGCGCGGGCCGGGCGCACCGGCATCGGCGTCGTCACGCCGTTTCGCGCGCAGGCCGACGCGATCGAGGCGGAGCTACTCAAGGAGCTCACCGTCGAGGAGATCGATCGGCTCGGGCTGCGCTGCGGCACCGTGCACGCCTTCCAGGGCGGCGAGGCCGACACCGTCGTGATCTGTCTGGCCCTCGTCGACGGCGACACCCCGGCCCGCCAGCGCTTCGCCGCCGACCCCAACCTGTTCAACGTCATGACGACCCGGGCCCGCCGTCGCCTCGTCGTGGTCACGTCCCTGACCGGCGGCAACGGCCTCGTCGCGGACTTCCTCGCGCACGCCGCGGCGCCGCCCGCGCCGGCCGGTCCCGTCGCCGGCGCGGCCCCGCCATGGGCCGCACGCCTCGCCGCCGAGCTGGCCGCGGCCGGGCGTGACGTGCGCCTGGCCTACCCGGTCGGCGACTGGACCGTCGACCTCGTCGTCGACGGCACCGGCTACGTCTGCGAGCCGCACCCGGACGGCGACGCCGCCCACCTGGAGCGCCAGAGAGCGCTGCTGCGCGCCGGGTGGACGGTGCGCGAGGCGTTCGCGAGCCGCTGGCAGCACGACCCGGTCCGCGCCGCCCTCGACCTGTGAGATTCCGGGTCTTCGCGGCGTTTCCCCTGACGGCGGCCGCGTGGCGGGCCCGCGCACGACGCAGGCCCTGGCCCGCTCCGCCCGCTCGGCGCGCCACCCGCGCTCGCTGGGCATGGCCGCCTGACGGGTCAGGCGCGCCGCACGTGCAGGGCCCCGAGCAGGCCGTCCAGGCCCTCGCGGGTGCCGATCGCCGGCCGCTCCTGCGGGTGGTTGAGGTAATGGTTGACCGAGTCGTGCAGGAACTCGCGGTGCACCGCCGAGCGTTGCAGCTGCAGCTGGATGCGCTGCGGGTTGCGCCGGCGCAGCGGCCCGTGACTGCGGACCAGCTCCGGCCACAGGATGCCGAGCCGGCCGACGCCGAAGACCGTGGGCAGCGGCCCGGTCATGATGGCCTCCCACGGCACGTCGTAGGTGCCGAGGGCGTCGACGACGGTCAGGCCGTCCGGGCGCAGGATCAGCCGGCCGGTGCCGCGGATGAGCATGACGAGCCCATACACCGCGAAATACATGAACGCCACGGTCACGGCGAAGAGCATCCAGGTGTAGACGCCCCAGTCGTCGTCGGAATACGCCACGCTCAGCAGGATGCCGACGATCGCGGGCATGGCCGCGGCGTTGTTGGCGAGTCCGAAGTACGACGGTGGCGCGACGAACTCACCGGGTTGTACCACGAACGAGCGCGGCTTCGACCCGCGCATCGACTTCACCAAGCCGGCCACACCGGCCCCGACCAGCAGCAGCAACGACAGCAGCTGCGGCCAGAGCTGCTCGTGCAGCGCCACCGTGAACGGCAGCAGCACGATGCCGGCACCGCCCACGAGCAGGTAATACAGCCGGGCGTTGCGCCGGCCTGAGTCGTCTTCCCCGTTCGCACGTTGTGACACGGTGCCACCTCCTTCGCACGGGAATGTATCGGTCATCCATACGTCTCGCCGCCACGAACTCGACACAGCCTAAGGGCAACGCGGTACCCGGCGAGCGCCCCCCTCCGCTCAGCCGATTCGATCCACGGGCCGCGTCCGGGCTGCCGGATTCGTCACAGCACCCGTGCGGCGGGCGGCCTACGCTGGCGGCGTGCGAACCCTGCCGAGCACTGACGATCTGCTGCGGGTCATGACCATCCTGGGGATTCCGGGCGATCCGCTGTACATCATGAAGGACCACGCTGACGAGCGCCGCCGCGCGGAGCTGCTGGCGCACATCACCGCGGCGCTCGTCGACCGCCTCGAGGCGCTGGAGTCCCTGGCCGGCCTCGACGTCGACGACCGTGCGGACCTGCACTGGCAGGCCGACCGCGACGCCGCCGGGGCCGGCGGCATGCTCCGGCAGCAGACGGCGCGGCTGGCGTGGGTGCAGCAGAGTGTCGCCCGGCAGCGCGGCCGGCGCCCCGACCCGGCGGCCGACGCCGTCGCGACCACGCTGGGCGTGCTCATCGAGCTGCTCGCGTCGCGCGACCGCGATCCGATGGTGGCCGACGCCGTCGCCGGCCTGTGTTCCGCCGCCGACCACCTGGGCACCGTGCTGCGGGCCGCGTCGCGCGAGTGTGTGTGAGTGCTCAGCCCTTCGGCGGGGCGTTGTTCGCCAGGAAGTCGTCGACGGCGCGGGTCGCGTCGGCGGTTCCGTCGTCGGTGACGGTCAGCAGCGCCGTGCCGTGCTGGCGGCCCGGGACCATCGACAGCGTGCGCTGGTCGCCCGGCGTGGCGTCGTACATCGCCTGCGCCGCTGTCGCGAAGCTGCCGTCGCCGGTCGCCGCGACGTACAGCACTGGCACGCTCAGTCGCGCGACGGCCCGCAGGGCGCTCTCGCCGGCGTAGGAGTCCGGCCCGGAAAGGCTGATCACCGCGGTGGCCGGCGGCTCCAGCCGCGCCCCGGCGACGAGCGTGGCGGTGGCGCCCCGCGAGGCGCCGATGAGCACCACGCCGCGTCCGCCCTTGGCCCGCGCGAACGCCGCGGCGGCCGCGACGTCGCCGGAGTTGGTGCCCGTCTCGGCGCGCCGCGAGCGGCCCTCGCCGTTGAAGTCGAACGCGAGGACCCGGTACCCGGCGGCGGCCTTCTGTTTGGCCCAGCCCAGCCACGAGCAGCCGGTGGCGGAGGCCTGCGGCGCGAGCACCAGGGTGACGTTTCCCTCGCCGAGCGCATAGCCGGCCAGGAACGTGCCGCCCTGCCCGGCGAAGGCCACCTGCTTGTCGTTGAGCTGCGGATCCCCGCACAACCGGTCGGCCGGACTCGGCGCCGCCGCGACGGCGGTGGAGGTGGCGGTGGCGTTCGATGTATCCGTCGTGCCGGCCTGGCTCCCACAGGCGGTGAGTCCCGTGAGCAACAGCGCGCAGCCGATCCCCGTGATGAAGCGCATACCGATGCGACCAACGACGACCCGCTCCGGTTGCATCGCGCGGTGCGCTAGCGGTGCGCTATTGGCCCGGGATGCGCTACGGCCCGCGATGCGCTACTGGCCCGCGGTGGTGAGCAGGTCGGCGAGGTCGCCCAGGTCGCCGAGGCGCAGGTCGCCGTCGAGGCCGCGCAGCGTGGCGACCGTCGCCCCGGCCGCCCGGCCCGCGTCGAGGCCCGGCTGGGAGTCCTCGACCACGAGGCAGTCGCCCGGCGGCACGCCGAGCCGGGCGGCCGCCTCCAGGTAAGGGTCGGGGGCGGGCTTGCCGCGCGGCGTGTCCTCGACCGTGACGAGCAGCGGCGGGTCGATGCCGGCGGCGCCCAGCCGGGCCAGCGCCAGCCGCCGGTCGGCGCTGGTGACCACCGCCCACGGCAGGTCCAGCTCCTTCAGCGTGACCAGCAGCCGGGCCGCGCCGGCGATCGGCACCACGTCGTCGAGGTCGCCGTACTGCAGCTCCAGCTGTCGCGCCGCGGCCCGCCGCACGCCGGCCGGGTCGAGGTGCGGCTGCACGGCGCGGATCGTGGTCGATGCCGGGTTGCCGTGCATGTGGGGGATGATCTGGTCCGCGGCGACGCCGGCCTCGGCGGCCCAGGCCAGCCAGGCGCGCTCCACGGCGGCGTCGGAGTCGACGAGGGTGCCGTCCATGTCCAGCAGTACCGCAGCGAAGCGCCGCATTGCCCCGTACCCCCTCGGATAAATAAACTCGTCTCACGAGCATAATAACCGGGAGCGGGCGATGACGACGATGCGGGCCGAGGCGCTGCGCGTGCAGGGCGCGCTCGCGCTACTGCGCCACGCGCACGAGCACCCCGGCGTGACCCGCGCGGAGGCGGCCGCCAGCCTGGGGCTGAGCAGCGGCTCGGCGACCGAGATCATGGGCCGGCTGCGCGCCGCGCGGCTGCTCGGCGAGCGGGCGCCGGCGCCGACCGGCGGGCGCGGGCGGCCGAGCACCGTGCTCGTGGCGCACCCCGAGGGGCCGCTCGTGGCCGTCGTCGAGCTGACCCACGCCACGTGGACGGTGACCACCGCGGCCATCGGCGGCGAGCTCGCCCCGGCGCCCGAGCACCGTCACCGCGGCGGGCCGCCCGGCGAGGTGCTCGCCGAGGTCGGCGCGGCGCTCGCCGGGCTGCGTGCGCGGCACGGCGACCGGCTGGCCGCCGTGGGCGTCGCGGTGCCGGGCACGGTGCGCGGGCACACGCTCGCTCAGGCCGCGACCCTGCGATGGCGCGACGTCGACCTGTCCGGGCTGGCCGCGTCGGCCGGGGGCGTGCCGCTGACCGTCGGCAACGACGCGTCACTGGCCGGCGTGGCCGAGGCGCTGCGGGGCGCGGCGCGCGGGGCGGCGGTGGCGCTGTACCTCACCGTCGAGGTCGGCATCGGCGGGGTACTGCTCGTCGGCGGCGCCCCCGTGCTCGGCGCCACCGGAGCCGGCGGCGAGTTCGGGCACGTGCCGTTCGGCGATCCCGGCCGGCGCTGCCCGTGCGGCGCGACCGGCTGCTGGGACCTCATGGTCGACGGCCGGGCGATGGCTCGCAGCCTCGGGCGGGCCGAACCCGAGGACCCGCGGGCGTTCGCCGGGGAGGTGCTGGCTGCCGCCCGGGCCGGCGACGGACCGGCCCGCGCCGCCGTGACCGCGGCGGCCGACGCCTTCGGCCGCGGCCTCGGCGCCCTGATCAACGCGCTCGACCCGGCGGTGGTGACCCTGGCCGGCCTCGGCGTGGACCTGCTGGAGGTCGCCGGGGACACCGTCGTCGCGGCCGTACACCGGGCGGCGATGGCCTGGCGCCGCCGGGACGGGCTCCCGCCGATCGTCCCCACGCGGCTGGGCTCGCGCGGCCCGGCGATCGGTGCCGCGGAGGCGGCCCTCGCCGCCGTGCTGGCCGACCTGACCCGGGAGCGGGTCACACGCCGGTGAGATACGCGTAGGTTTGTGGCGAATCGGGCGCGACGGCGGGCCCGCATACTTGGGCGATGGCGATCGAAGACGCATCCCGGCTCAGCATCACCCGGCTCCTGCACCCGGCCGTCGAGGAGCGGCCCGGCGGCACCCCCGTGACGACCCCCATCTACCAGACCAGCACGTACGATCTGCCCCGCACCCCGGAGGCGGCGCGGATCGCGGCGGCGGTGGCGCCGACGGGGTACTACACGCGCTACGGCTCCCCGAACAACGCCGAGGCCGAGGCGATGCTCGCGGACCTCGACGGCGCCGAGCGGGCGCTGCTGCTGGGCAGCGGCATGGCCGCGGTCAGCGCCGCGCTGATCTCGAACGTGCGCGCCGGCGTCCGGGTCGTCGCCCAGACCAACCACTACGCGGCCGCGCTCACGCTGCTGCGCGACGTGCTGCCCTCGTTCGGCGTCGAGGTCCGTCTGGTACCGCAGGAGTCGCTGCACGAGGCCGTCGACGCGGACACCGACGTCGTCTACGCCGAGACCCCGAGCAATCCCGCGATGGTGCTCACCGACCTGGCCGCGGTGCGCGCGGCGGCCCCGGACGCGCTGCTCGTCGTGGACAACACGTTCGCCACCCCGTACAACACCCGCCCCCTCGACCTCGGCGCGGACCTGGTGGTGCAGTCGGCGACGAAGTACCTCAACGGCCACAGCGACGTGACCGCGGGCGTCGTCACCGGCCGGGCGGAGCTGATCGACCGCGCCTGGGAGACCGCCCGCGTGCTGGGCCCGACCTGCCATCCGTTCGAGGCCTGGCTGCTGGCTCGCGGCCTGCGCACGTTTCCGCTGCGCATGGCCCGGCACAACGACAACGGCCGCGCGGTCGCCGAGGCCCTGGCGGCGCACCCGCGGGTCGTCGCGGTGCACTACCCGGGCCTGTCCAGCCATCCGCAGCACGCCCTGGCGCGCCGTCAGATGAGCGGCTTCGGCGGGATGCTGTCGTTCACGGTCGAGTCCGAGCGGTTCGCCACCCGGGTCCTGGCCTCGACGAGGCTGGCCCGCAACGCGGTGAGCCTGGGCGGCATGGAGACGCTGATCACCCACCCGGCGTCGCTGATCTTCTCCCACGGCGGCACCGCGGACAGCGTCGACGCGTCCCTGCTGCGCGTCTCGGTCGGCCTCGAGGAGCCCGCCGACATCATCGCCGACCTGACCCGGGCCTTGGATCTGGCCGCGGACCCTGCTGTGGACGCTGCCTTGGACCCTGCCTCGGACGGGGCGTTGTATCCGGTGCCGGACCTGGCCTGACCGGGCGCTCGACGCGGACCGGGTCGCCGCGGACGAGCTCGTCGTGCATGTGCCGCCTCGCGGCCTCGAGGGCGCGGGCGGCGGCCGCGTCGCCCTCGCCGAGGCGGCGGCGCAGCAGGTCCAGCGCGAGCCGCCGGTTCTGGCCGAACTGCCGCTCGGTGTCGACCACGACGACCAGGCCCGACGGCCGGTGCGTCGCGCGCACCGCCGTGCTGACCTTGTTGCGGTGCTGGCCGCCCGGGCCGCCGGTCCGGCAGGGGACGATGTCCACGTCCGCCTCCGTGAACGGCGTGCTCGGGGCGTCCAGGTCGCAGGGGCCGGCGATGATGTACCAGTTCTTGCGCCCGGCGCCGGTGCGGTACGGGCTCGGCGCCTGCCAGCACAGCGTCCCGGTCCAGGTGGCGGCGAACCGCCCGGCGTCGTCGCCGCCGATGTACAGCAGCACCGACCGGTAGGTGCCGTGGTGGTCGCCGGGCACGCTGTGTACCCGCAGGGTGGCCAGGCCCAGCCCGGCGGCCTCGGCCTCCAGGCGGGCGGCGAGCTCGGCGACGGCCCACGCGCACTCCTGCGGGCCGCGGCCGGCCGACATCAGCAGGTGTACACCCGTCATGCCGAAGCCTCCGCTTCGCTCCGGCTTCGGCATGACTTGCGGCTGAGCCCATGATGACCGGCCCCTCCGCTTCGCTCCGGACCGTTCATACCCGGCCCCGGTCTCGGCCCTGGCGCGGCTCCCGGTCGGCGGTCTTGTACGTGACGACCGGGGCCGTGGTGGCGATCGGCGTGGCCAGGCCGTGCTCGACGAGGTCGGCGACCACCTGCTCGATGCGCTTGTACGCGCCCGGGGCCTCCTCGAACAGCAGCTGCCGGTCGCCGCAGACCACGACCGACCCGAGCGGGGTGCGGCGCAGCTCCTCGACGGTGTGCTTGGCCCGGTTGCGGACCAGCGCGTCGGCCCGGGACATCTTGCGCCCGGCGCCGTGCGCCACCGAGTGGCCGGCCTCCGGGCCCGCGTGCGCGGCCACGAGGTAGGACACGGTGCCGCGCGTGCCGGCGATGAGCACGTCCCGGCCGTCGCCGGGGGCGGCGCCCTTGCGGTGCAGGTATGCCCCGTCGCGGATCTCGACGAGGTTGTGGCACTGGTCGACGATCGGCTCGCTGCGCCGCGCGCCCAGCGCGCCGGCGACCCGGGCGGCGATGAGCCGGCGGTTGAGCGATCCCCACCGTACCGCGGCGTCGTGCACGGCCAGGTAGGCCTCGGTGTCGGCGGCGGGCCCGGCCCCGTGCGCCTCGGTGTGCTCGCGCAGGATCCGCTCGCCGAGGCCTCGGGATCCACTGTGGACGATGAGGACGAGGTCGCCGGCGCGCAGCCCGAGGCGGTCCGCGTGGCCCGCGTCGAGAACGGTGTGCACCCGCGCCAGCTCGGCGAAGTGGTTGCCGCGGCCGACGGTGCCGAGCCCCTCGACGTGGCCGGCGGGGATGTCCCGCGCCACGAGGCCGAAGTCCCCGAGATCCTCGGGCTCCAGGGCCCGGTCGAGGTCGGGGAAGCGGGCGGCGAGCCGCTCGGGCGCGGGGCGCTTGAGGGCGATGGGGAACACCGCGATCCCGCACCCGATGTCGGAGCCCACCAGCAGCGGGTACAACACCGAGGAGAGCATGGCGGCGCCGATCGGCGCGCCCTTGCCGGGATGCAGGTCGGGCATGCCCGCGACGTGGACCATGCCGTCGAGGGCCGCCACCTGGCGGCACTGGTCGACGGCGGCGGACTCGATCCAGCTCGACGGGGAGGCGAAGACGGTGACGGTGGCGGAGTGCTGCGAAGCGGACAACGACGCTCTTTCCCAGAGGACGGGTGCGGACGGACGGCAGCACGGCGCACCGGGTCGGTGCGCGGGCGTGGTGCCAGCGGAGAAGTCCGTCAGAGCGTCATGGGCACAAGGTTCCCCGACCCGGCCGATCGCGGCAACCGGTTTTCGGCCGGGCTGGGGAGTTCAGGCTGCGCAGTTCAGGTTGGCGGATCAGGCGCCGACGAGGGTGCGGACCCGGTCGGCGCCCAGCGAGAGCAGCAGGGTGGGCAGGCGGGGACCCGACTCGCGGCCGACCAGGAGGCGGTACAGCAGCGAGAAGAACTCGCGCTGCGCCGTCTTGAGCTCCGGGGTCGGCTTCGTGTCCATGGGCAGGCCCAGGCGGATCTTCGGCACGCCGTACACCAGGCTCGTCAGGCCCTCCAGGGACCACTGCTCCGCCAGGCGCTCCGCCAGCAGGCGCAGCGCCGCACGCTGCTCGTCGTCCAGCGACGCGAGCAGCTCGGTGTCGGGTGCCGTGCGGACGTGGGTGCGCTGCTCGTCGGGGACGTAGTTGGTGACCCAGTGAACGGCGCGGTCCAGGCGGGGGCGGGTGTCCTCCAGCGACACGATCGGGTCGGCCGGGTCGATGTCGGCCAGGATGCGCAGCATCTGGGCCGGGTCGCCGACCGTGATGTCGGCGACGGAGGCGAGCATGCGATACGGCAGCGGGCGCGGCGTCACCGGCAGCGGGCCGGTGGCGGTGCCGATCGCGCGGTGATACGCGGCGGCGTCGGCCGGCGGGGCGGTGCCCTCGCCGACCTTGCGGCCGAGGGTGTCCCACTCGTCGTAGAGCCGCTGGATCTCGTCGTCGAACGCGACCTTGAAGGACTGGTTGGGGCGGCGGCGGCTGTACAGCCAGCGCAGCAGCGGGGCCTCCATGATCCGCAGCGCGTCGGCGGGGGTAGGCACGCCGCCGCGGGAGCTGCTCATCTTGGCCATGCCGGCGATGCCGACGAACGCGTACATCGGGCCGATCGGGGGGCGGGCGCCGAAGACCTCGGCGACGAGCTGGCTGCCGACGACGTACGACGAGCCGGGGGAGGTGTGATCGACGCCGGAGGGCTCGAAGTGCACGCCCTCGTAGGCCCAGCGCATCGGCCAGTCGACCTTCCACACCAGCTTGCCGTCGCGGTGCTCGGACAGCAGCACGGTCGCGCCGTGGCCGTAGGAGCAGGTGTAGGTCAGCTCGGTCGTGGCGTCGTCGTAGGCGGTGACGGTGGTGGTGTCGCGGCCGCAGACGGAGCAGTACGGCCGATACGGGTAGTAGCCGGTGACGCCCTCGCCGTCCTCGTCGTTCTCCTCCGGCGCGATCTTCGTGCGGTACTTGCCCAGCACGCCGTCGATGTGCTGCCGCTCCCGCATGGCGAGCAGGATCTGTTCGGTGTACGCCCCGCTTCGGTACATCTCGGTCTGGCTGATGCCGTGGTACCGCACGCCGAGCTGCTCCAGCGACGCCTCCATCGCGGCCTTGAAGTGCTCGGCCCAGCTGCCGTAGGGGCTGCCGGCCGGCGGCGGCACCGAGGTCAGCGGGCGGCCGATGTGCTCGCTCCACGACTCGTCGACACCCTCGACGCCGCCCGGCACCTTACGGAAGCGGTCGAAGTCGTCCCACGACAGGATGTGCACGACGTCCTCGCCGCGGCGGCGGATCTCGTCGGCGACCAGGTGCGGGGTCATCACCTCGCGCAGGTTGCCGAGGTGGATCGGCCCGGAGGGGCTCAGCCCGGACGCGCAGACGATCGGCCGGCCCGGCGCGCGGTCCTGCGCGGATGCGATGACCTCGTCGGCGAAGCGGGCTACCCAGTCGTCCTCGATGCTGTGCGTCACCCTGTCATTCTGTCCGATCCGGCCGGACAAGCCGAATCCAGGGGTTGGCGACCGCCGGCGCGGGTTCCCCGAAGGCGCGCGGCGTCGAGCCCTTGACATCGAGGCGCTCTGATTTCAACATCTGTCAGGTAAGTTGCCTAACAGATACGGTTTGGAGGCGCCTCATGCATCACCCCCTCAGGCTGGCCGGCCTGGGCGCCGCGGCTCTGCTCACCCTCGGCACCGTGACGACCGTCCTGGTCACGCACAGCGCCGACGCCGCCACGGAGACCCTGCTGTCGCAAGGCAAGCCGGCCACCTCGTCCTCGGTGGAGTCGTCGTCCCTCGGCGCCGCGCTGGCCTTCGACGGCAACACCGCCACGCGTTGGGCCAGCGCGAAAGGATCCGACCCCCAGTGGATCCGCGTCGACCTCGGCGCGACCCGCAGCATCACGCACGTGAACCTCAAGTGGGAGACCGCCTACGGCAAGGCGTACCGGATCGAGACCTCCGCCGATGGCGGCACGTGGAGCACGATCTACAGCACGAGCAACGGCGACGGCGGTACCGACGACCTGACCGGCCTGTCCGGCTCCGGCCGGTACGTGCGGCTCTACGGCACCGCCCGCGCCACCCAGTGGGGCTACTCGCTGTTCGAGTTCCAGGTGTACGGCAACGCCACCGGGGGCACCCCGTCGAGCAGCGCGTCCTCGTCTGGCAAGGACCTGTTCGACCCGCGCAAGAAGGACATCGCGATGCAGCTGGTGTCCTCGGCGGAGAACTCCTCGCTGAACTGGAAGGCGCAGTACAAGTACATCGAGGACATCGGCGACGGCCGCGGGTACACGGCCGGCATCATCGGCTT
The DNA here is from genome assembly GCF_040689395.1 of Dactylosporangium sp. NPDC051484. Lineage (NCBI taxonomy): Bacteria > Bacillati > Actinomycetota > Actinomycetes > Micromonosporales > Micromonosporaceae > Dactylosporangium > Dactylosporangium sp. NPDC051484. Next base: position 85,673 of record NZ_JBFAZX010000015.1, on the reverse strand, counting down.
CTGCTCCGGCACCGGCGACATGCTCGACCTCGTCCAGCTCTACACCCAGCGGGTGCCGGGCAACGTGCTGGCGAAGTACCTGCCGGCGCTGCGCGGCGTCAACGGCACCGCCTCGCACACCGGGCTCGACCCGAACTTCACCACGGACTGGAAGAGCGCCGCGGCGGACCCGCAGTTCACCAAGGCGCAGGACGACGAGCGGGACCGGGTGTACTTCAACCCCGCCGTCAACCAGGCCAAGGCCGACGGCGTGCGGGCGCTCGGCCAGTTCATCTACTACGACGCGATCGTCATGCACGGCCCCGGCACCGACCCGGTCAGCTTCGGCGGCATCCGTAAGGCCGCCATGGCCAAGGCGAAGACGCCGGCACAGGGCGGCGACGAGGCGGCCTACCTCAACGCCTTCCTCGACGCGCGGGTCGCGGCGATGAGGACCGAGGAGGCGCACAGCGACACCAGCCGGGTCGACACCGAGCAGCGGGTGTTCCTCAACAACCGCAACTTCGACCTCGACCCGCCGCTGAGCTGGAAGGTGTACGGCGACCCGTACAGCATCCCGGCGTAACCAGCCCCGCGAAGCCGAACCCCACGAAACCGAACCCTGCGAAGGAACCGGGCGCCGCCGAGGATCGAGGAGATCGCCTCGGCGGCGCCCGAGCGTCGAGCACCGCGGTCGCGGTAGCCGCGGTGGGTCCTCGCGCCGACCGGCCGCCGGGCGACGCCGTGGCTCGGTAGGCTGCGCGGCATGGGAGTCTGGCGTCTCATGACCGCCGCGCTGGCCCCGGCCCTGGTGGCCCTGCCGGCCGGCCCGCCGCCGCTGCCGGCGCGGGGTCCGTCGGCGAGCCCGGCGGCGGTGGCCCCGTGTCCGTATGCGTCACTCCCGACGCTTCCGCCCACCCCGCCGTCGCCGCCGCGCGAGGAGTCCACGCCGGTGATCGGCGGCGACGGGATGGCCACCACAGGCCTGGCCGTGGCGGCCGGCGCGCCCGCCCCGCCGACCCTGTCGGCGATGTCGTGGGTGGTCGCCGACCTCGACACCGGCGAGGTGCTCGGCGCCTGCGCCCCGCACCTGCGCCGCCGCCCGGCGAGCGTGCAGAAGCTGCTGCTGGCCGCGACCGTGCTGCCGAAGCTGGCCCCGGACCTGGTCGTCGAGGCGACGCCCGCGGATCTCGACCTGCCGGCGGACAGCTCGGCGGTCGGCATGATCGTCGGCGGGCACTACCCGGTGTCCACGCTGTGGTACGGGCTGCTGCTGCAGTCCGGCAACGACACCGCGAACGCGCTCGCCCGGGTCGCCGGCGGGGACGGCGGCGTGCCGGCCACGATCGCGGCGATGAACGCCGAGGCCCGTCGGCTCGGCGCCGACGACACCCACGCGGTCACCCCGTCCGGCCTGGACGCCCCGGAGCAGCTGACCAGCGCCTACGACCTGGCGCTCATCGCGCGGGAGGACCTCGATCGCCCCGAGTTCCTCAAGTACGACACGATGCAGCGCTTCCGGTGGCCGCCGCAGCCGCCGCAGGACCCGAAGGGCTTCCAGATCCAGAACGAGAACAAGCTGCTCACCGAGTACCCGGGGGCGCTGGGCGGCAAGACCGGCTTCACCGACGAGGCCCGCCACACCTACGTCGGCGCGGCCCAGCGGGGCGGCCGACGGCTGGTCGTCACCATCATGGGCGCCGAGATCGTGCCGGCCCGGGCCTGGAAGCAGGGCACGACGCTGCTCGACTGGGGCTTCGCGCTGCCCGCCGGCACTTCCGTCGGCCATCTGGTCACCCCGCAGGAGGCGGCCGCGCTGCACGCACCGCCCACGCCGAGCGCCGCGGCCACGGCGGCCGCCGCCGAGCCGCGCCCCGCGGCGTCGAAGGGCACGGCCCCGGGTACCGTGGGCGTCCTGTCCGCCGCGGCCGTGGTTCTGGCCGGCGCGGCGGCCTTCGTGACCGTCCGCGTCCGCCGCCGGGCCAAGTCTCGCGGATAGGTTCGCGCAAAGGCATCGCGGACGGGTCAGCCAGTTTGACGATCGTCGCCGGCGGCCCGTCACAGCGGCGTACAGTGCGGATATGGCCTATCCGGCGGAGCCCTGGTCGCTGCGCGGCCGGATGTACGTGTCGGTCTGGGCGCTGCCCGTCGCGGACCTGCCCGGGCTACCCGCGCAACTCGCCGGGGCGGTGCGCGTGGTGCGCTTCGGCCGGCGGGCGGTGGTGGGCACCGCCTGGGTCGACTACCGCCCTGGCGGTGACATGAGCTACCGCGAGCTGCTCTCGGCGGTGCTGGTGCGGGCCGGCCTGCGCCCGCGGGTGACGATCACCCACATCTGGGTCGACAGCCCCCGCTCCCGCGACGGCGGCCGGGCGCTGTGGGGCATCCCGAAGGACCTGGCCGAGTTCGAGCTGACCGGCGTGCGCGCCGCCGCCGCGACCGGCGCCGGGCCGATCGCCGCGGCGCGGCTGCGCCGGCGGGGCCCGGCGCTGCGGCTGCCGATCGGCTTGCGGGTCATCCAGGTCCTCGCCGGCGCGGCGAAGACCACGCCGGTGCGCGCGACGGCCCGTTGCGGCCCGGCCCGCGTCGCGTGGACGATCGAGCCGGACGGGCCGCTGCGCTTCCTGGCCGGCCGGCGGCCGCTGCTGTCGATGGTCGTCGACGACTTCCGGATGCGTTTCGGCGCAGGGGCTGCGCGCCCGTGGATGGCGCGGACCCTCGCGCGATCGCCCGTGGAGGCTCAGCCCGGCACGTAGTCGCCGAGGGCGAGCCGGGCGGGTCCGGGCACGGTGCCCGGCCAGTTCGTGACGATGCGCCGATCGAGGCGGCGGGCTGGAGCCCCCACGCCGGTGGGGATCAGCCTGGGCCGGACCCGGGGTGGTCCGCTGCGAACAGCTCGCGTACGGCGGCCGAGTCCGCACCCGCGCGCAAGACCTCGATCCCGTCGACCCGCCGGCCATCGGGACCGCTCAGCACGCCCCGCACGGCGGGATGCTCCAGGCGCCAGCCCCGCCGCAGGAGATGATCCTCGACCAACGCCACCGCCGGGTCGCCCGCTCCGAACTCGTGGCGCTCCTCGACGTGCCCACACGCCGCGGCGGCTGCCCCGGACTCGATCATCCGGATCGCCTCGACGTCGTCGACCAGGTCGCGGCCGAGCACGGCGGCCAGCTGCGCCCGCAACGAACGGGCCTCCTTCGCGGCCCGCCGTCGCCACCGCCGTGCCGGTGCCGTCTCGTACGTCCGCCACCGGAAGATGGTCACGGCCGAGTACCCGGTCAACGCGCGCACGAGCCGCCGCTGCTCGCGGACCGACAGCGGCGCCACCGGTACCGGATCCACCGCCGCGACCAGGGGCAGCGACTCCTGGCCGAGCGCGGTCAGTTCGCCGGACAGCCGCGGGTGCAGGCGGGCCAGCGCCGCCGCCGTTTCCGCGTCCCACTGCGCGTCGCCGAGCCCGTGTCGCACCGCGCGATCCCAGCCGTCGACCAGGTCGCTGAACTGCCACCACCACTGCCCGAGCAGCGGCGGACCGGAGTCGACCCGGAACAGCAGATAGCCGGCCTCCGACAGGTTGGCCAGCGCGATCGCCCGCGCGGCCGGTCCCGCGGCGCCGGCCGCGGTGATCGCCGCCCGGTCCGCCGCGTCCTGCAACTGCGCCACGTACGCATCGGGTTCGCGGCGCGGCGTCGCCGCGGGCTCGGCCGCCTCCTCGTCCCAGACGGTCTCGGACCACTCGGTGAGCGCTCGATCGGCCCGGCGGGCATCCGTGCGGTGCAGCAGCGTCAGCTGCTCGCCAACCAGCGCCCGCAGCTGTGCCGCGCTCAGGACGCTGAGCAGTGGCAGGCCGATGAGCAGATGCCTGCCGGACGAGTCTGCCCGGCGGGTGATCTCGGCGTCCGCGGTCAACCACACCCGCGTGGTCGGTGGCACGCCGAGCGTCCGCGCCACCCCCGCGATCAGAGCGTGCAGCGCGGGCTGCCCGGCCGCCGTCACCGATACCGTGCCCGGCGGCCCGCCGAGCCGCGAGACCAGCCGCCCGGCCGGCCTCGGCTCATCCTGCCCAGAGATCATCTTGGCGATCTTCGTTCACCCGGTCCGGCAGGTCAACCACCAGGCCGGGGCCGCCGGGGCGGAACCGGATCAGCTTTCGGGCATTTCCGGGGCCTCGGTGATCCAGGTGCGAGCCGCGGCCGGCAGGGGCGAGGCGCCCTTGGCGTACGTGGCGATGCCTGTCATCAGGCCCGGCCACAGCGAGCCGCGCCACCGGCCGCCGAACGGGGTCAGCAGCACCAGGCGCCGCCCGTTCCACCAGCCGTGGGTCTCGGTTCCCGCGCTGCCGCGGACGGCGACGTGCGTGTCGGGGAAGTCCCGCAGCAGGTCCAGCACCAGCAGGGTGGTGCGGCGGGGATCCTTGGTCGTCTCGACCAGCACGCCGCCGCCGTCGGCCCGCTGTACCGTCCCCACCGACCCCGGGATCGTGTCGACCGCGTCGTCGAACGGCGAGCGCACCAGCAGCTCCCCGGCGTCGGCGGTGATGTCCTCGGCGCGGAAGCCGGCCCCGAGAACCGCCCCGGCGAGCCCGTCCGCGTATCGGGCGACCAGCTCCGGCGGCGCGGCCCGATCGAGCCGGACGGCCGCGCGCAGGTCCTCGAACCCGGCCAGCGGCGCGAGCCGGTGCCCGTGATGGACGGCCGCGATTCCGACCGTGGCGAGCGCCGACTGCTCGGCCCCGAACGCCTCGTCGTCGGCCGCGATGAGCGCGTCGAGCCCGGCGGCGACGAGGGGCGTCCAGTCCTGCGGCGCGGGCCACAGCCCGCCGGCGGCGAGTACGAGCACGAGCCGGAACGCGGCGAGCCGGGCCGGCAATGGCCACCCGGCGGCCGCGCCCCCGAGCCGGAGCACCTGCTGCCTGAGACGATCGCGCCCCGGGCCGTCGAGCCCGGCGATCGCCGCCGCCACACTGGGTTCCTCATCCCCGGCCGTACTGCCCGTAGCGGCCGGTTCCTCGTGCCCGGCTTCTTCGTGCCCGGCCGTGCCGCCCGTCGCGGCCCGGATCGCGGCGCGGCCGAAGGCCAGGTCCAGCAGCGCCGGGCCGACGAGGGCGCGCAGCCTCGCCTCCTCGTGCGAGCGGCGCTCCCGCGCGGGCACGCCGTGGCGCACCGTCCGCCCGGTCGCCAGCTGCGCCACCGCGGCGAAGAGCGCATCGAGGCGCGCGGCGTCGCCGAGCACGGCCGGCAGCGGCAGGGTCTCCAGCGGGGACGGGTGGCTGAACCGGGTCACCGCGCCCGCGACGTCGGTGACGACCGCAGCGCCGAGGTCGGTGCCGTCCGCCGCCCTGACCCGCGCGGTGCGGCCGTCGAGGGCCGGACCGTCCGAGCCGTCCGAGGCGGACGAGGCGTACGTGTGCAGGCGCCCCGCCGCCCCCGTCCACGGCAGCTTCGCCGCCGCGTCGCCGACCGTCACCACGAGCCCGTCCGGCGCCGTCGTTCCGGCCGCGACCAGGCTCGCCTCGATCCGGTCGGCGAGCAGCCGCACCCCGAGCACCCGGGCGACGGCGGGCGCGGCGGCCGGGGCCGGGCGCACCCGCAACGCATCGTCGTCGAGCTCGATCTCGCGGGCGTCCGGCACGTCCACAAGGGACCGCGTCACATCGAGCAGCAGCCCGAGTTCGCAGTTGCCGCCGGGCTCGGCGCTCGTGCACAGCAGCGCCTCCGGGGTGCAGTCCAGGCCGCCGGTGACGAGGACGCCCGAGTCGCCGGTCCACCACTCGATGGCGCCGGCGTGGTGCCGCCGCGGCCCGTCCGGCGTGCGCACCTCGGGCTCCTCGGGGGTCCCGGCCGCGTCCGCACCGCCGCCGGCCTCGTCGAGCGCCACCAGCAGGCCCACGGGGTCGCAGCGCACGCCCGCAGGCAGCAGCAGCCGGACGCGCGCCGCCCGCACGTCGCGCACGATCTCGCCGAGCGCCCGCCCGGCCGCGTCGAACGCGGGCGCGGTCACGCTCAGCCGGTCCGCCCCCGACGGGAACGGCAGCTGCTCGACGATCGGCACCAGGTCGTTGGTGAGCAGGAGCGGCTCGTCCGCCTCGGCGGCGTGCGGCCGGGCGGTCAGCAGCTTCGCCACCGCCGCGAGCCGCTCGACGCCGAGCGGCTCGATCCACAGCTGCGCCGGCAGCCGCAGCAGCCACTCCGCGAGGTCGGTGATCAGCGTCGGTACCGTCGCCCCGTCGGCGCGCAGGTGCGTCCACACCTCGGCGTTGCGCAGCCAGCCGTCCGGGGTCGCGTCGCCGGAGCCGATCGACACCACGGCCGCGGTCGGCGACGCGGAGATGACCAGCCGCGGCCGGAACGCCCCGCCGGATCGCACCACGACCGGCACCGGCAGCACGTCGCGCACCGCCGCCACCGCGTCGCCCGGCGTGTCCGCGTGTGCGTTCGCGCCGCCAAAGGGTGTCGCGCCCTCGTCGCCCGGCGTGGCGCCGTTCGCGGATGCGTCGCCGTGGGGCGGTGCGTCGTCATCGCCCGCCGCCGCGTCGTACAGGACGGTGATCCGTGCTCCCGCCGCCCGCGCCGGCCGGAGGCACTCCTCCAGGAACGCCAGGTCACAGTGGTGGGTGAGCACCAGTATCTCCTCGGCGCCGCCGAGCGGCGGCGCGGGCGTCTGCGGGCTGTCGGCCGTGGCCGTCCATGCCGGGCCAGCTGTCAGCAACCTTCGGCTCCCTTCGGCGGCAACACCCTTGACAGATATACCTTGACGCAACGACTGTCCGCATCAGGCACATCACGTCCGACTTTGCCGATCCCTCGCCCCGGACGGCTCCGCCGGCCTGCTGTTCATCCGTGTCCACCTCGACGCGGAGATCGAGCGCGTGCTTGGCCTGGGCGCCTCTCTCGTCGGTGAGTTCAGACGACCAGACGGTACCGGCTGGGCCGTTCTCGCCGATCGGCGAGGGCAACGAGTTCTGCCTTGAGCGCGGTGCCCGTGGTACCGCGGAGCGCACGTCGTGCGGGGCCGCGGGCGCGACCGCGGCCCCGCACGCACCTCGTACGCTCGCTCGCCGCACGGAACGTGCCCGGTCCGCGGCCGTCCGTGCGGCTGTTGTGTGACGCTAGGCACAAGCAGCAGTCGTCGCGGAACGTAGCTGCCCGACGCGCGCTGCGTATCGGTCCCGGGCGGGCTCCTTGCGGACGGGCGTCGCCGCGGCGCACGATTCTGCCATGCAGCGCGATGAACTCGCCCTCACCGGCGGTGGCGGCGTCCGGATCGTGTATGACGCCTGGCTGCCCGAGCGGGGCGTGGGCGGCGTCGTGGTCCTGTCCCACGGGATGGGCGAGCACGCCCGGCGGTACGACCATGTCATCGCGCGTCTCGGCGAGCTCGGTCTCGGCGTGTACGCGCCCGATCACCGCGGGCATGGACGCTCCGGCGGCAAGCGCCTGCTCGCGCGCCGCATCACCGAGTACACGGACGACCTCGACGTGTTGTTCGCCGAGGTCCGTCGCCGCCATCCCGGCCAGGTGCCGTTCCTGATCGGGCACAGCATGGGGGCGATGATCGCGCTGGCGTACGCGCTGGATCACCAGGCCGGCCTGCGCGGACTCGTGCTGTCCGGCACGCCGGTCGTGCCCGGCAAGGGCATCCCGAAGCCCGCGATCGCGGTCGCCAAGGTGCTCGGCCGCATCGCCCCGGGCGCGCCGGTGCAGTCGCTGCCGTCCAGCCTGATCTCCAAGGACCCGGCGGTCGTCGCGAAGTACGACGCCGACCCGCTGGTGCACCACGGCAAGATCCCGGCCGGCCTCGGCGGTGCGATGCTCACCCAGATGGCCGTCTTCCAGCGGCGCCTGCCCGAGTTGACGCTGCCCGCGCTCGTGCTGCACGGCAGCGAGGACGGCCTCGTCGACGCCGAGTCGAGCCGGCTCATCGCGGCGCGGGCGGGATCGCGGGATCTGACACTGCACGTGTACGACGGGCTGCACCACGAGGTCTACAACGAACCCGAGCAGGACCGCGTCCTCGACGACCTCGAACGGTGGCTCAAGACGCACTGAGGGAACAATCCCGGCCCGAGTGGACGTTACAAGCTGCCATGAACGACGTGATGGCCGAGTACCGCAGGGGAGTCCTCTACTTCGACGCCGGTGACCCGATCGAGGCGGCGAAGATCCTGTCCGCCGTCCTTTCCGAAGAGCCCGGCAACGCCGAGGTGCGCCTGTGGCTGGCGCGTGCCTACTTCGCGTCCGCCCAGCTCAAGCGCGCCGAGCGGCACCTGCGCGCGCTGGTCGACCGGGACCCGACCGACCACTACGCCTGCCATCTGCTGGGCCGCACCCTCGAGCGCCAGAACCGCCCGAAGGAGGCGCTGCCGTTCCTGCGCCTGGCGGCGGCGATGTCCACGGTTCCCGACTATTCGGCGGCGGTACGCCGGGTGGCCGCCTCCTCCTGACGCGCTGGGGGCATTTCGTCCACGCCCTCTCCGGCCGGGGCGCTCCCTCGGGGGCGCCCCGGCCGGAGACGACTTTTGTCCGGCTGTGTCGGATATCGCCCGATCCGTTGCCTGTCACGCGAATTCGGGGAGGCCCGGGGGCAGCGCGCCGACCGGAGATCGCCTACGGTGGCCACTCGTGAAGCACTATCCGTGGAGCGCGCTGTTCAAGGGGATCTGGCGGGCGCTCCTCGCACTCGCGGTGACGACGGGCTTCGTCATCGTCACCGGCACCCTCGCCGGCGGTCCAAGCTTCACCTGGCTCGCGGTGGGCTCCGCGCTGTCGCTGCTGGCCGCCGTGCCGGGCTACCTGCTGTATCGGGTCGGCGCCCCCGACCACACCGTCAGCAGCCGCGTGGTCATGCTGCTCGTGCTGACGCTCGCCTCGTGGCTGGCCGCGCTGCTGGTGCTGCCCGCCTACATGTCGCGCGCGGGCACCCCGACCGACGCCGTCGTCACGCAGGTCGTCCGCGGGCTGAGCAGCGTCTCGGAGGAGACGTTCCCGGCGTATCAGGTCGCCGACCACTCCACCGGCAAGGACCTCGGCCGGCTGCGCTTCCTCGACTCCGAGCCGAAGGCCGGCGACCAGGTCCGCGTCCGCGTCGACCCGCTCGGCTGGTTCAACGTCACCGTCGCCGACCCGACCGGCCGGTTCACCAAGCTGACCGCCATCATCGTGGGCGTGCTGGGTCTGGTCGCCTTGTTCCTCGGCGTCGGCGGCCACATGCCCGACTGACCTCCACCGGCCGGCGGAGGTCAGTCCCTATATTCCCGAACGGCCACCGGCGTGCGGCGCTACCGGGCGTGACCGGGTCTCACAGCAGGACCGGCAACGCCACCGTGCCGTGGATCAGCGTGCCGGGCCGCCACATCACCTCGGAGGGCGGCACGGCCAGGCGCATGTCCGGGAACGCCGCCAGGAGGTCGGTGAAGGCGATCTGCGCCTCCAGCCGGGCGAGCGGCGCGCCGAGGCAGTAGTGGATGCCGTATCCGAACGCGAGGTGCTGGTTGTCGGGCCGGTTCAGGTCGAACTCGTCCGGCACCGGGAACCGGTCCGGGTCCCGGTCGGCGGACAGCAGCGAGATCGCGACCATGGCGCCGGCCGGGATCGTCACCCCACCGTAGGTGACCGGCTCCGTGGCCGTGCGTGACGTCGCGGTCTCGACCGGGCTCTCCAGCCGCAGGAACTCCTCGATGGCCGCCGGGATCAGCGACGGGTCCTCCCGCAGGCGCCGGTGCGCGTCCGGGAGCGTCAGCAGGGTGTACATCCCGTTGCCGATGAGGTTGACCGTGGTCTCGTGCCCGGCGAACAGCAGCAGGAACGCCATCGACGTGAGCTCGTCCTCGCTGAGGCGGTCGTCCTCGTCCCTGGTCGCGATCAGCGCGCTGAGCAGGTCATCCGCCGGGGCGGCGCGCTTGCGCTCGATCAGCCCCAGCAGGTAACCCACGAAGGCCGCCGCGGCCTCGGGCACCCCGGCGCCGCCGGCCGACGCCGACACCATCACCGCCGTCCAGCGCCGGAAGTCCGCCTGGTCCTCGATCGGCACGCCGAGTAGCTCGCAGATCACCTGGATCGGCAGATGGACGGCGTACTCCTCGACGAGGTCCACGCCGTCCTTGCCGCGCAACGGCTCGATCAGGGCCGCGCTCAGCTCGCCGATGCGCGGGCGGAGTTCCTCGACGCGCCGCGCGGTGAACACCTTCGCCACCAGCCGGCGCAGCCGCGTGTGGTCCGGCGGGTCACTGGCCAGCATGTGCTGGGTCAGCGGCGAGCGCACCGCAGGGGCCAGCGCGCGTGAGCTGTCGCCGACCCCCAGCCGCTTCGACAGGCGCGGATCGGCGAGCGCGGTCTTGCAGTCCGAATATCTGGTGACGAGCCATACCTCCATGCCGTTGGGCAGTGTCACCGGACGCACCGGCGCCTCCTGCCGCAGCGCGGCATACACGGGATGGGGATCGTTCCAGAACTCCTGGGTGAACAGCGTCGGCGACGTCACGCATCAACCGTAACGAATCATGGCATCGGTGGGAATCATCGTGTGAATCGTGGCAGGATGACCGGCGTGGCGAGCGAGTCCAGGCATCTCAGCGTTCACGTCGAGCGGCCGCCGACCGAGGTCTACGCATACGCCGCGGACCAGCTGCACCTGCCAGAATGGGCACCCGGCCTGTGCACCGCCGTCGAGCGTGACGAGGGGCGCTGGTTCGCCGACTCCGGGATGGGCCGGATCGAACTGACCTTCACGCCCGCCAATCCATATGGTGTGCTCGACCACGACGTGCGGCTTCCCGGCGGCGAGACATTCCGCAATCCGATGCGCGTGCTGCCCCACGACGACGGCAGCGAGCTCGTGTTCACTGCGCAGGCAGCCCGGGATGACGGACGCCGACTTCGAGCGGGACGCCGCCGCGGTCCAGGCCGACCTCGAGGCGCTCAAACGCATTGTCGAGTCGCGCTGATGGCATGAAACGCCACGCTCACGCGACGCGCCATATGGACTGCCGTTCGGGTCGGCGGTTTCGGTCGGGTTCTGGGACGATTGCAGGTATGGGGCAGCTACAGTTGTTTTCCAGAGCGGAGTTGGCTGCCATGCGTGACCGGACGAGGTCGCGTCGTTATTGTCCGGCGAATGAGCAGTTCCGCCGTGAGCATGCTCGGCATCGGGAATGGGGCCTGGCCAGACGCCACGCCGAGAAGCTCCGCCGCGTGCGCGGTGACACCCAGCCGGCGGTCAGCGACCAGCGCGGCGGATCGGTGGATGGGCCGGTGCCGCCCTCGCCGCCTCCGCCGGTCACGCCGCCTCCGCCGGTCACGCCGTCTGACCAGGCGCGACGTTCCGAGGGCAGCACCGCGGCGAACGACTGCGATCCCGCGCCACGCCAGGTGGACGGCGCCGGGCGGCCCGGTCCTGTCCCGAAGCGTCGTCGCGCATCCACGCCACAGCTGCGCCAGCCCGCTGGTCCGGCAACGCGTCGAGTGATCGGCGGCAATATACGGCCACCGGTGCATCGCGGTCGTCTTTCGACAATGCCGCGCACGGCCGGGCGGCATGTCCGCCGAATGCTCGGCACGGCAGGAAGAAGTGACCGAACGCCAAGCGCACCGGGTGCGCCAGGTGATCGGTTGTCGGTTCGCGGGCATCGGGTTGCGGGCATCGGGTTGCGGTTGCACCCGGACAAGACGCGCATTGTGTATCGCAAGGGCGACCGGCGTCGCTTGGACTACGACCAGGTGACGTTCACGTTCTGTGGGTACGCGTTTGGTCCCCGGAAGGTATGGGACAAGAGTCGTGGGAAGGCCCGGACCGGGTTTCTGCCCGCGGCGGCCCCGGGGAAGCTGACGGATATGAGCCGCAAGATCGCGTCCTGGCGGCTGCATCGACGCACGACCGGCAACCTCGCTGACGTTGCAGAGGAGATCAATCCGGCCCTGCGGGGCTGGTTGAACTACTTCACTCCGTTCTGCAACGGTCGCCCGGCTTGTTTGCGCACTGGGCACGCGGTACACGACCTGAAACCTGAGCGGCACGAGCCGGGCGGGGATGAGATTCCCCGAGCTACCCGGCAATGTAGCGGGGCCCAAACAAACGGCGCGTACTGTGACGCCGAGCGCCTCAGGGCGACAGAGGGCGCCAGGGCAGCGGGGTCGAGAGCACCATCGTGCTCGAGGGCTGGCCGTATGGGGCCAGGCGATCGATGATCGACTCGAAGTCCTCCATCGAGGCCGTCACGACCTTCAGGATCGAGCACGCGTCGCCGGTCACCCGGTGGATCTCCAGCAGCTCCGGCCACTCAAGCAGGCCGGGATCGCGTAGCACGCAACGTGCGCCGTAGCACGACATCCGGATCAGCGCGACCACGTGCCGACCGGCCTTGGTCAGGTCGACGTGTGCGTGGTAGCCGGTGATCACGCCGGTGGTCTCCAGCCGGCGCACCCGTTCGGCGACGGCCGGCGGCGACAGGTGGACCCGCCGCGACAGCTCGGAGTAGGACAGCCGGGCATCGTTCTGCAGCTCGCGCAGCAGCGCCCAGTCCATGTTGTCCACGGGCACCTTCCGTTTCGAAACCCGATCATGCGAGACGGTTTGCATTCCGTATGTGAGCAGCATAAATGACCGTTGATCAACTATTTCGCGAAGGCGGGTCGCGGTAAGACGATAGGGCTGTGAGTGCTCCGATCCTCGACTTTCCCGAACAGGTCCCATACGACGCCTACGTCCATGCCAGCACGCTGCACTCGCTGCAGCAGCCGCTGAGCAAGGATCCTGGCGAGCTGTCGTTCCTGATGATCAGCCAGGTGATGGAGCTGTGGTTCGGGCTCGCACGGCACGAGCTGCGCGACACCCAGCGGCTCCTGCACGAAGACGACGTGTGGGGCGCGGTCGCCACGCTGCGGCGCATCAAACTGCACCTGGACGGGCTCATCGCGGCCTGGAACGGGCTGCGCTGGATGACACCGTCCGACTTCAACCGCTTCCGCGGCCAGCTCGGCGAGGCGTCCGGCTTCCAGTCGGCGATGTACCGCCACCTGGAGTTCCTGCTGGGGCTCAAGAGCGAGTCGCTGGTCCGCCCGTTCAAGCGGCAGGCCGACCTGTACGACGACCTGATCGTCGCGCTGGCCGCGCCGAGCGTGTGGGACGACGTCACCGCCATGCTCGCCCGGCGCGGCTTCGACATCCCGGCAGCAGTGCTCACCCGCGACCACGCGCGGGAGTATGAGCCGTCGCCGGCCGTCGAGCGGGCCTGGGTGGAGATCTATCGCGACGACCGCGGCGACAACCCGCTCTACGCGCTCGGCGAGGCGCTCACCGACGTCGCGGAGGCGTTCGGCGACTGGCGGTACAAGCACCTGACCGCGGTAGCGCGAACAATGGGGAACCGGCCCGGCAGCGGCGGCTCCTCCGGCGCGGCCTGGCTGACCCGCAGCATGGCCCGGGTGGTTTTCCCGGAACTGTGGTCCGCACGGACGGTGATCTGATGGCGCACATCGAAGATCCCGCAGAAGCTGAGGCCCGCCGGCTCGACGCCGGCGACCCCGGGCACCGGGAGCTGTTCCTCGTGCCGCCGGCCGAGGGCGGCGACTACCCCGAAACGGCGTACCTGGCCGGCAACTCGCTCGGCCTGCAGCCCCGCGCCGTGCGGGGTGAGTTGCTCGAGGAGCTCGACGCGTGGGCCCGGCTCGGCGTCGAGGGGCACCTCGAGGCCGAACGGCCGTGGCTGCCGTATCACGAGCTGCTGCGCGAGCCGGCCGCCCGGCTGGTCGGGGCGCTCCCGGGCGAGACGGTGGTGATGAACTCGCTGACCGTCAACCTGCACCTGCTGATGGTGTCGTTCTACCGGCCGGCCGGCGGGCGCACGCTGATCGTCGTCGAGGACACGGCGTTCCCGTCGGACAGCTACGCGGTGCGCAGCCAGGCCGCCTTCCACGGCCTCGATCCGGACGTCACGGTCGTGCGCACCGACGACCCGCGGGCCACGATCCGCGAGCACGGGGACCGCATCGCGCTGGTACTGCTGGGCGGGGTCAACTACCTCACCGGCGAGCTGATGGACATTCCGGGAATCACGGCCGCCGGACACGCGGCCGGTGCGGTCGTCGGGTGGGACCTGGCGCACGCGGTCGGCAACGTGCCGCTGCGGCTGCACGAGTGGGGCGTCGACTTCGCCGCGTGGTGCTCGTACAAGTATCTCAACGGTGGGCCGGGGGCGGTGGCGGGCGCCTTCGTGCACGAGCGGCACACCGGCGGCGCCCTGCCCAGGTTCGAGGGCTGGTGGAGCACCGAGCCGGCGACGCGGTTCGAGATGGCGCCGGTGTCCCGCCCGCCGAGGACGGCCGACGCGTGGCAGGTGTCCAACCCGCCGATCCTGGCGATGAGCCCGGTGCGCACGTCCCTGGAGCTGTTCGACACGGTCGGCATGCCGGCGCTGCGGGCGCGCAGCGAGCGGCTCACCGAATACCTGCAGACGCTGCTGGACCCGATCGGGGTCGAAATCGTGACGCCACGCGACCCGGCGCGGCGCGGCTGCCAGCTGTCGCTGCGCGTCGCCGACGCCGGCGGGCTGAGCAAGGCCCTGCGGCACCGGTACGGGGTGATCGCCGACAGCCGCGAGCCCGACATCCTGCGACTCGCGCCGGTGCCGCTGTACTGCACGTATCACGACTGCTGGCGGGCGGCCGCGGCCATCGCGCGCGAGGTGGGGCCATGAGGGACGTCGCCGTGGTCGGGGCCGGGCTCACCGGCAGCCTGCTCGCCTGTTACCTGGCCCGGCGCGGGCACACCGTGACCGTCTACGAGCGCCGCCCCGACCCGCGCACCACCGGGTCGGAGCGCGGCCGGTCAATCAACCTGGCGTTGTCGGAGCGGGGCATCGACGCCCTGCGCCGCGTCGGCCTGCACGAGCGGGTGCTCGCCGAGGCGCTGCCGATGCGCGGGCGGATGATCCACCCGGTCGCCGGGGAGCTGGACTTCCAGCAGTACAGCCTCGACGGTCGGCGGGCGATCAACTCGATCAGCCGGGGCGCGTTGAACAACGCGCTGCTCGACGCGGCCGCCGCCACCCCTGGGGTGCGGATCGTCTTCGAGCACCGGCTGAGTGGGCTCGACCCGCTGGTGTTCGCGACGCCCGCCGGCGAGGTGAAGGCGAGCGCCGACGTCGTCATCGGCGCCGACGGCGCGGGCAGCGCGGTACGCGGCCAGCTGCTCGGCCTGGGGCTGCTCGACGAGTCGGTCGACTTCCTCGACTACGGCTACAAGGAGCTGACGATCGCGGCGGGCCCGGACGGCGGCTTCGCCCTGGACCCCGGCGCGCTGCACATCTGGCCGCGCGGCACGTCGATGATGATCGCGCTGCCCAACCCCGACCGCACGTTCACCTGCACGCTGTTCTGGCCGGGCGGCGGCACGGCGAGCTTCGCGTCGCTGGGCAGCCCGGCCGCGATCGAGCGGCACTTCCGGGCGGTCTATCCCGACGTGGTGGCACTGATGCCGAACCTGCTCGAGGACTATCGGCTCAACCCGGTCGGCCTGCTCGGCACCGTGCGCTGCGGGCCGTGGCAGGCGGTGACGCCGGGCGGCCCGGTCGGCCTGATCGGCGACGCGGCGCACGCGATCGTGCCGTTCTACGGGCAGGGCGCCAACTGCGGCTTCGAGGACTGCGTCGTGCTCGACCGGGTGCTCGACGAGACAGGCGACGACTTCGCCGCGGCGCTTGCGCTGTTCGAGGCGCGCCGCCGCGATGACGTCGAGGCGATCGCGGCGATGGCTCTGGCCAACTTCGTTGAGATGAGGGACAAGGTGGCCTCGCCGGTGTTCCAGCTCGGCAAGAGGATCGAGCACGCACTGCAACGTGCGCTGCCCGGCCGGTACGTCTCCCGCTACGAGCTGGTCTCGTTCAGCACCACGCCCTACGCGCGGGTGCGTGACCGGGTGCGGCGCCAGCACCAGGTGCTCGGGGCGCTCGGCGTCCTCGCGCTCGGCGCGCTCGGCGCCGCCGTGGTCAAGGGGTGGCGGCGATGACACTGCGGCACTTCGTCGGCGGGCGGTTCGTCGCCGCCGGTCCGACGTTTCCGAAACTGAGCCCGGTCACCGGCGACCTCGTCACCGACGTGTGCGAGGCGGACGAGCCCACCGTGGACGCCGCGGTGGCGGCGGGGCGGGCGGCCGTTCGCGGCCCGTGGGGGCGCACCGGCGAACTGGAGCGCGCGGCCGTGCTGCGCCGGATCGCCGACGAGCTCGAGCGGCGCTTCGATGACCTGGTCGCCGCCGAGGTCGCCGACACCGGCAAGCCGGTGAGCCAGGCGCGCACGCTCGACATCCCGCGCGGGGCGGCCAATTTCCGCGCGTTCGCCGACGTCGTCGCCTCGGCGCCGGCCGAGTCGTTCACCACCGTCACCGCGGCCGGCGGGCGCGCGCTCAACTACGCGGTGCGCAAGCCGGTCGGCGTGGTGGCGATCGTCGTGCCGTGGAACCTGCCGCTGCTGCTGCTGACCTGGAAGGTGGCCCCGGCGCTCGCGTGCGGCAACGCGGTCGTGGTCAAACCCTCCGAGGAGACGCCTTCCTCGGCGACGGTACTGGCCGAGGCGATGGCCGCCGCCGGCGTGCCCGACGGCGTCTTCAACCTCGTGCACGGGTTCGGGCCGGGCTCGGCGGGGGAGTTCCTCACCCGCCACCCGGGCGTCGACGCGATCACGTTCACCGGCGAGTCCGCGACCGGTTCAGCGATCATGCGGGCCGCCGCCGACGGGGTGAAGGCGGTCTCGTTCGAGGTCGGCGGCAAGAACGCCGGCCTGGTGTTCGCCGACAGCGACCTCGACGCGGCCGTCGCCGGTTCGGTGCGCTCGAGCTTCACCAACGGCGGCCAGGTGTGTCTGTGCACCGAGCGGCTGTACGTGCAGCGGCCGGTCTTCGACGAGTTCGTCACCCGGATGGGCAAGGCGGCCACGTGGAACTGGGGCGACGGCGGATGGTCGGCGGCCAGGAGGACATGATCGTCGATGTCGCCCTCGATCTGGTGAAGGAGCGTGCATGAGTAGCCTCGCGGAGCGGCTCGATGAGGCCCAGCGGACCCGCACGGCGATCGCCCAGGTGGTCTCCCAGAGCGGTGCGGACGCCGACGAGGCGTACCGCATCCAGGAGGCGCTGGTGGCGCGGCGGGTGAGCCGCGGCGAACGCCTCGTCGGCATCAAGCTGGGTCTGACCAGCCGGGCCAAGATGACGCAGGTCGGCGTCGACCAGGTCATCTGGGGCCGGCTCACCGACGCGATGCGGATCGACGACGGCGGTGCGCTCGACACCGGCCGGTACATCCACCCGCGAGTCGAGCCCGAGGTGGCGTTCCGCCTCGACGCGACCGGCGCGGCGAGCGCGGTCGCGCCCGCGCTGGAGATCCTCGACTCCCGCTACGCCGGCTTCAAGTTCGCGCTGCCCGACGTGATCGCCGACAACACCTCGGCGGCCGCGTTCGTCATCGGGGCGTGGCAACCGCTCCCGGCGGGCCTGGACAACCTGGGCGTGCTGCTGGAGGTCGACGGCCGGATCGCCCAGATCGGATCCACGGCCGCCATCCTGGGCGATCCCCGCCGGGCCATCACGGCCGCGGTCACGCTGGCCTCCTGCGCGGGTGTACCGCCGCAGGACGGTTGGGTGCTGCTCGCCGGCGCCGCGACGGCGGCGGTGCCGCTGGCGCCCGGTGCGCACGTGCGCGCGGTCGTCGAGGGCCTGGGCACCGCGTCCCTGCGAGCGCTGTCATGATCGTCGAGGGCGCGGCCCGGCCGCGCGGGCGGTTCCCGCACGTGAAGGTCGCGGGCGGCTTCGCGTTCGTCTCCGGCACGTCGTCGCGCCGGCCCGACAACACCATCGCCGGGGCGTCCGTGGACGCGATGGGCACGACGAACCTGGACATCCGCGAGCAGACGCGGGCCGTGCTGCGCAACATCGACGACATCCTCGCCGCGGTCGGCGCGTCGCTCGCCGACGTGGTGCAGGTGACCACATACCTGGTCAACATGAACGACTTCGGCGGCTACAACGAGGTGTACGGCGAGTTCTTCGACGAGACCGGGCCGGCCCGCACCACCGTGGCGGTGCACCAGCTGCCCCACCCGCACCTGCTGATCGAGATCCAGGCCGTCGCGCTGATGTCCCGTCGCAGTGACCCCCGTGGAGGTGGAGATGACTGACATGACCCCGGTGAGCTTTCCCGACTGGCTCGCCGAGAACCAGCACCTGCTCAAGCCGCCGGTCGGCAACAAGCAGGTGTTCCCGGCCGGGTCGGACCTCATCGTGATGGTCGTCGGCGGGCCCAACCAGCGCACCGACTTCCACGTGGACCCCTACGAGGAGTTCTTCTACCAGATCAAGGGAAACATGCGCCTCAACGTCATGACGCCCGACGGCCCCGACACGGTGCACATCGACGAGGGCGGGATGTGGCTGCTGCCCGGCGGCATGCCCCACTCGCCGCAGCGCGAGGCCGGCTCGATCGGCATCGTGGTCGAGCGGGTGCGCCAGGAGGGGACCCTGGAGAAGTTCCGGTGGTACTGCCCGTCGTGCGGCAACCAGGTGCACGAGGTGGAGTTGCAGGTGCGCGACGTCGTGGCGGACCTGCCCCCGGTGTTCCAGGCGTTCTACGACGACGAGAAGGCGCGCACCTGCACCGAGTGCGGCACCGTGCACCCGGGCAAAGCATGAGGGTCGACGTCCACACGCACCTGGTGCCGCTGGGCTGGCCGGATCTGGCGGCCGAGTGCGGCGGCACCGGATGGCCGTGGCTGCGCGTCGACTCCGAACGCGCCGCCATGATCATGGTCGGGTCCACCGAGTTCCGGCCGATCGGCCCGGCCGCCTGGGACGCGGCGACGCGCCTGCAGGACATGGGCGCCGACGGCGTGCAGCTGCAGGTCATCTCCCCGACGCCGGTGTTCTTCTCCTACGAGCGGCCGGCCGGTCAGGCGGTCAAGGTCGCCCGGATCTTCAACGATCTCACGCTGAAGCTGGCCGCCGAGGGGGCGGGCCGGTTCGTGCCGTTCTGCCAGGTGCCGCTGCAGGACCCGGACGCGGCCTGCGCCGAGCTCGACCGCTGCCTGGCGGGCGGGCACGCCGGCGTCGAGATCGGCAACCACGTCGGCGACCGGGACCTCGACGATCCGGGCATCGTGCAGTTCCTGCAGCACTGCGCGACGGTCGGCGCGCCGGTGTTCGTGCACCCCTGGGACATGCCGGCCGGCCCGCGGCTGGACCGGTGGATGGCCCGCTGGCTGACCGGCATGCCGGCCGAGACCCACCTGTCGATCCTGGCGATGATCCTCGGCGGTGTCTTCGACGCCGTGGCGCCGTCCCTGCGGATCTGTTTCGCGCATGGCGGCGGCAGCTTCGCGTTCTGGCTCGGCCGTGCCGAGAACGCCTGGCACCGCCGCGGCGAGGTGGTCCGGGGCCGCTCGGCGCATCCGCCGTCGCACTACCTCGACCGCTTCTCGGTCGACTCCGTCGTCTTCGACCCGGCCGCCTTACGGCTGCTGGTCGAGACGCTGGGGGAGGACCGGGTCATGCTCGGCAGCGACTACCCGTATCCCCTGGGCGAGCGCCCGGTCGGCGCCGTGGTCGACACGGCGGACTTCCTGAGCGAGGCCCAGCGCGCGAAGCTGCTGGGCGTCAACGCGCTGCGTTTCCTCGGGCGCTGAGCACCGCCGGCACCCCCGGGCCGCGTGACGACGTCGTCGCGCGGCCCGGTCTCGTTCCCCCCGCCCGGGCTGCGGTTTCGTGCTTGTGAAATCCTGTGAACGGACCTGATCCCTGGCATCCCCGTACGGCCGGACATTCTCGCCATGAGCAGTATCGTTACTGTTCACTGCGGGACGCATCTTGTTCACTCAACTCACGCCTGATAGAACATCGGGCAGGTCGGGCTAACAGAGGAGTGAACATGGCAGGCTCTCCCCCTCTCTCGCGCCGCTCCGTATTCCAGCTCGGCGGCGTGGGCGTGCTCCTGCTCGCCACCGGTGCCTGCGCGAGCGGCAGCAAGAACAACACCTCGTCGTCAGCCTCCGGCGGCGCCAAGTCGTCAACCCTGAAGATCGCGGTTTCCAGTTACGTCAGCAGCTGGGACCAGGACTTCGTCGGCTTCGACCTGACCGCCCTCATGCTGTACAAGAACGTTTTCCCATACATGATCGACTACGGCGTGACGACCGCCGGCGGCAGCAGGATCCTCGACACCGAGAAGGTCATGCCGACGTTCGCCGAGTCGTTCGAGCCGGATGCCGAGCACAAGGTCTGGACGCTCAAGCTGCGCAAGGGCGTCAAGTTCCCCAGCGGCAACGAGCTCAAGGCCGCCGACGTGAAGTGGTCGAAGGACCGGGCGTTCGCCGCCAAGGCCAACGTCGCCGGCATCTACCGCACGATCGGCCTCACCAAGCCCGAGCAGGTCGTCGTGGTCGACGACTACACGGTCGAGTTCCACCAGGAGTTCCCGAGCGCGCTGACCAAGCAGATCCAGGCCATCTCGCTCTACGTCTTCGACTCCGTCGAGGCGAAGAAGCACGCCACCGACGCGGACCCGTGGGCCAAGGAGTGGTTCGCCAAGAACCCGCCCACCGGCGGCTACTTCAACGTCACCAAGGCCACCCAGGGCCAGGAGATCGAGCTCACCGCCAACGACGCCTACCCGGGCCCGGAGCCGGCCAAGACCAGGACGATCCGCATCTCGGTCGTGCCGGCCGCCGCCAACCAGCGGCTGCAGTTGCAGGCCGGTGACATCGACATCGCGCTGGGCGCGAGCCCGCGCGACATCAAGGACCTGAAGAACGCCCCCGGCATCACGGTGCTGTCGGCGGCCAGCAACTCGCAGGTCGCCATCCAGATGTCGACGACCACCGCGCCGTTCGACGACGTCAACGTACGTAAGGCGCTGGCCTACGCGACGCCGTACGAGCAGATCATCAAGAACGTCTACGGCGGCGACGCCCGGCCGACGAAGAGCGCCGTGCCGCTGGACATGCCGGGATACTCCGAGAAGGGGTATCCGTACACGTACGACATCGACAAGGCCAAGGCCGCCCTCGCCGTGTCGGGCAAGACCTCGATCACCTCTGAGCTGGTCTTCCAGACGGACAACGACGAACAGCAGCAGATCGCCGTCCTGGTGCAGAGCGAGGCCCGCAAGGCCGGCATCGAGCTCAAGCTGACCCCGCTCGACCCGGCGACGCTCGCCGACCGGCGCGGGAAGAAGAACATCCCGCTGCAGATCACCTCGGGCCAGCTGTGGGTCAACGACGTTGAGTACATGCTGGCGACGAGCTTCGTCAAGGGCGCCAACCTCAACTACTCCAACTACAGCAACGCGCAGATCGAGCAGATCTACCAGCAGTCGCACACCACCGTGGACACCAACGCGCGCAACCAGCTCTGGGCGCAGGTGCAGGACATCATGGCCGAGGACGTGCCGTGGGTGGTGATCTGCCAGCCCAACTTCAACCTGCCGGTGCGCAAGTCGGTGGCCGGCTGGGTGCAGCCGATGGACGGCCTGGCCCGCCTGCGATACCTGGGTGCGTCGGCGTAGATGCGCGTCCTCCGGTTCGTCGCCCGCCGGCTGCTCCAGCTCGTTCCGGTCCTGCTCGGGGTGGTCGTACTGACATTCCTGCTGGTCCGGGTGCTGCCCGGTGACCCGATCCGGACCATTCTCGGGCCCAACGCGACCGCCGCCGACGAGGCGGCGGCGCGGGCCCGCTTCGGCCTCGACCGGCCGCTGTGGCGCCAGTTCACCGACTACCTCGGCGGCCTGGTCACCGGCGACTTCGGCACGTCGATCCAGAGCGGACAACCGGTCGGCGGCGAGATGGCGCTGCGCATCGGCCCCACGATGGAGCTGGTCGTGCTGGCGGTGGCGATCGCCGTGGTGATCGCCACCGTCGCCGGCCTGTGGTCGGCCCGGCACGCCAACCGGGCCGGCGACCACGGCATCCGGGTGCTCGCGCTGATCGGCAACTCGATGCCGGAGTTCTGGCTCGGCCTGGTGCTGATCCTCGTCGGCTACGCCGGCCTGGGCTGGTTCCCGGCGCCCAGCGGCCGCGTCGACCCGGACACCGACCTCACCCCGATCACCGGCGCGGACGCGCTCGACGCCCTGCTGACCGGTAACATGCCGGCGCTGACCTCGGCGCTGTGGCACCTGGTGCTGCCGGTGCTCACGCTCGTCATCGCCATCGTGGCCCCGCTGCTGCGCAGCGTGCGCGCGTCGGCGCTGGAGGTGCTGCGGTCCGAGCCCTACGCGGCGGCCGAGGCCCACGGGCTGCCCGACCGCCTCCTGCGCCGCGGCTACCTGGTGCGGGCGGCCCTGGTACGCCTGCCGTCGCTCGCCGCCCTCGTCTTCGGCTTCGCGATCGGCTCGACCGTGCTCATCGAGTACGTCTACTCGTGGCAGGGCTTCGGTCAGTGGGCACTGCGTGGCCTGCTCTATCGCGACTACCCGGTGGTGCAGGCGTCGGTGCTGGTGATCGCGCTCTGCTACGTCGTGGTGTTCCTGATCGCCGACGTCGTGCACGCCATGCTCGACCCGAGGGTGAGGATCTGATGTCCCTCATGCGCATCGGGCGCCGCCGCGGCACCGCGTCCGCCGTCACCGCAGAGCGGGACGGGCGCTTCGGCACGGTGCTGATGGCGACCGGCGCCGGCATCCTGGCCGTCGTCGCCCTCGCCGTGCTGCTCGCCCCGCTGCTCAGCTCGTGGGGACCGAACGAGATCGACCCCGGCGGTGCCACCCTGGCCGAGCCCGGCGGCGCGCACCTGTTCGGCACCGACGTCAACGGCATGGACGTGTGGAGCCGTCTGCTCTACGCGGGCCGGGTCGACCTCGGCATCGCGGTCGCCGCGGTCGCCGCCGCCGTCGTGCTGGGCAGCCTCCTCGGCGTGATCGCCGGCTACTTCGGCGGCTGGCTCGACGACGTGCTGATGCGCCTGACCGACATCTTCCAGGCGTTCCCCACGTTCATCCTCGCGCTCGCCGTCGCCGCGCTGCTGGGCAGCGGACCGGTCAACCTGACCGTGGCGATCGCGCTGGTGAACGCGCCGGCCTACGCCCGCCTGGTGCGCGCCGAGGTCCGCACGATCCGCGACCTGACCTACGTCGACGCCGCCCGCACCTCCGGCGCCTCGACGATCGGCCTGCTGTGGCGGCACGTGCTGCCCAACAGCATCACGCCGGTGCGGGTGATCGCCCCGCTCAACTGCGGCTGGGCGATGCTCACCCTGGCCGGCCTGTCGTTTCTCGGGCTGGGCATCCCGGTGCCCGACGCCGAGTGGGGCGCCATGATCAGCCTCGGTACCGGCGACGTGGTGGCCGGCCGGTGGTGGACCTCGGTGCCGCCCGGCATCGCACTGCTCGTCTGCGTCCTGGGCTTCAGCCTGCTCGGCGAGGGCCTGCAGGAGCGCGCGGACCGGGTCCGACGGTGAGGAGCCGCAGGTGAGTCTGCTTTCGATCGACAACCTATCCGTGGTGATCGGCGGCCGCGTCGCCGCGCTGAGCGACGTCTCGCTGGCCGTCGACTCCGGCGAGGTCGTCGGGCTGGTCGGGGAGAGCGGCGGCGGCAAGAGCATGGTCGGCCGCGCGATCGTCGGCATGCTGCCGGCCGGCTCGGTGGCGACCGGCCGGGTGGGCTTCGACGGCATCGACGTGCTCACGATGTCCGCCGAGCGGCTGGCCCACCACCGCGGCCACGGCGCCGCCATGTGCTTCCAGAACCCACGCGGCGCGCTCAGCCCGACCCGGACCGCGGGCCGGCAACTGATCGACCGGCTCCGGACCCATCAGGACATGGCCGGCGAGCGGGCCCGCGAGTCGGCGCTGACCCTGTTCGAGGCGGTCGGCATCCGCAGCCCCCGCCGCCGCCTCGGCGCCTATCCGCACGAGCTGTCCGGCGGCATGGCCCAGCGCGTGATGATCTCGCTGGCCACCGGGTGTGCGCCGCGCCTGCTCATCGCCGACGAGCCGACCACGGGCCTCGACGTCACGCTGACGGCCGAGATCCTGCGCCAGTTCCGCCACGCCGCTGACACCGACGGCCGCGGCGTGTTGCTGGTCTCCCACGACATCAACGCGATCGCGGCCGTGTGCGACCGCATCGTGGTCCTCTACGCCGGAACGGTCGCGGAGACCGGCCCGGCCCGGCAGGTGCTGACCGCGCCGGCGCACCCCTACACCCGAGCCCTGCTGCGCTCGGTGCCCGACCTCGACGGCCGGCCGGTGGTGGTGACGCCGGGCGCGATGCCGCTGTTACGCGAGGCGCCCGCCGCGTGCCCCTTCGCCCCGCGCTGCGCGCACGCCCAGGACGACTGCCGGAACTCCCGCCCGGTACCGGCCAGGCAGGGCCGGCACTGGACCGCGGCCTGCTTCCACCCGCTGCGCGACGACGTCGAGGCCCCGCAGGAGACCGACGTCACGGTCGGCGCACCCGCACGGCGGGCCGCGACGAGCGTGGATGCCGAGCCCGTGCTCGTCGTGGACGACGCGCACGTGGTCTACAAGAGCCGGTTCGGCCGGGGCGGGCACCACGCGCTGCGCGGGGTCAGCCTCACCGTGGCCAAGGGCGAGCGGATCGGGGTCGTGGGCGAGAGCGGGTGCGGCAAGTCCACCCTCGCCCGGCTCATCGTCGGCCTCGCCAAGCCGACCCGTGGCCGCGTCACGGCCGCCCGCAGCGCCCTGGTCTTCCAGGACCCGATCGGCTCGCTCAGCCCCCGCCGGACGGTCGAGGACGCGATCGGCGAACCGCTGCGCGCGCTCGGCGTTCCCGCGGCCGAACGGGCCGGCCGGGCGGCCGCCGTGCTCGACCGGATGAAGCTGGACTCCTCGATCCTCGGCCGCCGCCCGCACGAGCTGAGCGGCGGCCAGGCGCAGCGGGTCGGCATCGCCCGCGCGCTCGTCGCCGAGCCGGACCTGATCGTCTTCGACGAGCCGACCTCGGCGCTGGACGTGACCGTGCAGGCGCAGATCCTCGCCGTGATCGACGAGGTCGCCGCGGACCGCTCGCACGGCTCGGTGTTCATCTCGCACGATCTCGCCACCGTTCGCGGGTTCGCCGACCGGGTCGTCGTGCTCTATCTGGGCCGGATCGTGGAGGAGGGGCCGGTCGAGGAGGTCTTCGCCCGGCCGCGGCACCCGTACACGCGGGCGTTGCTCTCGCGCGGCCTCTCGCCTGGCACAGCCCTGGTCCGCGACCTGGAGGAGGCCGACGCGACGACCGGGTGCGCCCTTGCCGCCCGGTGCCCGTTCGTCACCGACACGTGCCGCGGCGAGGACCAGCGGCTGCAGCAGTACGGGGAGAGCCGGGCCGCCTGCTGGCGGATTCCGGAGATTGGGGAGTTGGTGTGAGCCTCAGGCTGGCCGTCGACATCGGCGGCACGTTCGTCGACGCGATGGAGCTGGACACCCGGACCAACCGGGTGCGTTTCCGCAAGGCCTCGACGACCCCGGCCCGCCCGGCCGACGGCGTGCTCGCCGCGGTTGCCGCACTGGGCACGGATCTGTCCGAGGTCGAGCTGTTCATCCACGGCACGACCCTGGGCCTCAACGCGGTGCTGGAGCGGCGCGGCGCGGCGACCGGCATCATCACCAACGAGGGCTTCCGGGACGTGTTCCTGATCGGGCGCGGCAACGTCCCGCCCGAGCACATGTACGACTTCCAGTACGAACGCCCGCTGAGCCTGGTGAAGCGCCGGCACACCGCGGGGGTGAGGGGGCGGCTGGACTACAAGGGCCGCGTGGTCGAGGAGCTCGACGCCGAATCGGTGCTGGCCGCGGCCCGCGAGCTCGTCGAAGTGCAGGGCGTGCGCTCGATCGCCATCTGCCTCCTGCACGCGTTCCTCGACCCGTCGCACGAGCGAGCCGTGGCGGCCCTCATCCGCGAGCGCTACCCCGACGTCAGCCTCTCGCTGTCGACCGACATCGCCCGCGAGTACCGGGAGTACGAGCGCACCAGCACCACCGTGCTGGAGGCGTACATCCGGCCGATCTTCGAGCGCTACGTCGACGAGCTGGAGCAGGGCCTGGCCGACGGCGGCTTCGCCGGGCGCTTCCTCATCATGCGCTCCGGCGGCGGATCGATGACCAGCGAGGCGGCCAAGCGCTCGCCGACCCACACCGTCCTCAGCGGGCCGGCCGGCGGCATCGTCGGCGCGGCGTACCTCGCCGGCGCGCTGGGCCGCGACAGCCTCCTCACCTTCGACATCGGTGGCACCTCGCTCGACGCGTGCGTCATCGAGCAGGGCAGCGCGGTCGCCGCGCACGAGGCACAGCTGGAGCACTTCCCGCTGCTGATCCCGACGTACGACATCCGCACGATCGGCGCCGGCGGCGGCTCGATCGCCTGGCTCGACCGGGGCCTGCTCAAGGTCGGCCCGCAGAGCGCGGGCGCCGACCCTGGCCCGGTCTGCTACGGCCGCGGCGGCACCCGCCCGACCGTCACCGACGCGGCGGTCGCGCTGGGCTACGTTGACCCGGACCGGTTCCTCGGCGGCGAGATGGGCCTGCAGGCCAACTCCGCCCGCAAGGCCCTCGACGAGCAGGTCGCCGAGCCGCTGGGCCTGCCGGTCGAGGCGGCGGCCGCGGGCATCTTCGACGTGCTGCTCGCCCGCACCGTCGGTGCGGTCCGGCAGATCACCGTCGAGCGCGGCCGCGACCCGAGGCAGTTCTCGCTGCTCGCCTTCGGCGGCGCCGGGCCGCTGCTGGCGCCGCTGCTGGCCCGGGAGATGGGCATCGCCGAGGTGATCGTGCCGTTCGCGCCGTCGGGCTTCTCGGCGTGGGGCATGCTCAGCGCCGACATCGAGGACAACTTCAGCCGTACCCTGATGACGCCGCTCGACGAGGTCGAGCCGGCCGCGGTCGAGGCGACCTTCGCCGAGGTCGAGGCCGAGGCGCTGAGCTCACTGCGTGCGCAGGGCGTGCCCGCGCAGCTCGCGGTGCTGCAGCGGCAGCTGGAGCTGCGCTACCTGGGGCAGGAGCACAGCCTCACGGTCACGATCGGGCGCTCGCTCGACCCCGGCGGTGTGCGGGCCGCCTTCCAGGAGCTGCACGCCGCGCGGTACGGCCACGCGATGGCCAACCGCCTGCAGATCCTCAACCTGCGCCTGCGCGCGGTGGGCCGCACGGCGAGCCCGGCACTGCTCGAGCCGCCGCCGGGCGATGGGAATCCGGCCAGGGCCCTGCTCGGGCGCCGGGACGCATTCGACTTCGGGGCCCGCGCGGTCGTGCCGTTCGACGTCTACGACCGGGCGCTGCTCGCGCCGGGCGACGCGTTCGACGGGCCGGCGCTCGTCGACGAGGGCACCTCGACGACGGTGGTCCCGTCGGGCCAGCGGGTGACGGTCGACGCCCACGGCTACCTGCTGGTGCGTGCGGCATGACCGGTTCGCAGCGAAGCGGAGGGGCCGGTCATCAGGGGCTCAGTTCCAAGTCATGCCGCAGCCGGAGCGAAGCGGAGGTGACGGCGTGACCGCTCTGGACGGCGCCACCGCCGAGGTTGTGCGCTCCTACCTGCTCGCCGCGGCCGAGGAGATGCGGGCGACGCTCATCCGCACCTCGTTCAACCCGGTCATCTACGAGGTCCACGACTTCGGGCTTTCCCTCTACGACGCCGACCTGCGCCTGGTGGCCGAGGCGACCGGGCTGACGTTCTTCCTCGGCGCCAACGACTTCTCGCTGCGCAAGGGCGTGGAGTACGTCGGCCGGGAGAACCTGCACCCCGGCGACGTCGTGCTGCTCAACTACCCGTACTGGAACGCCGCGCACGCCTACGACGCCACGCTCTTCGCGCCGGTGTTCGAGCCCGGCGGGCCGCTGCTGGGGTTCCTCTGCGTCCGCGCGCACTGGATGGACCTCGGCGCCAAGGACCCCGGCTACGTGCTCGACTCCACCGACGTACACCAGGAAGGCATCCTCTTCCCGGGCACCAAGGTGGTGTCGCGCGGCGAGCCGGTCCGCGAGATCCACGAGCTGATCCGGTTCAACTCGCGCATGCCCGACGAGGTCATGGGCGACCTGCACGCCCAGATCGCCGCGCTGCGCACCGGCGAGCGCCGGCTGCTGGAGATCGTCGAGAAGTTCGGCCGGCCGACCGTCGAGGCGGCGATCGAGCGGATGATCGCCGACGGCGCCGCGCGCACCGAGGCGGCCCTGGCCGCGCTGCCGCAGGGCTCCTGGACCGCGGAGGACCTGCTCGACGACGACGGGATCAGCGACGACCCGATCCGCATGAAGGTGACGGTCACGATCGCCGACGGCGCGTTCACGGTCGACTTCGCCGGCTCGTCGCCGGCGGTGGCCGGGCCGGTCAACATGCCCTACGGCGCGACCGAGGCGATCTGCAAGGTCATTCTCAAGTCGCTGACCTCGGCCGACCAGCCCTCCAACGCCGGCACCGTCGCGCCGCTCGTGGTGAAGGCGGAGCCGGGCACGCTGTTCCACGCCGTCTATCCGCAGCCGACGTTCACGCTCTGGACCGGCATCGTCGCGGTCGAGCTGATCCTCAAGGCGCTCGCGCAGGGCATGCCCGACCGGCTGCCGGCCTCGTCGGGCGGCGATGTGCCCGGGTTCATGATGGTCGGCATCCACCCGGACACCGGCGCGCTGTTCGCGGTCTCCAACAACGAGCCCGTCGGCTGGGGCGGCACGCCGCAGCACGACGGCATGAACGCCGCCACCCACGTCTCCGGCAGCACCGGGCGGATCACGCCGATCGAGGTGCTCGAGGCGCGGACCGGCATGTTCTTCGAGCGGATGGAGATCCGCACCGACTCCGGCGGGGCCGGCCGGTTCCGCGGCGGTGCCGGGCTGCGCCGCGACATCCGGTTCGTGACCCCGGGCGAGTTCCTGTCGGTCATCAAGAAGACCAAGTCCCGGCCGTGGGCACTGGACGGCGGGTCGTCCCCGGAGGCGAACCGGGTGATCATCTTCCCGGGTACCGACCGGGAGCAGGCGGTCAGCACGAAGCGCACCGCCGTCGCTGTGGGGGACCGGGTGACGCTGCTGACCGCCGGGGGCGGCGGCCACGGCGACCCGCGCGAGCGCGACCCGGACCTGGTGCGCGAGGACGTGGCCGAGGGGTACGTGTCGGCGCAGGCGGCCCGCGAGGTGTACGGGGTCGATGTCCGCGGGGACGATCATGCCTGAGGTCGACGGCGCGACCGCCGAGGTCGTGCGCAGCTACCTCGTGGCCGCGGCCGAGGAGATGCGCGCCACGCTCGTGCGCACCGCGTTCAACCCGGTCATCTACGAGGTGCACGACTTCGGCATCTCCATCTACGACGCGGACCTGCGCCTGGTCGCCGAGTCGACGGGCCTGTCGCGCTTCCTCGGCGCCAACGACTACTCGATCCGCAAGGGGGTCGAGTACGTCGGGCGTGACACCCTGCGGCCGGGCGACGTCGTGCTGCTCAACTACCCGTACTGGAACGCCGCGCACGCCTACGACGCGACGCTCTTCGCGCCCGTTTTCGTCGACGACGAACTCGTGGCGTTGCTGTGCGTCCGGGCCCACTGGATGGACCTCGGCGCCAAGGACCCCGGCTACGTGCTCGACTCCACCGACGTACACCAGGAAGGGCTGCTGTTCCCCGGCACCCGGGTATTCGCGGCCGGTGCACCGGTACCCGAGATCCACGAGCTGATCCGGTTCAACTCGCGCATGCCCGACGCGGTGCTCGGCGACCTGCACGCCCAGGTGGCGTGTCTGCGCACCGGCGAGCGGCGGGTCGCCGAGCTGTTCGGCACCTACGGGGGCGAAACGGTGACGGCGGTCGTGGAGGCCGTCATCACCGCCGCCGAGGCGTCGGCGCGGGAGGCCGTCGACGCCCTGCCACAGGGATCGTGGACTGCCGAGGACTGGCTCGACGACGACGGGATCACCGACGACCCGATCCTGATGCGGGTCACGGTGACGATCGCGGACGGCACGTTCACCGTCGACTTCGCCGGCTCGTCGCCGGCCGTGCCGGGCCCGGTCAACCTGCCGCTCGGCGCGACGATCGCGACCTGCCGGGTGGCGTTCAAGGCGATCACCACACCCACCGAGCAGACCAACGCCGGCCACTTCGCGCCGCTGGTCGTCCGCGCCGAGCCCGGCACGCTCTTCCACGCCGTCTACCCGGCCGCGACGTTCACCCAGTGGACCGGCACCGTCGCGCTGGAGCTGATCTACAAGGCGCTCGCGCAGGGCATGCCCGGTCGCTTGCCGGCGTCGTCGGGCGGCGATGTGCCCGGATTCATGATGGTCGGCGTCCACCCGGACACGGGCTCGCTGTTCGCGGTGTCGAACAACGAGCCGGTCGGCTGGGGCGCTGCGCCTGGCCACGACGGTATCGGACCGGCCAACCACCTGTGCCAGACCCAGGCCCGGATCACGCCGGTGGAGGTGCTCGAGGCGAAGACCGGCATGTTCTTCGAGCGCATGGAGATCCGCACCGACTCCGGCGGCGCCGGCCGCTTCCGGGGCGGGCCGGGGCTGCGCCGGGACATCCGGTTCGTGACCCCGGGCGAGTTCCTGTCGGTCATCAAGAAGACGAAGTCCCGGCCCTGGGCGATCGACGGCGGGACGGCCCCGCAGGCCAACCGCGTCGTGGTCTTCCCAGGCACGGCGCGGGAGCGCGCCGTGAGCACCAAGCGCACGACCGTCGCGGCCGGCGACCGGGTGACGATCCTGACCGCCGGCGGCGGGGGACACGGCGACCCCGCCCTGCGCCATCCGGACGCGGTCCGTGAGGACGTGGCCGACGGCTACGTCTCCGCCGACGCCGCCCGCACGATCTACGGAGTGGAACCATGAGCCTCCTGCTGGAGCACTGCACGGTCGTCGACGCGCGTACCCAGCCGATCGACGACGCCGCCGTCTGGGTGGTCGGCGAGCGGATCGCGGCCGTGGGCCCGCGCGAGCGGGTGCTGGCCGAGATCGACGGCGATGCGACCCGCGTCGACCTCGGCGGCGCCTGGCTCACACCGGGCCTGGTCAACATGCACACCCACCTGTCGCTCACCCTGCCGGGCACGACCGGCGACCGGCTCAAGCAGATGGGCCCGCACGAGCTCGCGCTCTACATGGCCGACGGTGCCCGGCGTACCCTCCACTGTGGAGTGACGACGGTGCGCTGCGTCGCGGAGAAGGACCACGCCGACTTCGCGCTGCGCCGCTCGATCGAGGCCGGCCGCACGCCCGGGCCGCGGATCTTCACCGCCGGCAGGGCCCTGGTCTGCACCGGCGGCCACGGCCACGAGGGCAGCGACACGCTCGAGTGCGATGGCGTCGACGGGTTCCGGCGCGGGGTGCGCCAGCAGGTCAGGGCCGGCGCCGACCTGATCAAGGTGATGATCTCCGGCGGCATCGCCGGCGAGCACGAGTCGATCGACACCCGCCAGCTGCACCCCGACGAGCTGGCCGCGGTGCTCAAGACCGCGCACGACTGGGGGCGGCGGGTCACCGCGCATGCCGGGCCGGCGCCGGTCATCGCCGAGGCCGTGGAGCTCGGCCTCGACTGCGTGGAGCACGGCTACCAGCTGACCGCGGAGCTGGCCGCGCGGATGGCCGAACGTGGCACCGCCCTGGTGCCGACCCTGCTCGTCACGAGATGCAAGGAGTTCTTCGACGAGCTCGGCGTGCCGGACTGGATGCAGCAGCGGTCGCTGGGTGCGGGGGAGCGGCACCTGGAGAGCTTCGCCCTCGCCGTGGCCGCCGGGGTGGAGGTGCTGCTGGGCAGCGACATGCCGCCGTTCTGGCCGTTCGAGGGTACCAACGCCACCGTCCGCGAGCTGGAGCACATGTCGGCCGTCATCGGGCCGCAGCGGGCGCTGTACGCCGCCACGCTCGGGCCGGTGCGCTGGTTGCGGGCCGAGCGGGACCTGGGCACGGTCGAACCGGGCAAGCTGGCCGACCTGATCGCGATGGACCACGACCCGCTCGCCGACACCTCGGCGTTGCGCGGTGTGCGGTGGGTGATGAAGGGGGGCGCCGTGGTGCGCGACGACCGGTCGGGGGTGCGGCCGTGACGGCGTGCCCCGAGACCATCGAGATCGCCGCCGCGATCGACGACATGTACGACGCGTTCCTGGCCGGCGACCGGGGCCGCTTCGACGCCCACCTCGACCCCGAC
Organism: Dactylosporangium sp. NPDC051484; assembly: GCF_040689395.1. NCBI lineage: Bacteria > Bacillati > Actinomycetota > Actinomycetes > Micromonosporales > Micromonosporaceae > Dactylosporangium > Dactylosporangium sp. NPDC051484. The sequence goes on along the minus strand of NZ_JBFAZX010000015.1, from coordinate 53,588 downwards.
GTCACCACCTGGGAGTCCCACCTGCCAGGGCCGCTGCGCACCCGGGCCGAGCTGGACGAGTACCGCGAACGGCGCGACGCCGCCGGCCGGCGGCCGCTGCTGGCCGAGCTGGTCGCCCGCGCCAAGCGGATCGACGTGTGGGGCGACGTCGGCGTGGCCCGCTACGAGCTGCACGCCCGCACCGCGGGCCAGATGCCGAGCGAGGCGCCGGACCAGGTGTCGGTCACCCGCGTCACCGACGTGCTGCGCCGCACCGGCGACGGCTGGCTGATCGTCCACCACCACGCCGAGCTGGTGCGAGCGTGAAGCGCCTCGTCGCCCACCGCGACGGCGAGCCGCTCGACGTGCTCGCCGTCGCCGACGTGCCGGACGACCCGGAGCCCGGACCCGGCCAGGTGTCCGTCGCGGTCGAGGCGGTCGGCCTCAACTTCCTCGACGTGATGTTGTGCCGGGGGACGTACCCGGTGCGGCCGGCACCGCCGGTCACGCCCGGGGTCGAGTTCAGCGGGCGGGTGCTGAGCGGCCCGGACGCGGGCGCCGCGGTGATCGGGTGCCCGGCGCTGCCGCACGGCGCCCTCGGCGAGACCGTCACCATCGACGCCGGCCTGCTCGTGTCACGGCCCGCCGCGCTCGACCCGGTGACCGGCGCTGGGATCCCGGTGACGTACCAGACCGCGTGGTTCAGCCTGGAGCGCGCCGGAGTGTCCGCGGGGGACACCGTGCTGGTGCACGCCGGGGCCGGCGGGGTCGGCGTCGCGGCCACCCAGCTCGCGCTCGCCCGCGGCGCCCGGGTGATCTGCACCGCGGGCGGCCCGGCGAAGACCGAGGTGTGTCGCGCGAACGGCGCCGACGTCGCGATCGACTATCACGCCGAGGACTTCCGCCGGGCCGTCGACGCCGCCACCGGCGGCGCGGGCGTCGACGTCGTGATAGACCCGGTCGGCGGCGACGTGTTCGCGCGCTCGCTGGACTGCCTGGCCTTCGAGGGGCGCATCGTCGCCGTCGGCGCCGCGGCGGGCCCGCCGCCGGCCGTCGACCCGATGAGCCTGGTCGCACGCAACGCCACCCTCGTCGGCCTGTCGTGGGGCTCGGCGTACCCGTGGCGGCGCCCGGACGAGGTCGCCGCCGCCTACGAGGCGCTGTTCGCGCTCTATGCCACCGGTGCCGTCCGGCCGCCGGTCAACCGGGTCGAGCCGCTCGAAGGGGCGCCCGCCGCCCTGCAGGACCTGGCCGCGGGGCGTACCACCGGCAAGATCGTCGTCCGGATCGGAGGGTGAGGAATGTCCGAAGACCATGACATGGAGCTCTACGACCTGAGGGTCACCGTCGAGCAGATCGAGGGCCGCTCGGTCTGCGGGATGGCGGTCGGTGACTACTTCGAACTGGAGCGCAGCGCGCACCTGCGGCTGCCGGACGGCAAGCACTTCTGCGTGTACGCCTTGGCCGCCGTCCTGCCATTCCTGGCCGCCAAGCAGCGCACGCTCCCGGCCGGCGACTGGCTGGAGCGCGACACCCTGTTCTGCTGCCCCGATCCGGAGGAGCGCCTGGTGATGCGGGTCGAGCGCACCCGGCGGCGCGCCATGAACTCGGCAGACCTCACGTGAGTGCCCGCATGGGGGTGCAGTTCGGACTCGGCATCCAGAGCGACAAGCGGCCCGGCGACTACGCCCGCCTCGCCCGGGCGGCCGAGGCGCACGGGTTCGACGTGCTGACCGTCTTCGGCGACCTCATGTTCCAGCCGCCGATCTTCCCGCTGCTGGAGATGGCCGGCGCCACCACGCGGGTGCGGCTCGGCGCGGCCTGCCTCAACCCGTACTCGATGGCGCCCTACGAGATCGCCGGCCAGGTCGCGGCACTCGACCTCGCCTCCGCCGGCCGCGCCTACCTCGGGCTGGCCCGGGGCACCTGGCTCGGCGCGGTCGGGATCGACCAGCCCCGGCCGATCTCCGCGCTCGGTGAGGCCGCCGAAGTCGTGTACCGCCTGCTCGGTGGCCGGACCGACGGCTTCGACGGCCGGGTGTTCCGGCTCGCGCCGGGCGTCGCCCTGCGCTATCCGGTCCAGCGCCCCGACCCGCCGCTGCTGATCGGCGCCTGGGGCCCGCAGGGCGCGGCGCTCGCCGGCCGGGTCGCGGCCGAGATCAAGGTGGGCGGCAGCGCCAACCCGGCGATGGCCGGCGTCGTGCGCGAGCGGCTGCGGGCGGGCGCCGAACCGGCCGGCCGGTCGGTCGACGACGTGCGGATCGTGCTCGGCGCGGTGACCGTGGTCGACCGCGACGGTGCCGCCGCCCGGGCCAAGGCACGCACCGAGGTCGCGATGTACCTCGCGGTCGTCGCCGAGCTCGACCCGACCGCGGCGGTACCGGCGGATCTCGTCCGTCGCGTCGCCGAGCTGGTCGAGCGCGGCGAGCACGAGGCGGCCGGGCGGCTCGTGCCCGACGACGTGCTCGACCTCTTCGCGTTCTCCGGCACGCCGGAGCAGGTCGCCGCGCAGGCGCAGGCGCTGATCGACGCCGGTGTCGGGCGGGTGGAGTTCGGCACGCCGCACGGGCTGACCGACGAGGGCGGCGTGGACCTGCTGGGCGGCGCGGTGCTGCCCCTGCTGCGCCGGGACGCGGCATGAACGTCGACGTGATCGTGGGCCCGGGCCTGGTCGCCGACCTCGACCTGGTGCGCGAGCTGGCGGAGGCCGAGTTCGCCGGGCTCGGGGTGGACGGCGCCGTCCGCGAGGTGGGGGATCTCGCGGCGGCGTTGGGGGGGGGACGACCGGCGCCGTCGTCGTGCTGCCCGGGCCAACGGCACCGGCCCGGCAGCTGATGACGGCGCCGGGCGCCCACACCGCGCGGACCGTGTGGCTCGACCTGACCGCGACCGGGCCCCAGCCCGTCGCGCCCGGGTCGGAGCATCACCAGGGCCGTGAGATCTGGGGTATCACCTGGGCCGTCCGGCGGGCGGTGCACCGGCTGCGGCGCCCGGCGCGGCGGATCGCCTACGGGCCCGGCGCGCAGCAGTGGGGTGAGCTGCGGCTGCCGGCCGGCACCGGCCCGGCGCCCGTCGCGGTGCTGCTGCACGGCGGCTTCTGGCGCTCGGTCTGGGGTGCCGACCTCATGGACGCGATGGCGATCGACCTGGCCGACCGCGGATTCGCCGCGTGGAACCTCGAGTACCGCAGCCCGGACCGCCACGGCTGGGCGGCCACGACGGCGGACGTCGCCGCGGGCCTCGCGGCGGGCCCCGCCTTCGCGGGCGCTGCGGACCCCAGGGTCGACCCGTCGCGGCTGGTGCTGTTCGGTCACTCGGCCGGCGGGCAGCTCGCGGTGCGGGCGGCGGCCGACGCGCCCGGCGCGGTGTCGGTGGTGGTGTCCCAGGCGGGCGTGCTCGACCTGACCGAGGGCCGGCGACGCGGGATCGGCACCGGCGCGGTCGCCGCGGCGCTGCGCGGCGACGAGGCCGCGCTGGCGGCGTCGGACCCGCTGCTACGCCTGCCGCTGGGCGTGCCGGTGATCGTGGTCCAGGGCCGGGCCGACGGCCTGGACCTCGTCGACATGTCCCGCCGCTACGCCAGGGCGGCGCTGGCGGCCGGCGACCGGGTGGTCCGGCTGGAGCCGGCCGCCGACCATTTCGACGTGATCGACCCGCGCACGCCGGCCTGGGCGGCGACGATGAACGCGGTCACCAAAATTTTGACGTGAGAGTGAACAACGATCTTCAGAACAGCCGCGGGGTCACCACCGAGACCACGGTGGTGACCCCGTCGGTGTCGTTGTAGAGCCGGTGCGGGGTGCTCGAGCGCAGGTGTAGGCTGTCGCCGGGGAAGAGCCGGTGCTCGATGCCGTTGACCTCGTAGAGCAGCTCTCCCGACACCACGTAGGCGAACTCCTCACCGGCGTGGCCGTAGGCCTCCTCGCGGCGCCCGCCGGGCGCGATGTGCACGAGCATCGGCTCGAGCACCAGGTGCGGGCCGCGGTCGGAGAGCATGCGGTAGGTGGTCTGGCCGGACACGTACTCGGTCGCGCCGTTCTGGGCGCGGGTCAACGTGAAGTGTTCCGGCAGGTCGTCGGTCGGCGCGGGCCGCGCCGCCGCCTGGTCCTGCTCGTGGAAGAACTCCGACACCGGGCGGTCCAGCGCCGCGGCCACGCCGTTGAGAGCGGTCAGGCCGATCGCCGAGATGCCCCGCTCGACCTGGGAGAGGAACCCGATGGACAGGCCGGACTGGGTGGCCAGACCCCGCAGCGTCAGCCCGCGCTCCTTGCGGAACTGGCGCATCCGGGCCCCGACGAGTGCTTGCCCGTTGTCCTCGACGCGGTCCTGCCTTGCCGTCGTGCGCACCTTCGAACCTCCTGCCGAAACTTGTTCGATGCTATCGAACCCAGTCCGCCGGTGAGGACCCCCGAACGTCGGTTCCGGCACCGATTTCCGCGAGCCGCCGCGCCTGGCCGGGGCGACGCATCCGCGGGGCGCCAAGCGGGCATTAAGTGGCCGCCAACCGTCCGGGCTTTCGCTGTACCGCATGACGAACACCGAACCCAACCTGATCGGCATCACGATCAACCACCGCTCGATGCGTGGCGACGCGCGCCGGTTCGCCGACGTGACGCTGGCGATGGCGCAGGGCCGCACGCCTGGTACGCCGGGTCGCGTGCAAGCGATCCGGCGGTACCTCACCGACCTGTGCGACGGCATCCACCACCATCACCAGGCGGAGGACGACGTGCTGTGGCCGGTGCTGCGCGAGACCGCCGGCGCCGAGGTCGACCTGGCCGAGCTCACCGACGACCACAGGCAGCTCGACCCGCTGCTGGACCGCGTGCGCGCCGAGGCCGCCGCGCTGGCCGCCACGCCGGGCGACCGGGAGGCGGCCGGGCGGCTGTCGGACAGCCTGGCCATGCTGCGTGACCTCCTCGACGAGCACATCGACGACGAGGAGCGCACGCTGTTTCCGGTGATCCGCCGGTACGTCACGCACGAGCAGTGGCAGCGCGTGGAGAACGCGGTCCGCAAGGGCTCGAAGGCCGGCTTCGAGCTGCCGCGCATCGAGCGGTACGCGACCGCCGACGAGCTCGTCGAGCTGTACCGCATGGCCGGCCCCGCGTTGCGGCTCATGCTCGCCGTCATGCGCCCCGGCTTCCTGCGCCGCGAGCGGCTGATCTTCGGCTGAGCCGTGTCCGGTGCGCGCCCGGGCGCGCTACGTCCAGGGCGTCGCGCCGGTCCGCGCGGCCAGGTCCCGGGCGGCCGCGAAGTGCGCGTCCGCCGGGCGAGCGAGCAGCGCGGCCAGGCGGCCCAGCAGCAGGTCGACCGGCGGGCCGGTGACCGACCCGCTCGCCAGGCCGGCGAACTGGCCGGCCCACGGCAGCAACGCCGCGTAGCAGTCGGCCGCCACGGCGGCGTCGCCGAGCGCGACGGCATTCTCGGCGCGCACGCCCATCCAGCCCAGCCAGTAGTAGTCCTCGCGGATCGGGTACTGCGGCGTCCAGCGGGCCCGGGCCTCGTCCAGCCGGCCGCCGTCGACGAGGGCGCGCACGATCAGCTCGTCGGCATCGCCCGGGGCGAACTGGCGCACCGACTCGAGCACCGGCAGCAAGGTGTGGCCGAGGCCCTGCGTGAGCCGGACGAAGAACACGCCGCAGATGCCGACCATCGAACCGTTCGGCTGGCCGGCGGCCTCGATGCGCTCGCCCAGTTCCGTGTAGAGCCGCTCGGCCGCGGCGTGGTCGCCGGCGAACAGGGCGCGGATCGCGCCGAGCATCGCCATCACCGACAGGATCACACCGAGCTGGCCGGCGGTGGAGCGCTCCAGGGCGCGGTCCAGGTGCTCCTGTGCCAGCCGCAGGTCGCTGCGCTCCAGCGCCACCTGGTACAGCACGTGGTACGCCTGCGCCTGGAAGGCCAGCGACCCGGCCCGCTCGGCGGCGTCCAGCAGCTGCTCGCCCACCCAGGGCAGCTCGTGGCGCCGCCGCGGGTTGAGCACCGCGAAGTATCGGGCGTTCAGCGCCTGGCACAACAGCAGCGGGTCGCCGACCGCTCGAGCGATGCGCAGGGCCTCGGCGCTGGCGTCGGCGCACCGGGCGAGGTCCTCGCCCTCCAGCTCGTACACGAGCGTGACCAGCATCCGGCAGCGCAGCCCCGCCGGCACGCCGGGCCGGGCCAGGGTCTGCTCCAGCAGCGAGACCAGCCGCGCGTCGGCGGTCCGGGCGACGCGGATGGTCCACGCGACCGGCGCGTCGAACGCGGCCAGGGCTCGCGCGAGCGGCTCGGCGTCGCTGCCCGCACCCACGTCGGGGACGGCGTCGCCCGGGGCCGCACCGGCGCCGAGCAGCGTCAGGGCCGTGTCGACCGCGTCGGCGCGGGCCGTGCGGGCGCCGATCGCGTCGCCCGAGTTGGCCCGGGCCGAGACCAGGCCGCACAGCAGGTCGAGGCGCCATGCGGGGTCGGCCGGGCGCCGCAGGGCGAGGGCGTCGAGCGCCCCGGTGTACAGCTGGGCGGCCTCGCGGTGGGCGAAGAGCGCGGTCGCCTGCCGGGCGGCGGCGGCCGCGTGCCCCGCGGCGCGCGCGGCGGTCGCCGGGGTCGCCGCGGCGAGGGCGTGGTGGCCGAGGGCGGCGACGTCGCCGGGGCTGTTCCGCTCGAGTACGGCCAGCACGCGCTCGTGCAGCCGGCGGCGGCGAAGCTGGGGCATGTCGTCGTACAGCACGTCGCGCAGCAGGGCGTGCGCGAACCGTACCCGGCCCGGCGCGGGCTCCTCGAGCAGCCCGGCGAGGACGCCCGCCTCCAGCCCGTCGAGCACGGCGTCCTCGTCCTCGGCGAAGGCCTCGCTCAGCACGTCGATGTCGACGTCGCGGCCGAGGATCGACGCGTGCCGCAGTACCGTCTGCGCGGGCGCCGGCAGCCGGGCCAGCCGGCGCCGCAGGACGTGCCCGATGCCCGACGGGATCGCTCCCACGGCGCTGCCGGCGCCCTCCGCGGAGATCAACCGTGCCGTCTCGGCCAGGAACAGCGGGTTGCCGCCGGTGCGCTCGTGCACAACCGCGGCCGTCTCCTCGTCCAGCGGTGCGCCCAGGTGCCCGGCGAGCACCCGCGCTGCTGCCTGCCGCCCGAGCCCGCCGACGACGAGCTCGGCCGAGCGCGGGCCGGCGAGCGCGGCGCGGGCCGAGCCCAGCTGCGGCGGGGCCTCGCCGCTACGGAACGTGGCAACGATGAGCACGCAGCGCTCGGCCAGCGCGACGGCGACGTGCCGCAGCACCTGCAGGGTCTCGCCGTCGGCGCGGTGGACGTCGTCGAGCACGACGAGCAGCGGCCCGCCCGACCCGAGCCGCTCGCCGACCGCCTGCGCGAGCTGGAACTGGTCGCCAGCCGGGCCGTGGCCGCCCCCGTCGAGCAGGGGCCGGAGCCGGTCGTCGACGCCGCCGCCGACGGAGCCGATGGACAGGTCGCGCAGCACCTCGGCCCAGGCCCACGCCGGCGGCGCGCCGTCGACCTCGGGGCATCGTCCCCACGCGACCCGCCAGCCACGCTCGGTGATCGTCGCACCGAACGCCCGCAGCAGCGTCGTCTTGCCCGCCCCGGCCTCCCCGCCGACCCAGACGATGCGCAGCCCGTCGCGTCCGGCGGAGGCGGCGATCGAGGCGAGCGCGTCCAGCTCTGCCTCGCGCCCGACGGCCTCGGCGGACCGCGTGGCGGCCACCGGGCCGGCGGGGACACGTGACGTGCCGGTCGCGCCGGGCGACGGGGCGGGAGGGTCGATCGTCGCCACGGAAGCCCCGGCGACACCCGCGGCGCCGTCGAACCCGCGCGGCGTGGCCGGGGCCGGGGCGGCGTCCGCCGACAGGTGCGGGGCCTGGGTGAGCACGTCGCTCTCCAGAGCGCGCAGCGCCGGCCCCGGGTCGACGCCGAGCTCGTCGCTGAGGCGCCGGCGGGCCTGGCGCAGCGCGGCCAGGGCGTCGGCCTGGCGCCCGGCCCGGTACAGCGCGGTCGCGAGCAGGTGCACGGCCTCCTCGCGCAGCGGATGCTCCTGCACGTGGCGGTCCAGCTCCGCCACGACCAGCGCGGCGCGGCCGAGCCGCAGCGCCACCCGGCCGGCCGTCTCGAGACAGACCAGGCGCAGCTCCTCCAGGCGGGCGGACTCCGGGCCGGCCCACGGCTCGTCGGCGAACTCGGCGTAGGCGGGGCCGGCCCAGGCGTCCAGCGCCGCGCGCAGCAGCGGGTCGGCGGCGCGCGGGTCGCGTTCGGCGAGTTCGCTGCCGCGGCGCAGCAGGGCCTCGAAGCGCCACGCGTCCACCCGGTCGTCGGGCAGGCGCAGCGCGTAGCCGGGTGCGGCCGAGACCACCACCGTCGCCGGGGTGCGGGGTGCCCGGCCCGGCTCGAGGGCCCGGCGCAGATTGGAGACGTAGACCTGCAGCGCGGCGAGCGCCTTCGGGGGCGGCTCACCCTGCCAGAGGTCGTCGATGAAGCGGTCGGTCGGCACGACGTGCCCGCCGGCGGCGACCAGGCGCGCCAGGACCGCGCGCTGCCGCGGCCCGCCCGCGTCCACGAGCGCGCCGCCGACCTCGGTGCGCAGGGGCCCGAGCACGGCGATCCGGACGGCCGGCGCGTGCGAACCCACGGCCGGTCCGTGCCGATCCGGCTCGGCGTCAAGCAGCTCGGCGCTCGGCACCGGCTCAGTCACGGCGGGTCACGATCACGGGTTCACTCACGTCAGGTCGGGCGGCGGCGTGCGTCGCGAGGGCCGGGGAGCAGGGCACGACCATCGGACCACGAACGACGAGCCGCGAACAACGGGACCGCAGAGATCGGACACCCGCGGACTCCGGCGCCGCCGACGGCCCGCCGCCGCGCGTCAGTGCGACAGCGAGCTGACCGGCTCACCGTTGTGGATGCGGCGCATCGCCTCCGTGATCGGCCTGGTCATCCCGTGGATACCACACCCACCCGCCGATCCCGCTGCTGCCGCGCGTCGTCGGCGGGACAACGCCCCCGCAGGACGTACTGGTCGAGGAACCGCGCCACGGCGTCACGCACCGGCAGCGGCGCGCCACGGCGTGCGAGGACCGACTGCGCCGCGGTGAAACAGGTCAGCGCCGCCGTGGCGAGCGCCGGGTCGGCGAGGCCGTCGCGGGCGGCGCCGAGCCAGTCGCGGTGCCGGCGCAGCGGCGAGCGCAGGTGCTCGGTGGCGTCGGCGGCGACCTGTGCGCCCTCCGGGTCGTCGAGCAGCGCGGTGACGACCGCGACCGGGACGATCCAGTCGTCGCCGGCCTGCTGGTCGATCATCCGCAACTCCAGGTAGCCGCGCGGTCGCACCGGCGGCACGAGCGTGCCGAGGTGGCGTTCGAGGTCGGTGAGGGTCACGGGTCGCGGGCCGTGCCCCCGCAGCCAGTCGCGCATGGTCAGCCCGCTCGGCACCAGCCAGCGGCCGCCGGCGTCGGTCTCGCCGGCCGCGTCCGCCGGGTCCTCCGGGTTCTCCGGGTTCTCAAAGGCCGGCGCCACCATCGCGACCTTCGCGGCGAGCGCGTAGCGCGCCCACGCGGTGCGCGGGTCGGCGCTGCGCCGCGGTGCGCGGGTGCGGCTGGCGTCGGTGCCGAAGCGCAGCGCCTGGCGGTAGGAGGCCCAGCGCCGGCCCGTCCTGGTGACGTGCGGGGAGTTGGCGAAGGCGGCCATCATCACCGGGCCGATGGCGTCCGCGAGCCACCAGCGCCGCGCGAAGTGCGACCAGTCGTCGGTCTCGGAGCCGTTCTCGTCGGTACCCGAGTCAAGACACACCTGGATCGAGGCGGAATTGGTCATCACGGTGCGCCCGCGCGTGCCCGCCCGGTCGTGGTATTCGGCCAGGGCCACGTACCGCGGGTGATCCGTCACCAGCCGCGGCCGGCGCACGGTGTCCAGGCCGGTGCCGTCCAGGTGCAGGCCGTGGTCGGCCAGTGTGGCGCGCACCAGCGCCAGGTCGCCCGCGACGGCGCTCGTGCACTCGGTCAGCGAGGCGCCGACGGAGCTGGACAGCTCCAGCTGCCCGCCGGGCTCGATGGTGACCGCGCTGCCGCCCGGCAGCGGGTTGCCCAGGTGGGCCAGGAGGCCGAGCAGCCGCGCCGGCGACGGGCGGTGCAGGGGCCGGCGGGGATCGCGCACGCAGTACTCCAGTTCCACCCCGACGCGTCCGACCGGCCCGACCCGGAACCCGGCGGCGGCGACATACGCGGCGGCGGTGGCCTCGGTGAGGAGGATGGCGGGTGTCGTGTCGTTCACGGCGGCCTCCCGGACGAAGGGTGCGTGCTACCCAGGCTGGTGTTGTGGTGGTGGTGAAAAGCGAACGTGCAGGTGCATGGTGAAGCGGCGGGCCCGACCGGCGGCGGGGTGCCGGGCGAGGTGCATTCAATTAGGAGGTCATCCGGGCGTTCTGTCCAGTGTCAGAGGACAACGCGCGATGAACACTCGATGGGAAGCCGCTGGATGCCAGCAGCTGCGCGGGTCCGCGCCGCCCGGGCGCCGGATCCCGCCGCCGGCGCGGAATCGACCGCTCTTGCCGTACAAGATCGGCGTTTGTCGGTTTTTGATTGGTATTCTTTCCCGCTTCGAGAACGCGTTTCGGACCGTTGCGCCGCTGCTGTGCCCGGCCGGCGGCCGGCGCGGGAATGGCGGCCGGCGATGTGTCGCGGCCCGTGCGCGGGGCCGCCGTGATCAACTCGATGTTCGGGTGAGCGACCCGTAGGACGCCGGGCGGTGGCCGCTACGAGGGGCCGGCGCGGTCCTGGGCCCAGCAGGGCGGGGCACTTCACCCGTGAGAGTGACGTCGCGTGCCCCGGCGTGATCGGGGCCGATTCAGCAAGCCCGGCGGGCCGGGGCCAGGTCGAGGAGGTCGTCGACGGGGGTGCGGGTGCCGAAGCGGTACGCCCGCTCGAACCCGGCCGCGGGTAGGGCCGCGCGCACGGCCGCGACCGTGGCGTCGCGCGCCGGTCGCTCGCAGGCGGGCGCCGGGGCGGCGATCTCGCGGCGCAGCACGTCGGCGGCGGCGAGCAGGGCCGCCGCGTGCGCCACCTCGCCCGCGCGGCGGCGGCACTCGGCCAGGGCCTCCAGCACGCTCGCGGTGCGCCAGCGGTCGCCGACGCGGCGGTGGATCGTGAGGCTGGCGCGAAGGCGCTCGTCGGCGGACGGGAGGCGGCCGTCGGCGAGGTCGACGCGGCCCAGGAGGTCATGCGCCCAGGCCACGCCCTCCGGGAAGGCGAGCTCGGTGAAGCGGTCGAGGGCGTCGACCAGGCAGCGGCGGGCGGTGCGCTGGTCACCGCGGTAGTGCGCGATCGCGCCGAGGTGGGTCAGCGACGACGCCGCGGACTCGGCGTCGGCCCGGTCACGAAACGCGGTCAGGGCGGCGGCCAGCAGGTCCGCGGCGGCGTCGAGGTCGCCGGACAGCCAGGCGGTCGCGCCGGCCAGCTGCGTGGCCCGGCCCTCGCCCCAGGCGTCGCCGGACCCGCGGTACAGCCGCCGGGCCTCCTCGAGGTGGGACCGTGACTGCGGGTAGCGCGCCCGTTCGCGCTCCACGCTGCCCATCAGGGTGAGCAGCCGGCCGCGGGCGGCGGGGTCGTCGCCGGTGAGCGGGAGCGCCTGGCCGGCCAGGGCGGCGGCGGTGGGATAGTCGCAGGCGAGCATCGCCAGCGTCGCCGCGGCCGTGGACGCGGCCACGCGGGCGGAGGCGGGCGCGCCGGGCCGGCGCTCGAGGGCCTCGGCCAGCCACTGGCGGCCCTGGGAGTAGCCGCCGATGAAATGCTGGAAGGGCGCCATCGCCGCGGCCATGCGCAGGTCGGCGTCGGCGGCGCGGCCGGGGCGGGTGGCCAGCCTCGCCAGGGCGGCGCGCAGGTTGTCCTGCTCCAGGGTGAGTGTGCGCAGCCACTCGCGCTGCTCGGGGCCGCGGATGCCGGCGGCGGCCCGCTCGGCGAGCTCGAGATGGAACGCGGCGTGCGCGTCGAGCGCGGCGCCGGCCTCGGCGGGGTGCTCGGCGAGGCGTGCCGCGGCGTAGGCTGCGACGGTCTGCAGCATCCGGCCGCGGCCACCCTCCGGCAGGCCCACCAGCGAGCACTCGGCGAGCGCGGCCATGAGCCCCGGCCGGAACGCGGGCAGGATCGCCGGCGCCGACTCGCCCCACCCTCCCTGGAACACCGAAAGCTGGCGCAGCAGGGCCCGCTCGGGCGGGGAGAGCAGCTGGTAGCTCCAGTCGAGCGCGGCGCGCAGGGTGCGGTGGTGCTCGGGGCCGCCCGCCTTCGCGTCGGCGAGGACCCGGAAGCGGTCGGCGAGCAGGCGGCGCACCTCCGGCACCGACAGCAGCGCGGCGCGCGCCGCGGCCAGCTCCACCGCGAGCGGCAGCCCGTCCAGCGCCGCGCAGATCGCCGCCGCGGCGGGCCGGTGCGCGACCGGCAGCGGGCGTCCGGTGCGCTCGAACATGCGGGTCTCGAACAGCCGCAGCGCCGTGCCGGCGTCAAGCGGCTCGACGGCGAGGACCGTCTCGGCGCTCAGCCCGAGCGGCCGCCGGCTGGTCACGAGCAGGCGCAGGTCCGGGTGCAGCGCGAGCAGCCGCTGCGCCAGAGCGGCCACCGCGGCGGCGACGTGCTCGCAGTTGTCGAGCACGAGCAGCGCCGGACAGCCGCCGGGGGAGGCCGCGGGAAGGGCGTCGAGCAGCGTGCCGAGCTCGCCCAGGTCGGGGCGGCGGGCGACGCCGAAGGCGTCGAGCACGAAGGCGGCGGGCTCCTGGTCGTCCATCGTGGACAGATCGACGAACCGCACCGGCCCGGCCGCGGCGGCCCCGACCGCGATCGCCACCCGGGTCTTGCCGCTGCCGGCCGGGCCGACCAGCGACACCAGCCGGCGTCCGCCACCGCCCAGCAGGCGGGTGGCCGCGCTCACCTCGGCGTCGCGGCCGACCAGCGAGGTGAGCGGGGCCGGCAGCGCCGCCGTCGCGCTCGCCGCGGGTTCCATCCGGCGACTGTACGTCAACCTGGACCTCCGCCACCTGGCGCACGGTCCGGGCCGGTGCGGCGGCGGCCTCGGCGGGTCGCGGCGCGCCGCGCGGCAATCGCCGGGGCGCGCGGTGGCGGCGCGGGTAGCGTGGGAATCGCACGGCTCGTTGGGGGAGACGCATGAAGATCGGCATCATCGGGTCCGGGCACGTCGGCGGCACGCTCACCCGCCGCTGGCGCGAGCTCGGGCACGACGTCACCGTCGCCAACTCGCGCGGGCCCGGCTCGCTCGCGGGCCTGGCCGCCGAGACCGGCGCGAATGCCGGCACCGTCGCCGAGGCCGCCCGCGCGGAGCTGGTCGTCCTGGCCGTACCGCTGCGGGTCGTCCCCGGCCTGCCCGCCGCCGACCTGGCCGACCGCGTCGTCATCGACGCCGGCAACTACTACCCGGACCGCGACGGCCGCATCGCCGAGATCGAGGCCGGGACCACGTCCAGCCGCTGGACGGCCGAGCACCTGCCCGGCGCCCAGCTGGTGAAGGTCTTCAACACCATCCAGGCGGAGCACCTGCGAAGCGGGGGCCGCCCGCCCGGCGGCCGGGGCCGCGTCGCGCTGCCCGTGGCCGCCGACGACGCCACCGCCAAGCGGCTCGTCATGGGGCTGGTCGACGAACTGGGCTTCGACCCGGTCGACGCGGGCGGGCTCGACGACAGCTGGCGGCAGGAGCCGGGCACGGCCGTGTACGGCACCGACCGCGACGCCGCCGGGGTCCTCGCCGGCCTCGCCGCCGCCAGCCGCTGAGGGCCGCCGTGGCGTTCCTGGTGGAGATGCCGGACGGGGGCTACCTCGAGGTCGAGGAGCGCGACGACGTGGCCCCCGGCGACGAGCGCGTCATCGGCGTGCTCGCCGCCTCGCCGCTGGAGGGCACCAGCCTGATCACGTTCGGCGCCGCGGTGCGCACCGGCCTCGCCGAGCGGGAGCAGGACGACTTCGCCGACTGGGTGTACGACCGGGTGATGATGTTCGCCGACGTCGGCGGGGCGATCGACGGCTGGCTGAGCCGCGACGACGGGACGTGGGAGATTCACGCCTACCGCGACACGGCGTGACTCGTCACCGCGGCGCCCGGGGCATGATGGGCGGATGCAACCGATCACCTTCCGCCGGGCCGCCGCCGGCGACGTGCCCGCCCTGGTCGGCCTGGTCCATTCCGCGTACCGCGGGGACTCCAGCCGCGCCGGCTGGACCACCGAGGCGGACCTGCTCGACGGTCAGCGCACCGACCCGGAGATGGTCGCCGGGGCGATCGCCGATCCGGCCGTCCTGGTGCTGCTGGCCGAGGCCGGCGGCGCGCCCGTCGCCTGCTGCCAGCTGGAGCGGCGTGACGGCTACGCGTACTTCGGCATGTTCGCCGTCGACCCGCTGCGCCAGGGCGGCGGCCTCGGCGCGTCGGTGCTGTCCGAGGCCGAGCGTCACGCCCGCGACGCGTGGGGATCCGCCGAGCTGCGGATGACGGTCATCGTGCAGCGCGAGGATCTCATCGCGTGGTACGTGCGCCGCGGCTACGCCCGCACCGGCGAGATCAGCCCGTTCCCGTACGGCGACGAGCGCTTCGGCCGCCCCCGCCGCACGGACCTGGCGTTCGAGACGCTCACCAAGCGGCTCGCGTGAGCAAGCGAACAGATGTGCTAGGTTCGTGCGGCCCGGACAGCGGTAACCAAGCTGGCCGGGCCTACCGCCGGGCTGGCGGGAAGTGACGTCTGTGGAGACGATGTAAGACCGATGGGCGTACACCGTCCCTCGCCGGTAGTCCGGGTCGGCTGTTGCCGGTGAAGCAGAAAGCTCAACCCGCGAGGGTTGAATCCCCCTGCTTCAGCTGGGGGAGATGTCAACTGGCGCCCCTGACCGGCCGCGCCGGCTGAAGGGCCTCAGCCGGCCAGGGCGGCCTCGACCGCATCGCGCAGCCTCGTCGCGGGCCGGCCGAGCAGCCGCGCCAGGTCGTGCGTCTGCCGCTGCAGCACCCCGGCGCGGGCCAGGCCGTGCAGGAAGCCCATCGGTCCGGCCGGGGGCTCCTCACGGTGCGCGACGGGGCGCCCGGAGACCTCGGACAGCACCGCGGCGAGCTCCGGGAACGTCCACAGTGGACCGGTGAGGTCATACCCTCGGCCGTCGTGCCCGTCGCCGGTCAACACCGCCGCGGCGGCCTCGGCCAGGTCGAGGCGCGTGGCGGTGTTGAGGCCGCGGCCGCCGGTGCCGCTGGTCAGCTCGCCGGCCGCAACCGCCGTGCGCAGCCCCGGATGCACGAACGCGTCGGTGTAGAACGGGTTGCGCAGCATCGTGTAGGGCAGACCGAGCTCGCGGATCGCGAGCTCGGTCGCGTGGTGCGCCTCGGTGAGCCCGCCCGCCTCGGCGTCCGCGCCGAGAAAGCTGGTATAGGCGACCGCGCCGACGCCGGCCTTCGAGGCCGCCTCGATCGCCCCGCGGTGCTGGGCGGTGCGCCGCCCGGCGTCCAGCTCGGGTGAGGAGATCAGCAGGAGCCGGTCGACGCCGGCGAGCGCCTCGGCCAGGCCGGCGGGCTCGTCGTAGTCGCCCCGCCGCACGGTGACGCCACGCTCGGCGAGGTCCGCGACGCGGGCCGGGTCACGCACGACGGCGACGATCCGCCCGGCCGGCACCAGGTCGAGCAGGCGCCGCACGACGAGCCGGCCGAGGGCGCCCGAGGCGCCGGTGACCGCGATGGAGTCTGCTGGCACGCGCCAAGACTTGCCGCGTCCGGTCCACCCGTCAAATCGTTTTCACGGGCGCCTGCCTGCGGGTGGTGGCGCGGTTCTCGTATCTTCGACGGCGTGACCGAGCCGGTGGACAGTGAGTTCGAAGTTCGCGAGGACGGCCCTCCCGCCGGGCTGTGGGCGAAGATGAAGGCCGACCCCGAATACGCGCCGGAGCACCTTGCCCTGGAGGCGGTCACGCGGCTGGGCCCGAGGATGGCCGCCGAACTGGAGAAGCTCAAGGGCCAGAACCCCGGCGCCCCGCCAGACGCGCTCGCCGACATGATCGTTTATCGGTACGTCAACCAGTCCCGCCTGTCCGGCGCGGTCTCCGGCGCCGTCCCGCTCGCCGGCGCCGTCCTCGACGTCGGCGTCCTCGCCTGGACCCAGGCGCGAATGGTCCTCATGCTCGCCGCGAACTACGGTGCCCACCCCGCCCATCCCGATCGGGCCGTGGACCTGCTCGTGCTGCAGGGCATCCACAAGTACACCCAGACCGCCCGCACGGCCCTCGCGGTGGCCCGGGGCCGGGAGCGCATCGAGGCGCTGCTGCCGGCCCAGCGGCCCGAGACGCGCAACGTGCTCGTGCGGCTGGCGCTGAAGCTCGCCCAGATGGCGGGCGTGCGCGCGGTGAAGAAGATGGCCGCCAAGCTCATCCCCGGCGCCGCGATCGTCCTCGGCGGCGTCGCCAACGGCAAGGCGACCCGCGCCCTGGGCGGCCGCGCGATCGGCCTCTATCGCCGCCCGCCGATGCCGCCGCATCCGCCGCTACCGCACGCTCACGTGCCCCGGCAGCTGCCGCCGGGCGCCTGAAGTCAGTCCCAGCAGAGGCAGAACGGCTTGCCGGCCGGGTCGGCGTAGACCCGCCAGTTCACCCCGCCGCAGGACAGCGAGGTGGCGCCGAGCCGCAGCACCGCCGCCTCGGCCGCGTCGACGTCCTCGACCGTGACGTCGAGATGGACCTGCTGCGGATACGCGGGGTCGGGCCACCGCGGCGCGTGGTAGTCGGTGACCTGCTGGAACATCACCGGCTGCGTCCCGTCCGCACCGATCATCGCCACGCCCTCGCCCTCGTACGTGACGGGCTTGCCGAGCAGTTTCGCGTAGAACCTGCTCAGCTCCCCGGCGTCCGGGCAGTCCAGCGTCACGCCGATGAGCGTGGTCCGCGGCGTCGCCGGGAACAGGCACAGGTCGAACGGGTGCCCGGCCGGGTCGGCCAGCGTGTGCCAGTTCTCGTTCTCGCGCAGCGGCTCGGCGCCCAGCTCCACCGCCTTCGCCGAGGCGGCGCCGAGGTCCGGCACGCGCAGGTCGAGGTGCGCCTGCTGCGGGTACGCCGGATCGGGCCACCGCGGCGCGACGTGCTCGGGGCTGCTCTGGGCGGCGATGCGCCACCCGTCCCCGGTCTCCACCGTGATCCAGTCGTGCTCGGCGTGCCGCACGGTCCACCCGCCGAGGGCGGCGTAGAACGCGGCGAGCCGCCGGGCGTCGGGTGCGTCGAGCGCCACCGCGCGCAACGTGCCGATCATCGTCGCCTCCCTCCTGCCTCACCGCCCATCATGCCCGGCACGGCTCGCCCGCACCCCTGAGGGCGGCGGCGGCCGAGGCCGGCACCGGACGAAGCAGCGCGGCTGGACCGTGCCGTGCGCGGCCCTGAGCTGGTGCGGCGTCAGCTGGTGCGGCGTCAGGCGGTGCGGGACGGGCGCGGTGACCCACCCGGGCGCTTGTCACTGCCGCCGTCGCCCCGGTCAGGCTGGCGCAGCGCGAGGTCGGTGATCCTGGTCGCGGTCGCCGTGTCGCCGGAGACCACGCCGACGATCGTGACGGTGTCCCCGGTCTTCACGTCCGATATCGTCGCCGACCCGTTGCCGACCCGCGTGCTCTCGCCGACGACGAACGTGGTGGCGTGCCCGTCCTCGCTCTTCGCGGTGATCGAGGTGGCGCTCACCGCCGTGACGGTGCCCGTCTGGAGGCGCTGCGTGACGTACTGCCCGTTGCTCTTCTTGATCACGAAGTCCCCGTGCAGCATGCCGCCGAGCGCACCCTTGCCGCCACGGCCGAATCCGCCGTTGCCCTGGAAGCCGTGGCCGCCGGGCCCGCCCTGGCCGTTGCCGCTCGGCCCGCCTCCGGGAGCCCCGTACCCCCCGCCGTGCCCGCCCGGACCCCGGCCGTCCTGGACGGGGTTGGCACCGCTCGCGGCCTGCGCGACGGCCACGCCCCCGCCGATCACGATGACCGCGGAGACGGCGGCGACGATGCCGAGCTTGAGCCGCGACGAGCGCAGCACCGGCCCGCGCGGGCCGCCGGCCGGTGGAGCCGGCGTCGGCTCGGCCGTGTTCGGTTCCGCCGCTGCGGGCGCCGCGGGGTGCGCCGGTCCGGCGTTCGGTGCGTCCTCATGAGCAGAGCTCATCGCGCGTACTCCTCCATGTTCGGGTCCATTGCCCTCGACCGTGCACGTCGCAGCTGTGGCCGCGATCCCGTGGACCTGCCAAGTGGCTGTGAATCAGGGACAGGTAAGCGCCCGGCCCGGGCGTCTCCGTGCGGACGTGGAACCGTAACGAACCACGGCTACGGTACTGCGATGAGCGAGGTCGTCTCCCTGGCACGCGAGCTGATCCGGTTCGACACCACCAACACCGACGATCCGTCCACCGGCGCCGGGGAGCGCGCCGCGGCCGAGTTCGTGGCCGAGCGGCTGTCGGAGGCCGGGTTCGAGCCCGTGTATCTCGAGCCGGCGCCCGGGCGGGGCAACGTCGTCGTGCGGCTGCCCGGTGCCGATCCCTCGCGGGGCGCCCTGCTCGTGCACGGGCATCTCGACGTCGTGCCCGCGGACGCGTCCGAGTGGTCGGTGCCGCCCTTCGAGGGGGAGATCCGCGACGGGTACCTCTGGGGTCGCGGCGCCATCGACATGAAGCACATGGTGGCCATGAGCCTCGCCGTCGCCCGGCGGTTCAAGCGTGACGGGATCGTTCCGCCGCGTGACATCGTGTTCGCGTTCCTCGCCGACGAGGAGGCCGGGGGCGGCCAGGGCGCGGGGTGGCTGGTCGATCACCGTCCGGAGCTGTTCGACGGCGTCACCGAGGCGGTCAGCGAGGTCGGTGGATTCTCCTACACCGTGCGTGACGGCGTGCGCGCGTACCTCGTGGAGACCGCCGAGAAGGGCGTCATGTGGCTGCGGCTCAAGGTCCGCGGTACCGCCGGCCACGGCTCGATGGTGCACACCGACAACGCCGTGGCGAAGCTCGCCGCCGCGTTGACCCGGCTGGAGCAGCACCGGTTCCCGCTCGTGCTCACCGAACCCGTTCGTGACTTCCTCGCCGGCGTGGCCGAGTTGACCGGGGTGGAGTTCGACCCCGACGATCCCGAGACCGCGGTCGCCCGGCTCGGATCGCTCGCGCGCATGATCGGCGCGACACTGCGGGACACCGCGAACACGACGATGCTCTCGGCCGGGTACAAGTCGAACGTCGTGCCCTCCGTCGCCGAGGCGACCGTCGACGGCCGGATGCTGCCCGGCCGCGAGGCGGCGTTCGAGCGCGAGCTCGCCGAGGTGCTCGGGCCCGAGGTCGAAATGGACTGGGACTCGCTGCCGCCGGTGCGGACGAGCTTCGACGGCCGGCTGGTCGACGCGATGGCGGCCGCGATCGAGGCGGAGGACCCGGGCGCGCGGGTGCTGCCGTACATGCTCTCGGCCGGCACCGACGCGAAGTCGTTCCAGCGCCTGGGCATCCGGCACTTCGGGTTCGCCCCGCTGCGCCTCCCGCCGGGCCTGGACTTCACGGCCCTGTTCCACGGGGTCGACGAGCGCGTGCCGATCGACGGCCTCGAGTTCGGCGAGCGTGTCCTGGCCCGCCTGCTGCGATCCTGCTGACCGCGACGCCCGCGGATGAACCGGGTCAGACGCGGAAGGACAGGCGCGTCGTGCCGATCACGATCTCGTCGCCGGGGGTGAGGGTCACCGAGTCGACGCGGCGGCCGTTCACCAGTGAGCCGTTCGCCGAGCCCAGGTCCGTCAGCACCGCGCGGTTGCCGTCGTACTCGACGCGGGCGTGCTGGCGGGACGCGCCAACGTCGGCCAGGCGCAGCGTCGCCTGCTCGCCGCGGCCGATGATCGTCGTGCCCTGCGCCAGCGGGAAGTTCTGGCCGTCCGCGGTGACCAGGCGCACGCCGGTGCCCTCGCCCGCGGCGGTCTGTCCGCCCGTGTACACCTGCGCGGAGACCCGGAACAGGCCGGTGTCGAGGTCGTCACCACGCGTGATCTCGACCACGATGTCGCCGTAGACGGCCCAGCCCCGCTCGCCGACGTATTCGGCCTGCGACTGGGCCAGCTCCTGCGCCAGCGCGCCGGCGAACGGGGCCAGCCGGCTGTGGTCGGCGGGGGCCAGGGCGACCAGGTACCGGTTGGGGACGAGGATGCGCCCGCCCGTCATCTGCGTCTGGTTGGTGCCGGCCTCGCCCTGCATCGCGTTGAGGATCTCGACCGGGTGCACGACGCCCTTGAACACCTTCGCGAAGGTGCCCTCCACCATGCCTTCCAGCCGCTTCTCGAACCGCTGCAGCGCGCCCACTCGTCCCCCTCGAACAATCCGCCGATACCGCACGGATTGTGTACCACGGCGGCCAGGCGGTCGCAGTCGTGCGCGCCACGCGCGCGGTCCCCGTGATCCACGTCATGGCCGGATTGAGCGTGATCGAGCCGAGCCCGCCCCCGTGCATCGTGCGGCGTGACCGACGGGGACGGGCTGTGTACTACCGGTGTGCGCTGCTCGGTCTGGCCCCGCTCGCCGGCGATTTCTGAGAGTTGGCTGAACCTGCAACGGATCGCTATTCCAAATCCGTCTTTAGGGACGAAACACGGACGCACAGTTCAGGGGGATATTGTGGCGCGCCGAGGGACCGTTGGTGTCGGGGAGTGGCATGGCGAAGAAGCGTGGGAAGAAAGAGCCGTTGTGGGCGCGGTTGTCCCTGATCTCCGGGGCGTTACTGCTGCTCGCTAGCGGCGGCACCCTCGTCGGTGGCAATCTGTTGCTGAATCACTACAGCAATCAGATCACCCGTGAGGGTGGCCTCGGCGACGCGGGAGCCGGCGCGACCATCGACGGGCCGATCAACCTGCTCCTCGTCGGCATCGACGAGCGCGTGGGTGACGAGGCGATGGGCGCGCGCTCCGACTCGATCATCATCGCGCACGTGCCGGCCACGCACGACGCGGTGTACCTGATGTCGATCCCCCGTGACACTCGGGTACAGATCCCGCCGAGCCCGGCGACCAAGTACCCCGGCGGCACCGACAAGCTCAACGCGGCGTTCCAGTTCGGGTATCAGAACGGCGGCGGTCGCGACAAGGGCCTGGAACTGCTCGCCGGAACCGTCAGCCGGCTGTCCGGCGGGATGAAGTTCAACGGTGCCGCGATCGTCAACTTCGACGGGTTCCGCGGCCTGGTCGAGGCGCTCGGCGGCGTGCACATGTGCGTCGACGAGAAGGTGACGTCGATCCACGTCGGCCGGAACACGAAGACGGGCGAGGTGGGGAAGACCATGCCGTACAACTTCAACTCCGACGGCATCCCGACGTCGCTGAAGCCGAACATGGAGCCGAAGGTGTACGAGGTCGGCTGTCGCGACTTCCTGCCGTGGGAGGCCCTGGACTACGTCCGCCAGCGCGACAAGCTGGCCAGCGGTGACGGCGACTACGGCCGGCAGCGCCACCAGCAGCAGTTCATCAAGGCGATGGTCAAGAAGGCCACCAGCGCCGGTGTGATCACCAACCCGATCAAGGTCAAGGAGATGCTCGGCTCGGTCGGCGACGCCGTGACGTTCTACAACCACGGCATCCACCTCGCGGACTGGATCTTCACGCTCAAGGCCATCGATCCCGACAAGATGGTCACGCTGCGCACCAACAACGGCACGTACAAGAGCGAGATCATCAACGGTCAGTCGTTCGAGAGCCTCGACCAGACCGCGCTGGACCTGCTGAAGGCACTCCGTGACGACACGGTCGCCCAGTTCGTGGCCGCCCATCCGGAGCTGATCGCCAACGACGCCGCGACGCCGACCTCGACCCCGTCGAACCCGGGCCGCTGACCGGCCCGGCCCGCTTCCCCCGCGGCCCCGCCCAACGGGCGGGGCCGCACCGTTTTCCCGTCCGGAACGTGTCCGCCGGTTCGGCGGCTGACCGCGGGCGCGACGGCCCCGTTGCCCGGCCACGGCGAGACCGGCCGATCCATGGGTGGACCGGCACCGCCGGCTCCCGCAACAGTGCCACGTGCGATGACACGGACGTCGTCGAGGCCGGCGAGCACGGCGGGAACGTCGTAATGTGGACGCATGGCTGCCGAAGCGTGGTCGTGAACCGCCGATGCCACCGCCGATGACCGGAAGCCGCCGCATCGACTGGGCCGCGCTGCCGCCAGGGGTCCGGACCGCCGTCGAGGGACTGCTCGGCGGCGCGGTCGTCGACGCGGTGAGCCTGGCCGGCGGCTTCTCGGAGGGCGTCGCCGCCCGGCTGCGCCGCGCCGATGGCCGGGACGCGTTCCTCAAGGCGGTCAGCGCGCGGACCGCGCCCGCCGTCGCCGGGTTTCACCGCCGGGAGGCCGTGGTCACCGGCCTGCTGCCGCCCGCGGTCCCGGTCCCGCGCCTGCTCGGCACCCACGACGACGGCGACTGGGTGGCCCTGCTGTTCGAGCACGTCGACGGGGCGTTGCCGGCCCAGCCGTGGCGCCCCGGCGACCTTGACCGGGTGCTGACGGCCGCGACCGCGATGGCGCACGCGCTCACCCCGTCGCCCATCGACGCCTCCGCCACGGCCGCGCCCCGCCTCGGCGGCTGGCCCAGCCTCACCGGCCGCGACGAGCTCGCGGCGCTGACCCGCCTGTCGCCGTGGGCGGCCGGCCACCTCGACGAGCTGATCGGGCTCGAGGCCGCCAGCGCCGCGACCCTGGCCGGCGACACGCTGCTGCACGGCGACCTGTACCCGTTCAACGTCATGCTCTCGGCGCGGCAGGTGCACATCATCGACTGGCCCCACGCCTGGGTCGGCGCCGCCCACTGCGACGTGCTGACGCTGCTGTCCAGCGCGGTACTGAGCGGCCTGGACCCGCGGCCGCGGGCCGAGACGAACCCGCTCACCCGGCGCCTGCACCCGCGCGAGATCGACACGTTCCTGGCCGCGCACGCCGGCTTCCTCATGCGGCTGGCCGTGACGGCCGGCCCGGCCGCGGACCCGCACCTGATCGGCATGGCCGCCGCGCTCGGCGGTGCCTCCCTGCGGTGGCTGCGGCGCCGCACGAGCTGACGCGCCGGGCTCACCCGGGGATGCGATGATGGCGGCATGGTCGACGGTGCGGACGTCCTGCCCCCGGCCGACGTCCTCGCCATGCTCGACGCCGACCCGCAGGGCTGGGCGTTCGCCCGAGCGGTGCGCGACGCCGCGACCGGCGAGATCGAGGACTTCGAGCTGGTGTACCTCAACGAGGCCGGCGCCGGCTACCTGGGCCGGCCCCGCGCGGAGCTCATCGGCGGGCATTACCGGCGGATGTGGCCGGACACGGTCAACGACGCGACGATGCCGCTGTACCGCAAGGTCGTCGAGGCCCGCGAGCCGGCCACGCGCACCGTCTACTACGACCGGCCGAACGTCTCGGGCCATTTCGAAATGTGGATCGGCCCCAGCGGCGACGGCTTCGGGGTGCGCTTCGTCGACCTGCGCGCCGTCACGCTCGGGCCGCAGTCGGCGGGCGGCACGCGGCTCTACGACGTGCTCGACGCCGCGTTCGACGGCTTCCTGCTGCTGCGCGCGGTCCGCGGCCCCGACGGGGGCGTGCGCGACTTCGTGTGCGAGTACGTCAACCGGCTCGGCGCCGCGCTGACCGGACGGCCGGCCGAGGACACCATCGCGCGGCACTGGAGCGAGCTGGCCGGGCCGGACGAGGACCTGGGCCTCGGCGGGCGCTGGCGAACGGTGGTGGAGACCGGGGAACCGTGGCGCGGGCAGCTGCGCTACGACAGCGGCCAGGTGTTCCAGATCAACGCGGCGCGGGCCGACGCCGGCTCCGTCGCCGTGTCGTTTCGGGACGTGACCGATCAGGCACGCCAACAGGAGCGGCTCGAGCACAGCATGGCCCAGGCGCGAAAGGCCGCGCAACGCAACGCCGCGCTGCAGGCGGTCACCTCGGCGCTGGTCGCGGCCAGCACCGCCGCCGACGTCTACGCGGCGATCGGCGCGGTGCTGCGTCCCTCGGCCGGCGGGCAGGGCCTGGCGCTGCTGCTGCGCCGCGACGACCACCTGGCGCTCGCCTACCACGCCGGCTACGAGCGGCGGGTGGTCGAGCGGCTGCGGGAGGTACCGCTGACCCACCCCTATCCGGCGACGGAGGTGGCGCGCACCGGGCGGCCCCGCTACCTGAGCAGCCTGGCCGAGTTCACCGCGGCGCAGGCGGCCGGCCCCGGCCGGGCGATCCCCAGCGGCGGCCGGCAGACGTGGGCGTTCCTGCCCCTGGCCGTCGGCGGTGACGTGCTCGGCACGCTCGTCGTCGGGTACGGCACGCCACGGGAGTTCGACGAGGACGAGCGGGCCAACCTCGCCGCCTTCGCCGGGGTGTGCGCGCAGGCGATGCAGCGGGCGCTGCTGTTCGAGGCGCAGCTGTCGATCGCCGGCGAGCTGCAGCGGGCGCTGCTGCCGGCCGAGCTGCCCGACGTGGCGGGGATGCGCCACGCGGCGCGCTACCTGCCGTGGACCCACGGCGCCGACGTCGGCGGCGACTGGTACGACGTCATCCCGCTCGGCGGCGACGTGGTCGCGGTCGTCATCGGCGACGTCGTCGGGCACAACGCCACCGCCGCCGCGGTCATGGGCCAGGTCCGCAACGCGCTGCGCGCCTACGCCGCCGAGCGGCACAGCCCGGCCGTGGTCATGCAGCGGGTCAACCGGCTGCTGCTGGACCTGCAGCCCGACGCCGTGGCCACCTGCTGCTACCTGGAACTGCACCTGGCCGAGGGCACCGCGACCGCGGTCCTGGCCGGGCACCCGCCGCCGGTGCTGCGGGCCGGCGCCGAGGTCGGCACGCTCGGGCTGCGTCCCGCACCGCCGCTGGGCGTCAGCGCCGACGTCGCCTTCGTCGAGACCACGTTCCTGGTGCCCGGCGGCGCCAACCTGCTGCTGTACACCGACGGCCTGGTGGAGGACCGCCGCTGCCACCTCGACGACGGCCTGGCGCAGCTGCGCGCGGCGGTCCGGGCCGCCCCGTCCACCGACCCGAACCGCATGCTCGACCACGTGCTCGCCGCGGGTGTCGGCCCGCGGCCCCGCACCGACGACGTGGCGCTGGTGTGCCTTGCCGTCGACCGCCGCGCGGAGCCGGCCGACGGCGTGCGCCCGGCCGCCCAGCGGCGCTTCCGCGGCGATGCGATCAGCGCGTCCGCGGCCCGCCGCTTCGCCGCCGACGTGCTCGTCGCGTGGGGCGAGCACCGGCTCGTCGACGACGCTCTGCTGCTGCTCGACGAGGTCATCACCAACGCCATCCAGCACACCGTCGGCGCCGTCGTGGTGCGCCTGGAGCTGGGCCCGCAGCGGCTGCGGGTGTCGGTCGCCGACCGCAGCGAGCGGCTGCCGAGCCCACGTCCGGCCGGCGCCGAGAGCGAGAACGGCCGCGGGCTGCTCATCGTCGCCTCCCTGTCCACCGCGTGGGGCACGCAGCCCAACCCGGCCGGCGGCAAGGAGGTCTGGTTCGAGATCGACCGGCCGGCCTGACCGCGGACCCCCCGCCCAGCGCAGGGCGGCACGTCTACCGGGCTCGGGCGCCGTTCATGAACAGCTCAACGATTCGGGAGGCTCCGTCCGGGGTGTCCATGAGGTCGGTTGCGCGGGCGAGATGCAGAAACGTGTTCATCAGGAACCCCGGATCGCCGGTCACTTCGCCCGCTTCGACGGCGGTGGTGAACAGGTCAACGACCGGGTTGAGGAGTCCGGCGACATACTTGCCGGAAACGGCGGCCTTGGTCTCGTCGGAGACGTGATCGAGCGCCTCGTAGACGCGGTGCTCGAAAGAGACGGTATGCGATGCCCGATCAGCCAAAGCCACCACGAGAGCGGTGAGCTTGTCGCTCAGGGCGCCTTGGGTAGCGATCGCCGTGATGATGCGGTCGTGTGCTTCTTCGATGAACCTCGTGGCGACCGCGACATACAATTCTTCCTTGCCACCTGGGAAGTGGTGGTAGATCGAGGGACGACGGATCGCGACTGTGCGGCCGACATCGAGCAGCGAAGCACCGAGGTAGCCGGAGGTCGACAACTGCTCGGCGAAGGAATCCATGATCTGCGTCCGGGTGTCAGGTGCAGAGTTCATCGGTTCCTCCGTGCGTGGTTCGAGGCGAGGGCGCACGCGGCGATCCCGGCGACTACCAGCGTACCGAGGACGATAAGCGCGACAGGCAGCGCTTTGAACGCGCCGCCGCTTTCGAGCTGGCGGGCGGCGTCGATCACATAGCTCAGTGGGTTGACCGTCGCAACGGCCCGCATCCAGGGCGAGAGTTCATCGACGGGTGCGAAGAACCCGGTGAAGAACGAGAGCCCGAACACCACCAGCGGCACGAGGCCGGTGCTGGCGGATGATGCGGTTCGGACGGCGACGGCGATGCTCAGCAGCGCGATCCCGAGGCTGAGCGCGATGAGTACCAGGATCATGCCGCCGAGGCCGACCCAGTTACCCGGCCGGAATCCGACGAGTGCCGCACCGGCGATCGTGACCAACGTCTGCATGGCAACCCCCACGAGCGCGGCGACGACCGGGCCGGCGACGAACGGCCCGATGCTGCCGTGGGCGAGGCGCAGCCGGTCGAGGTATCCGCTGGTGATGTCGCTGAGGAGGAGTTTTCCGGCCGCACCCGCCCCGGTCGCGGCTCCCGTGAGCAGGATCAGCGGGAGCAGGAACGAGATGAAGCTGGCACCGGAGAGGTAGCCGCTGCCTACGGTGCCGAGCTGTCCGGCGTAGACGATGAGGAAGAACAGCGATTGCGCGAGCGGTGCGATCAGTAGTGCCGGAGAACGCAGGATCACCCGCGTGGAACGGACGATCGCCGTGAGGGTCACCGGGAGCGCCGAACTCCGGGCGGGAGCATACGAGATGGGTACGGCAGTGGTTGTCATGGTGAGGTCCTTTGAGCTGGGGCGGTCAGCGGGCGGCCAGGGCGACGAACACGTCGTCGAGCGAGGGCTCCGACAGCCGGAGTTCTTCGACGGCTCCGCCGAATTCGCTGATGGTCTCGAGCGCGGTCTTCATGACGTCGGGGGCATCGCTCAGCGCGAGGCGCACGACGCTGGCGCTCTGCGGGTCAGGCCGGAACGGTGCGCGGGTGCCACCGGAGAGCTTGGCGATCCGCGTCTTGCGGTGCTCATCGAGGTCGAAGAGTTCGAGCAGTTCGTTCTGGCGGCGCACCGTATCCGACCGGCTCATGCCGAGCGCGGCACCCTGGAAGCCGAGTGCTTCGGCAGGGGTAGCGAGCGGATCGAGCGCATTGGACTGCGCAGTGAGGCCGATGAGCCGGCGCGCATCCCTGGCCTGAGTCACCACGTCGAACCCCTCGATGCTCACCGCCCCGGTGGTCGGGGTACGCAGCGTCGCAATGATTTCGAGCAGCGTGGACTTGCCAGCGCCGTTGTGCCCGAGCACGACGGTGCGGCTGCCGCGCTCGATGCTCAGTGACACGCCAGCGAGAACATCCCTGTCGTCGTAGGTCTTGGTCAGGTCGG
This sequence comes from Dactylosporangium sp. NPDC051484, assembly GCF_040689395.1. Lineage (NCBI taxonomy): Bacteria > Bacillati > Actinomycetota > Actinomycetes > Micromonosporales > Micromonosporaceae > Dactylosporangium > Dactylosporangium sp. NPDC051484. The sequence goes on along the minus strand of NZ_JBFAZX010000015.1, from coordinate 26,148 downwards.
TCACGTTGACGGCAAGTTGTGAAGCCATGCTCGTCAGCCTACCTACATGTAGGTAGGCTAAGCAAAGCGAGGCTAGCTACCTCGACGCGGGCCTCACGCTGCCCGACGCCGCGCGCGGCGTCGCCGCTCTGCTGCACTACACCGTCGGTCACACCATCGAGGAGCAGGCCCGCCACGGCACCGAGTACGGTGAGCAGAGCCCGTACCGCCCGCAGCGCCTGACCGAGACCTTCGACCCGGCCCGCCACCCGCTGGCCGCCCGCGTCGCGACCGAGGTTCTCTTCGGCCCCGACCCCGACTTCGAGCACGGCCTCGCCCTGCTGCTGACCGGCATGACCGCTCGGCTGACTACGACCTCCACCCGCGCCCGCGAAGGGTGAGATCCGGCCGTGACGGGGTAACCCGACAAGTATGAGCGAAGAGAACGCCACGATGGGCACCACCGGGACGCCGGGCAGCGACGGGGCGTCCGTCATCGACGAGGAGGGCCGGGCCAACGGTTCGGCGCGGGGGATCTACACCCCCTTCGGGCTGGGCGGCGAGCCGGACGACCCGGCCATGCCGTTCGACCGGAAGGTGAGCTCGGACGACAAGCTGCACCTGCCCCGCAACGCGGCGCAGCCCGGCTGAGCTCAGCCCTTGAGCTCGTTGAAGCGGCGCAGCAGGAGTCCCTCCCGCAGCGCCCACGGGCAGACGTCCAGCGAGCGCAGGCCGAGGGACTCCATCACGGTGACCGCGGTGACCGCACCGGCGAGCAGCTGACGCGCGCGGGCGGGGGCGACCCCGGGCAGCTTCGCCCGCTGCCGGGGGCTCATCTCCGCCAGCCGTGGCACCCAGCCGCGCAGCGCGCGGCGGGTGAGCTGATTGTCCTCGCCGGTCATGCGGGCCAGCTGCTTGAACGTCTTCGATGTGCCGATGATCCGCTCGGCGCGGGGCCGGCGTTCGAGCTGCGCGGCGACCGGGTGCACCACCGCACGCACGTGCCGGCTTACGCGCTCGACCGCGTCGCGGCCGGCCGGGTGCTCGGGCAGGAACCGGCGGGTCAGCAGGCCCGCGCCGAGCGGCAGCGACACCGCCAGGTCCGGCCGCTCGTCGTGGCCGGCGGCGATCTCCATCGACATGCCGCCGATGTCGAGCAACAGCAGGCCTTCGGGGCCGGACAGCCAGCGCCGCACGGCCAGGAACGTGACCCGGGCCTCGTCCTCGCCGCTGAGCGAACGCAGCTCGACGCCGGTCGCCTCGCGCACGCGGCGGCGGATCTCCGCGTTGTTCGTCGCGTCGCGGATCGTGGCGGTCGCGAGGGGGATGAGGTCGGCGGACGGGTGCTCGCGCAGCGCCTCGACCGTGCACGCCACGGCCTCGACGACCCGGTCGATGCCGTCGGGCGTCAGCGCGCCCTCCGGCGTGACGGACTCGGCGAGCAGGGTCGGCGCCTTGAGCCGGAACACCGGCTGCGGTGGCTTGCGCGAACCGGCCTGGACGATCTGCAGATGCGCGGAGTTCGATCCCACGTCCAGCACGGCCAGCAACACGGCGCGACCTCCCTCAAAAACCTCAACCGTAGTTGATGCGGGCCGGTTCGTACCCGCTGCTGTCGGTTTCAACACAGGTCTGACGCGCATCCCGCGCAACCGCGGGATGCACGTCGATCCCTATCTGGCCAGCACCCCCGCGGGGGCTGGCGCGTAGCCCGCCGGGCGGGTCGTGAACGTGCCACGGCCCTGCGTGCGGCTGCGCAGCCGCGTCGCGTAGCCGAACAGCTCGGCCAGCGGCACCGTCGCCGTGATCACGACCGTACCGCCGCGGGCCACCGAGCCGGTCACCCGGCCGCGGCGAGCCGCGAGATCACCCAGCACGCCGCCGACCATGTCGTCGGGGGCGGTCACGGTGGCCTCGGCCACGGGCTCCAGCAGGACCATCTCGGACTCCCGCAACGCCTGCCGCAGCGCCTCGCGACCGGCGAGGCGGAAGGCCAGCTCCGAGGAGTCCTTCTCGTGCATCCGGCCGTCGGTGAGCATCACCCGCACGCCCGTCACCGGGTAGCCGGCGACCGGGCCGGACGCGAGCGCGTCGCGGCAGCCGGCCTCGACCGCCCGCACGTATTCCCTGGACACGTGGCCACCGAGCACAGTGGACTCGAACACCAGCTCCTCACCGTCCACAGGGGACACGTCGATGGTCACGTGGGCGTACAGGCCGCAGCCGCCCTCCTGCTTGACGTAGCGGTACAGCAGCCCGCTCACGCCGCGCACGAGGGTCTCGCGGTAGGCGACCTGCGGCCGCCCGACGCTGATCGGCAGCCCGTTGCCCGTCTGGCGAATCTTCTCCACCGCGACCTCCAGGTGCAGCTCGCCCATGCCGCTGAGCAGCGTCTGGCCGGTCTCGGCGTCGGTGCGTACGACCAGCGACGGGTCCTCCTCGACCAGCCGGGCCAGTGCCGCTGCCAGCCGGCCGGTGTCGGCGCGGCTGCGCGCCTCGACGGCCACGGAGACGACTGGCGTCGCCGTGAACGGCGGCTCCAGCACCAGCCGGTGCCGCGGGTCGCACAGGGTCTCGCCGGTGCGGGCGAGCTTCGGCCCGACCACCGCGACGATGTCGCCGGCGACGGCGCGCTGCAGGTCCGTGTGCCGGTCGGCCTGGACGTGCAGGATGCGCGAGACGCGCTCGGTCTCGCCCGCGTTCGGCTCGAACACCTCCATCCCCTTGCGCAGCGTGCCCGAGTACACCCGCAGGTATGTCAGCCGTCCCGTGGCGGCGGCGTGCACCTTGAACACCAGCCCGGCGAACGGCGCGTCCGGGTCGGCCGGGCGCTCCCGCTGCCCGCCGTCCCACTCGCCGCGCACCGGGGGCCGGTCCAGCGGCGAGGGCAGGTACGCCACCACCGCGTCGAGCAGTTCCTCGATGCCCTTGTCCCGGTACGCCGAGCCACACAGCACGACCACGGCGGTGCCGCTGAGTGTCAGCTCCCGCAGCGCCCTTCGCAGGGTTCGCGGGCTCAGCGTGCCGGTCTCGACGTACTCCTCGAGGGCGCCGCCGTGCAGCTCGGCGACCTGCTCGACGAGCATCGCGCGCCGGGCGGAGACCTCCGCGATCTCGGAGGTCTCCGTGAGGTCCCAGACGCCGTCGAACGCCGACTCGGCGCCCCTCGGTGCCTGCACCACCAGCGGCGTGACGTGCAGCCGGTCGCGGATCGAGGCCACCGCGGCGGCCAGGTCGGCGCCCGCCCGGTCGAGCTTGTTGACGAACGCGATGCGCGGCACGCCGTAGCGCTGCGCCTGCCGCCATACCGACTCGCTCTGCGGTTCGACGCCGGCGACGCCGTCGAACACGGCGACCGCCCCGTCGAGGACGCGCAGCGAGCGCTCGACCTCGTCGGCGAAGTCGACGTGGCCGGGGGTGTCGATCAGGTTGATCCGGTGGCCGTCCCAGTCGACGCTGACCGCGGCGGCGAAGATGGTGATGCCGCGCTCGCGCTCCTGGGCGTCGAAGTCGGTGACGGTGGTGCCGTCGTGGACCTCGCCCTGCTTGTAGGTGGTGCCGGTGGCGAAGAGGATCCGCTCGGTGGTCGTGGTCTTCCCCGCGTCCACGTGGGCCAGGATGCCGATGTTACGGACGCGGTCCAGTTCGTTGCGCACTGTTGCCCCTTCACGGGCTGTCACTTGGACGGGACAGCGCGATTCGCCCCGCGGGCCGGACGCTCAGCCGGCCGCGGGACGCCCCGATGTCGCCGCGCGTGCGGACACCGGGGGGAAGCAGGACACGCGGATCACCTCGTGCTGCGAGCGGGGAACGACGACAGCGGTGCGATAGTGCACGGCCGGCTCCCTCCACTCGACGAGTTGTCCACCGAAGACGCTACGCCGCTGGGCAACCCGATATTCCCGCCACGAACTTGCGGGCCGGCTCGTTCGCGGTCATCATCCCCAGGTGCGCGCCCGGGGCGGTGCGCTCGCGATGCCGCGACGGGCCATTTATCAGGATTATTGACAGATATATGGCGTCAGGGCTTAATACAAGTCCTGAAGTTACCCCCGCCCTACACCCCCGCCAGGAGACGTGCACATGGTCCCAACCCGACCGTTGTCTGCGCTGCTCGTCGCGGCCACCGCGGCCGCCCTGCTCACCTCCGCTCAGCTCCCCGCCGCCGCGGCGGCGAGCTCCGTCCAGGTCTACTGGAGCTCCGAGTCCCGCACCGCGGGATATGAGCCCAAGAACGCCAACTGGTACAGCAACCCCGCCACCGGCCTCGCCGGCACCCCGTACCAGCTGTCCCGCCAGGCCGACATCGCGGTCGGCGCGGCGACCGGGAGCGCCACCGTCACCGTCGACACCAACACGCGCTACCAGACGATCCTCGGGGTCGGCTCGTCGCTCGAGGAGTCGACGATCTACAACCTGTCGCGGATGAGCGCCGCCGCCCGCGACCGCGCGCTGCGTACCCTCGTCGACCCGGCCACCGGCGCCGGTTTCAACGTCGCCCGGATCACGTTCGGCACGAGCGACTTCACCTCGCACGACTTCTACACCTACGACGACGGCGCGGCCGACCCGTCGCTGTCGCGCTTCTCCATCCAGCGCGACATCGACTACAACATCATCGCCACGCTCAAGCAGGCTCTCGCCATCAACCCGAACCTGCGCATCTTCGCCAGCGCCTGGTCGGCCCCGCCGTGGATGAAGACCAGCAACAACATCATCGGCGGCAGCCTCAACAGCGCGTACATCCCGACGCTGGCGACCTACTACCGGCGCGCGGTCCAGGCGTACGTCGCGCAGGGCATCCCGATCTACGCGCTCACCCTGCAGAACGAGCCGCTGTTCTCCCCGGCGGACTACCCCGGCATGCTGGTGAGCGCCGACCAGGAGCGCCAGCTCGCCAAGGCGCTGAAGACCGAGCTGAACGGCGCCTCCCTCGGTAGCGTCAAGATCTGGGCCTTCGACCACAACTTCAGCGAGGGCGTGTCCTACGCCCAGGGGGTCCTGGGCAGCGCCTCCAGCCACAGCGACGCGTACGGCTCGGTGGACGGCATCGCCTTCCACGACTACGCCGGCGACCCGTCGGTGATGTCCACCGTGAAGGCGAGCTACCCCGACAAGGACGTGCTCATGACGGAGCGATCCGTCTGGGGTACGGCGGGAGCCGACCGCATCGTGCAGTACTTCCGCAACTCGTCCACCCTGTACGAGGGCTGGGTGAGCATGCTGGACCAGAACCGTCTGCCCGAGCGCTGGTCCGGCTCGCCCGACCCGACCATGCTCGTGCAGAGCACCGGCAACCGCGACACCTTCTGGGCGCTGCCGGACTTCAACATGGTCGCGCAGTTCTCGAAGTTCGTGCAGCGCGGCGCCCGGCGCGTCTCGACCGGCTACGGCTCGACCGGCACGGTCACCAACGTCGCGTTCCTCAACCCGGACGGCACGCTCGTCACCGTGGTGGTGAACCAGACCTCGGGGAACCAGGCGTTCACCCTGCGGGTCGGCACCCAGCAGTTCTCCAGCACCCTGCCCGCGAAGACCGTCGGCACGTACATCTGGGCCGGTGCCGACAGTGGCACCCCGACGACGCGCACCGGCCAGATCACCGGCTACGGCAGCAAGTGCGTCGACGTCGCCGGCGCCAGCTCGGCCAACGGCACGAAGATCCAGCTGTACACCTGCAACGGCACCACCGCGCAGCAGTGGACGGTCGGCAGCGACGGCACCGTGCGCGCGCTGGGCAAGTGCCTCGACGTGGCCGGGGCGAACTCCGCCGACGGCACGAAGGTGCAGCTCTACGACTGCAACGGCTCCGCCGCGCAGCAGTGGACGGCCGGCGCGAACGGCAGCCTGCAGTCCCTCGGCAAGTGCCTGGACGCGGCCGGCCCCAGCTCGGCCGACGGCACGCAGCTGCAGATCTGGGCCTGCTCCGGCGGGGCGAACCAGCGCTGGACCCTGCCGTAACCGTTGCCGCGTGAGCCCGGGCGCCCCGCGGCGCCCGGGCTCGTGCCCGATCCGGCCATGACGGACGCAGCCGCCGCCGCGGTGCGGGTCAACCGTGCCCGCACACCCGGCGGGCGGTGCATCGCCATGAATCCTCACGGATCCGGATGTCCGAATCAGGGCGCCCCGGCCTGGTCACGATGCCCGTCGATGCGATGCGCCGGCACCGCCGGCCGGGGTCTCCGCGACGCACTTGGTCGCCGACCCTTACATTTAATAGTGTTAACTGATAGCGTCCCTCACCATCGATCCATCGATGTGTAGGGGGTCCCATGAGATCTCGACGTCGTACATTCGCCCTGGCAGCGGGCGCGGCAATGTCCATCGTGACGGCGCTCGCTCTCGTGCCGGCGATGCAGGCACAGGCCGCCACCAGTGCCGTCCAGGCCACCTGCACCGCCCCTGCCTGGGCCGAAGGTAACACCTACAGCGTGGGTGCCCAGGTTACGTACCAGGGCCACACCTACCAGGCCCTGCAGGCCCACACCGCCCACGTCGGCGCCGGGTGGACACCCTCCACCACGCCGTCGCTGTGGAAGGACCTCGGCGCGTGTGACGGCGGTGGCACCACCACCCCGCCGCCGGGCGTCCCGGGCGCTCCGTCCAACCTGCGGGTCACCGCGACCGCGAACACGAGCTTCACGCTGGCGTGGAACGCCTCCAGCGGCACCGTCACCGGATATCGCGTCTATGAGGGCACGACGGTGCGCTCCACCGGCACCGGCACCACCGCCACGGTGTCCGGGCTGGCGGCCGGCTCCACGCACACGTACACGGTCAAGGCGTACAACGCCCAGGGCGAGTCGGCGGCGTCGAACAGCGTCACCGCCACGACCACGGGTGGCACCAACCCGCCGCCCGGCGGCGGCATCGCGGCGCCCTACCTCTACCAGTGGGGTGACGCGCCGAACCCGCAGACGGTGCAGGCGGCGACCGGCATCAAGTGGTTCACGCTCGCGTTCGTGCTCTCCGGCGGCGGCTGCACGCCGGCGTGGGACGGCAACCGGCCGCTCACCGGCGGCATCGACGCGACCGTGATCAACCAGGTGCGCGCCGGCGGCGGCGACGTGATCCCGTCGTTCGGCGGCTACAGCGGCAACAAGCTCGGCCCGAACTGCTCCACCCCGCAGGCCCTCGCGAATGCGTACCAGACCGTGATCAACGCGTACGGCCTGAAGGCGATCGACATCGACATCGAGAACACCGACGAGTTCGAGAACGACACCGTGCGGAACCGGATCGTCGACGCGCTGAAGATCGTCAAGCAGAACAACCCCAACCTGAAGACCATCATCACGTTCGGCACGGCCACCACCGGCCCCGGCTACTACGCGCAGCAGCTCATCAACCGCGCGGCGTCGACCGGCGCGAACATCGACGTCTTCACCATCATGCCGTTCGACTTCGGCGGCGGCGCGAACATGTACAACAGCACGGTGAGCGCCTCCGAGGGGCTCAAGGCGCAGCTGAAGTCGGCGTTCGGGTGGAACGACGCCACCGCGTACCAGCACATGGGCATCTCCGGCATGAACGGTCTGTCGGACCAGCAGGAGCTGACCTCGGTCGCGTACTGGCAGCAGATCCGCGACTACGCCCAGAACAACCACCTGGCGCGGCTCGCGTTCTGGTCGGTCAACCGTGACAAGCCCTGCCCCGGCGGCGGCGTGGTGTCCAACTGCAGCGGCATCGCCCAGAACAACTGGCAGTTCACGCAGATCACGGCCACCTTCACCGGCTGATCCAGGCACCTGCTCCACGGCGGGGACCGGCGCTACAGCGCCGGTCCCCGCTGGTGCGGGTGACGGCCCGGCATCTGCCGCCGGACGATTCCGGTGCTCCCGCGCCGAGCGGCCGTCGCGCCGGCGGTGGCAGACCGGCTCGACCGGCGCCGGTGCCAGACCTGGATCAGCACGATCGCTCCCGCGGCGGCGGCCGGGACGAGGCCGCAGACGGCCATCCCGAATCGCCCGCCGGCGTGGCTGGTGAGCGCCCCGATGATCGGGGCGCCGAGCGGGGTCCCGCCCGTGAGGACCAGCATGTAGAGGCCCATCACGCGGCCGCGCATCCGCGGGTCGACCCACAGCGGGACCGACGAGTTCGCCAGCGCCTGAAACGCCAGGTTCACGAAACCCGTCACGGCCAGCAGTGCTGTGCTTTCGTCAGGTTCCCTGAGGTCCGGTGCCGCCTTCGCCGGCGCCGGCCTCGACGGGTTCGGCCGCCGCCTCCCGGGCCGGCGCACGGCGGCCGCCGCGGGTATAGAGGGCCGCCACGGCGGTGCCCAGGCACAGCGCGGCCGAGCTGAGGCCGAGCGACCAGTGCACGCCGATCGCCTGGCCCAGCACGCCGACCGTGACGCCGCTGCCGGCGCGCAGGCCGCTGGCCGAGACGTTGTAGACGCCGATCACCCGGCCGCGCTCGGCGGGCGGGGCGAGCAGCTGGGTGACGGTCTGGCCGATCGACATCGACGCCAGGTTGGCCACGCCGCCGATGAACAGCAGGACCACGGCGAGGACGTAGTCGCGGGTCACGGCGAACAGCAGGGTGCTCACGCCGTACAGCATGGTGGTCACCAGCGCGGCGCGGACCGTCGGGCGGATGCGGCCGGTCGCCTCGAGCAGGATGCCGCCGAGGACGCCGCCGGCGCCGGCGGCGAACAACAGCACGCCGTAGACGTCGGCCGGGTTGCCGCCCAGGTCGCCGGCGAAGCTCGGCATCGTGGCCTGCAGCGACGTGCCGACGAAGAACGACGCCAGACCGGCCAGGATGATCATGCTGATGAGGGTGTGGTTGCCGGCGACGCGCCGCAGGACCTTCACCGAGTCGAACAGGCCGACGCGCTGGGCGGGGGCGCCCGCGTGGCGGGTGTGCCCGGTGAAGCGGGTGCGGAACAGGAACAGCGTCAGCGGCAGGTAGAACCCGATGTTGACCAGGATGCCGGCCGTCGGGCCCAGCTGCAGCAGCAGCGCGGAGCCGACCGCCGGGCCGAGCAGGACGCCGAGGCTGCGGAAGGTCGCGTTCAGGCGTACCGCCGAGGCCAGCTCCTTGTCGCCGACGATGTCGTGCAGCATCAGCTGCTCGCCGGGGCCCCACAACGAGCCGGCGACGCCGTGCAGCACCAGCAGCAGGCACGCGTGCCAGATCTGCAGCGAGTCGGTGATGAACAGGATGCCCCAGGCCAGCGACACCACCATGAACAGGATCTGGGCGGCCTGGATGACACGCCGGCAGTCGTAGCGGTCGGCGAGGCCGCCGAACCACACCGACAGCAGCAGGAACGGCACCCAGTGGCTGATCACCTGGAAGCCGGCGAGCGCCTCGGAGTGGAACTTCTCCCACAGTACCCAGTACGTGATGACGTGCTCGATGTTGTCGGCCATCATCGACAGCGCCGCCCCGAAGAGGTAGGGCCGGCAGTCACGGTTGCGCAGGGCGGCGAACCGGCGGGCGGCCGGGACGGCGGCGGTCATGGTGGTAAGGGTGCTCCGGTCCTTACCCTCCCTTGCCGCCGCGGGCCCCCGGAGTGATCGGCACCACCGCGAGGGCGTCCTGGCTCAGTCCTGCGGCCGGCCGTCGCCGGTGAGCACGGTCTCCATCAGCTGGTCGAGCCACTCGGCGACCTTGGCCCGGCCCCACCCGCGCTGCTCGATGAGCAGCGCCACGGCGTGCCAGGTGATCAGCGCCCACAGCGTGTCGGTGGCCCGCCCGACCGTCAGCCCCGGCCGCAGCCGACCGGCATCGGCCGCGGTGCGCACCAGCCGCTTGAGCTCGGCGCGCCGCTGCCGCTCGTGCCGCCGCCACGCCTCGCGCAGCGCCGGTTCGGCGGCCGCTGCCTCCTCGAACGCCCGCTGCATGGGATATCGGCGCACCAGCCCGCCGACGACCTCCTCGGACCCGGGTCCGGGCGCGGTCCGGTCCACGGCGAGCAGCAGCAGTCCGGGCTTGTCGGCCAGTGCGTACACCGACTTGGGTGTGACCCCGGCCTCCTCGGCGATCGCCGCCATGGTCGTCGCCGCGTAGCCGCGCCGGGCGAACAGGCGCTCCGCCGCGGCCACGATCGCCTCCCGGGTGGCCGTGGCGGCCGCGACACGCCGTGGCGCGTGATACGAACGTCCGATGTTCGATGCAGTCATGCTCACCTCATTTCACGATGACTGTACCGGACATTAGATCGCTTGTCCTGGCCGAGATATGCCGCACTTGCGGGTGGCTGAGGTGTGCACTTAAGTCCACAATGGACGATATTGGTGTGACGAGCACTTCATGGAAGTTTGCTGGAAAGCCTTTGTTTACCGGGAATTTGGCCGTACTGTCTGATGAGTCGTCGACCCCTTGGAGGTGATTCACCATGGCGAAGAAGTCGAAGAAGGACAAGAAGAAGAACAAGAAGAACAAGAAGAAGTAAGTTGCGCCGCTGCGCCGCCCGGGCTGTCCCGGGCGGCCCGGCAGCCCTCACCGGCCACACGTGGCCGGTGGTCAGGGGCTCGGCCGGACTACACATGAGCGGTGAACATCCTCGACGGATACCTCGGCGCGGTCGTCGACCGGCTGCAGGGCATCTTCCGCGGGCGGCTGGTGGGTGTGTATCCGGCCGGCTCGCTCGCCTTCGACGCGTATCAGCCGGGCCGCAGTGACGTCGACCTGCTCGCCGTCGCCGAGGAGCCCACGGACGGCGAGATCGCCGCCGTCGTCGCGGCCCTCGATCACGCGGCGCTGCCCTGCCCTGCCCTGCCCGGCGACCGGCCTCGAGTTCGTGCTCTACGACCGCGCGACCCTGGCCGGCCTGTCCACCGAGGCCGGCTTCGCGCTGAACCTCAACACGGGCGCCGAGCTGCCGTACATGGCCGAGACCGGCCCCGGCGACGGCCTGAGCTTCTGGTATCCGATCGACCGGGACATGGTCCGCCAGCAGCGCCGCGCCCTGATCGGCCCGCCGTTCGCCGACCTCGTGCCGCGGGTGCGCTCGCGGGTGCTGCTCCCGGTCGTCGCCGACTCGGTCGCCGCCCAGCTGGCCCACCTCGGCGAACACGGCGACAACGCGGTCCTCAACGGCTGCCGGGCGCTGCGCTACCACGCGGAGCGCATTTGGTCGCCGAAGCGCGTCGCCGCCGAGTGGGCGGTGCGGCACCTCCCGGGCGAGGCCGCCGTGATCCAGGCGGCGCTGGACAGTCACGCCATGGGCCGCGACGCGGGCCGCTCGCTCGACCGCGCGGCGGCCACGCAGTTCCTGACCCGCGTCCACGCGCTGCTCACCACGCCCTGACCGGGCCCGGCGGCCGGAGCACCCGATCGGTCGGCAACGCGGCCGGCGACGCGCCGCCGCTGCGACGTTCAGTGCAGCGCGATCGCGACGATGCCGAGCAGCGGGCCCGTGCTCACCACCGAGACCGCGCCGGTCGACACGTCCCAGGCGATGAGACCCTCCTGGTCCGTGCGCAGCAGGACCGTGTGCTCGTCGACCCAGTCCAGCGGCTGGCAGCAGCCCTTCACCCGGTCCCGGCCCAGGTCGAGCAGGCGCCGCAGCTCTCCGGTGCGCACGTCGACGACGGCGACGACCTCGACGCCCTGGCGCGTCGGCGTGCGGCCCCAGCCGGCCCGGACCACCAGGTCGCCGCCCGCGTCCGCGCCGTTGCGCACGGCGGGGCCGTACCACTCGTCCACCCCGTACGGTGCCAGCGCGCGGCCGTCGACCGGCACCTCCCGCACCGGCGCGGCCCGGTCCAGCTGCCACTCCTTCAGCACCATCGGTTCGTCACCGGCCTCAGCGCCGATCACGCCCCGCAGCTCGAGCACCGGCCCGTCCGGCCGCGACACGACCGTGTTCCAGACCGACAGCCCCGCCGTGACCCGCGTCGCCGTCCGCGCCCGCCAGTCGACGGCGAACGTGGCCGTCGCCTGCTCACCGTCGTCCCGCGTGACCAGGACGGTGTCGTTGGAGCGCCACATCACCTGTTCGTTGTAGCCCGGCAGCGGCGTGCGGTACACCGCGGCGGTCGTGACGTCGACGACGATGAGTTCGTCGGTCTGCGCCACCGCGACGAGGCGCCGGTCCGGCGACACCGCCGTGGGCCGCAGCGGATCGGCCGTGTTGTTCCCCTCGTCCCGGGTGAACGCCAGATCGACCACGTCCACCCGGGCCCACGAGCCGTCGGTGTCGAGCACGTACAGCGGCTCCGGCCGGGTGGCGTCGTCCGCACTGTGCGGCTCAACCACCGCCACGGCCTGCCGGACCGGCCGCTGCGACAGCTTGCGGGCCTCGGCGGGCCGGAACGCCGCACCGGTCGCGGGCAGCGGCCCGATCGTGCGCCGGCCCGGCTGCCGCGGCATCTGATCCACGCTCGGCGGGCCGGGCGACGCCGCGGACGGCGCCGGACTGCTCGACGGCGTGGCCACCGGGTGCGGTCGCGGCCCGGCCCGCAGCGGCACGGCGACGCCCACCGCCACCGCGCACACCGCGACCGCCGCCGCGACGCCGGTCACGATCCGCCGCCGGCGATGGACCCGGCCGGCCCGCGCCCACGCCGCCTCCGCCAGCGCCGGCGCCCGGACGTCCGCGGACGCCTGATCGAGCAGTTCGGCCAGCTCACGCGTGCCCATCTCGGCCCTCCCGTCGCACCACGAGCAGTTCGCCCATCTCAGCGCTCCCGTCCCGCCGCGAGCAGTTCGCCCAGCTCCGGCGCGAGCGCCCGCAGCCGCCGTAACGCGACGCTGGTCTGGCTCTTCACGGTGCCGACCGACACGCCCAGCACCTGCGCGGTGCGGGCCTCGGTCAGGTCGTCGAAGAACCTCAGCACGAGCACCGCCCGCTGGCGCGGAGCGAGCCGGGCCAGCGCCGCCGCGAACACCACCCGGTCCGCCACCGGCTCGGCGCTGTCGGAGCCCGCGGCCAGCGGTACCACGTCGACCAGCGTCTCCCGGCGGCGCCGCCGCCACCAGGACACCGCGTCGCGGTACATGATTTTGCGCAGGTACGCCTCCGGCTCGCCGTGGCGGACCTGCCGCCACCGCAGCGCCAGCTTGACCAGCGCGTCCTGCAGCAGGTCCTCGGCCCGGTGGTGGTCGCCGCACATCAGGTACGCCGAGCGCAGCAGCCGGTGCTGGCGGGCCTGCACGAAGGCGACGAACTCGGCCTGGAACTCGGCCTGCTCGTCACTGGGCGTGGGGTTCACATGAGCTCAACGCACGAGTACCCCCGGATGGTTGGGGATCCGCCTACGCTGCTGCAATGAATGTCCGAGGATCACGGAAGCGGGCTGTCGGCGCTCGACTGGGCCGTCCGGGGCGGCCACGCGCAGACGGCGACGCTGCTCGTGGCCGCCGGCGCGGCCGGCGTGATTCAGCGGTGACCGCCGCCGTCGCCGCCGGCCGCCGGAAGATCGGCGGTGCCGGGCCGGGTCAGGTTGACCGGGACGACGACCCGGTCGTACAGCTCCTCGCTGACGCCGCGGTCGAGCGCCGCGGCCTTGAGGGTGAGGCCGCGGTCGATGGCGTGGTGGGCGATCTGCGACGCGCGGTCGTAGCCGATCACCGGCGACAACGCGGTCACCATCATGACCGACCGGTCCACGTTGTGGCGCAGCCGTTCCTCGTCGAGCTGGGCGCCCTCGACGAGGAACCGGCGAAAGTGGTCGGCGGCGTCGGCGAGGATGCGGATCGAGTGCAGCACGTTGTTGATGACGATCGGCCGGAAGGCGTTGAGCTCGAAGTTGCCCTCGCCGCCGGCGATGGCCACGGCCGTGTCGGCGCCTTGGACCTGGATGCAGACCATGAGCATGGCCTCGGCCTGGGTCGGATTCACCTTGCCGGGCATGATCGACGAGCCGGGCTCGTTGGCCGGCAGGTTCAGCTCGTGCAGCCCGGTGCGCGGCCCTGATCCCAGCCAGCGCATGTCGTTGGCGAACTTGAACAGTGCCACCGCGATGCCGCGCAGCGCGGCCGACGTGCGCACGAGCGCGTCGAGCGAGCCCTGGGCGGCGAACTTGTTGGGCGCGGTCACGAACGGCTTGCCGGTCAGCTCGGCGATGGTCTTGGCGGCGGCCTCGTCGAAGCCGGGTGGGGCGTTCAGCCCCGTGCCGACCGCGGTGCCGCCCATGGCCAGCCGGTACAGGCCGGTCATCGTCGTCATGAGATGGGCCGACGCGTCGGCGAGCTGGGCGGCGTAGCCGGACCACTGCTGACCGACGGTCAGCGGGGTCGCGTCCTCCAGGTGCGTGCGGCCGATCTTGACGACACCGGCCCATTTCCGGCTCTTCTCGGCGGTCGTGTCGTACAGCCGGGCCAGCGCCGGCAGCAGCTGCTCGTCGATGGCGGTCACGGCGGCGATGTGCATCGCGGTCGGGAACGTGTCGTTGGAGGACTGGCCCATGTTGACGTCGTCGTTGGGGTGCACCGGGGTCTTGGTGCCCAGTTGTCCGCCGACGAGCTGGATCGCCCGGTTGGAGATCACCTCGTTGACGTTCATGTTGGACTGGGTGCCGGAGCCGGTCTGCCAGACGTACAACGGGAACTCGCTGTCGAGGCGGCCACGGATCACCTCGTCGGCCACCCTCGAGATCAGGTCGGACTTCCACTCCGGCAGCCGTCCGGCCCGCGCGTTGACCATCGCGGCGGCCTTCTTGACGTAGCCGTAGGCGTGGTACACCTGCTTCGGCATGCGATCGTCGCCGATGTCGAAGTGCACCAGCGAACGCTGCGTCTGGGCGCCCCAGTAGTGCCCGGCCGGCACCTCGACCGCGCCGAGCGAGTCGGTCTCGGTGCGGGTGCCGGCGGCGTCCAGACCGATCGGCACGTCGCGCACCTGGTATCGCACGGCGTCACCCGGCCTTGATCGGGCGATACACCGGCTGCCACATGGCCTCCTGCACCTGCCGCGCCGGATCGGTCAGCTCGGCTCGGGCGAGGCCCTCGGCGGCGGCTCGTTCGGCCACCGCCACGGCGACCGTGGCCGAGACCGTCCGCAGGTTCTCGACCAGGGGCAGCAGCGAGGCGCCCGGTGCGCTCACGTCCACCAGACGGCCCACCGCGTCGGCCGCCGCGGCGAGCATCCCGTCGCTGACCTTCCGGGCGCGGGCCACGATCGTGCCCAGCCCCAGGCCGGGGTACAGCAACGCGTTGTTCGCCTGCCCGATGGCGTACGTGACGCCGTGGTACGTGACCGGGGGTACCGGAATGCCGGTGGCGATCAGGGCCCGGCCGTCGGTCCACGGGATGAGCTGGTCCGGCATCGCCTCGATGCGCTCCGTCGGATTGGACAACGCGAAGATGATCGGCCGGTCCACGTGCTGGGCCATCGCCCGCACGACGTCCTCGGTGAACGCCTGATGCACCGTCGACGTGCCGATGAGCATGGTGGGCCTGACGTTGCTGACCGTCTCGCGCAGCCCGATCCCGCCGTCGCGGCGCCAGCCGGCCGCCTCGCTCGCCGGCCGGGCGTACGGGACCTGGAAGTCCAGCAGGTTGGTCATGTCGTCGGTGAGCAGGCCCTGCCGGTCGATGCACCAGATCCGCCGGGTCGCCGCGTCGTGGTCCAGGCCGTCGCGGACCATCGCGTCGCGCAACTGGTCGGCGATGCCCACCCCGGCCGTACCCGCGCCGAAGATGACGATCCGCTGGTCGCGCATCCGCGTGCCGGCCACCCGGGTGGCGCTGAGCGCGGCGGCCAGCACGATCGCGCCGGTGCCCTGCATGTCGTCGTTGAACGTGCACACCCGGTCGCGGTAGCGCTCCAGGATGCGCCGGCCGTTGCTCGGGCCGAAGTCCTCCCAGTGCAGCAGGGCATTGGGGAACAGCTTGGTCACGGCCCGCACGTAGGCGTCGATGAAGTCGTCGTAGCGCTGCCCCCGGACGCGGCCGTGCCGGTTTCCGACGTACCTCGGGTCGTTGAGCAGCGCTTCGTTGTCGGTACCGACGTCCAGCGACACCGGGATCACCCGGGCCGGGTCGATCCCCGCCGCCGCGGTGTACACGGCCAGCTTCCCGACGGCGATGTCGATGCCGCCGACGCCCCAGTCGCCGATCCCGAGGATCTCCTCCGCGTCGGAGGCCACGAGCAGGTCCACCTCGCCGGGGCCGAGCCCGAGGTCGGCCAGGGCCGTCTCCACCAGGTCGGGTTCGTCGATGGACAGGTACACCCCGCGCGGGCGGCGGTACTCGTGGCTGTACCGCTTGATCGCCTCGCCCACCGTCGGGTCGTACACCACCGGCAGCATCTCCCGCAGATGCTCGCCCAGCAGCCGGTAGAACAGCACCTCGTCGCTGTCCTGCAACATCGTCAGGAACACGTTCTTCTGCAGGTCGCTCGGCTGCTCGTGATACTGCTCGTACGCCCGCGCGACCTGATCCTGCAGGCTCTGCACCGCCGAGGGCAACAGCCCCACCAGGCCCAGCGCCCGCCGCTCCGCGCGGCTGTACGCCGTGCCCTTGTTCAGCAACGGAATCTCCAGCAGCTCGGCCCCGCGCACGCTCGTCACGTAGGTACCGTTCTGCGCGCGAAACTTCCGCCGCGTCGCGATATTCGCCATCGCCGTCATACGCTCGCCCCCCGACATCCCGGCCCAACGGCAGATCCACTTCGACATGCCTGCCTACCCGGTGCGCCGCCGTCGCACCGGCCACGCCCACGATTCACCTCCGCCGGTGAGCGGCGAAGGACGGGCGTGCTGCCGGGCGGCCGCCCCGCGCTCATCCCGCGCGGGTGAACCGTCCTCGCTGCCCGCGATGGTCTGCTGTGACGAGTGGCGATCGGCGATGCCGCACCGTGCGTACCGCCGGACAGCACCATCGAAGTAGGAGAGGTATGCGAGCCGGAACTTCCACCGCCACCGCGAACACCGCACCCACGCAGGGCCGCCGCCGGCGTTGGAGAAAGGTGGCGGCCGTCATCGCTTCGAGCATCGCCCTGCTCCTCGGCGCTGCCGTCGGCGCGGCGGTGCTGTACTACCGCAGCATCGACTCGGACATCCGGCGCACCGATGCGTTCGGTACCGGTGTCCAGCAGTCACAGTCGCAATCGCAGGCGCCGACCCGGCCACCGGTCGAGGTCGTCGGCGCCGAGAACATCCTGCTGCTCGGCAGCGACTCACGCGGTCCCGACGACCCGAACAGCAGAGGCGACGCGGGACTGGGCCGCACCGACACGATCATCCTGGCGCACGTCGACGCGAGCCACAAGAAGGCGTACCTGATCTCGTTGCCGCGCGACCTGTACGTGCACATCCCGCCGAACCCGGCCGATCCGAGCCTGGGCAACAGGGATGCGAAGATCAATGCGGCGTTCGCGTGGGGCGGCGTGCCGCTCGCGGTACGGGCCGTGGAGGCTTACACGGCGGTGCACGTCGACCACGTCGTCCTGGTCGACTTCGCCGGGTTCGAGCAGGTGACCGACGCGCTCGGGGGCGTTGACCTGTACATCGAACAGGCCGTCACCGGGGTCGGCAAGGGTGGCCGCCACTTCAACCAGGGCATGGCGCACCTGAACGGATCCGAGGCGCTGGAGTACGTCCGCCAGCGCGAGCAGTTCCTGGGCGGGGACTTCACGCGGATGTGCCACCAGCGGGTGTTCCTCAGTGCGCTGCTGGACAAGGCGAGCAGCACCGACACGGTGAAGAACCCGCTCAAGCTCAACGCGTTTCTCAAGTCGGTGGCCAAGGCCATCACCGTCGACAAGGAATTCTCCCTCGCCGACACGGCGTTCGCGTTTCGCAACATCGGCAGCGGCGACCTGACCATGCTGGTCAGCCCCAACCGCGGATCGGCGACGATCAAGAAGGAGAGCGTGGTGCTGCCTGACCCGGGCCGCGCGAGTGCGCTCTACGGCGCGGTCGCCAATGACAAGCTGGCCGACTGGCTCGCGCAGAACCCGCAGGCCACGCCCTCGACCTCGAAGAACGGATGCACTGGACCGTGATGGGCTTCGCGACGAACTCCGCTCGGGGCGGGCCCGCCCCGCAGGCCCAACGGCGACGCCATCGCATGCCGGTGGTCGCGCTGCTGGTGCTCTCGACGCTGTTCGCGGCCTGTTCCGCGCAATCCGCCCATGACGCGCGCGGCGGCGGGACGCCTTCGCCGGTGCCGAGCTCGTCCCTTGCCGGGCCGAGCAGCATGCCACTGCGGGGCAGCGGCTCGCCCGCGGCCGAGAAGTATCGCGACCGCCTGCCGGCGTTCGACAAGGCCCCGCCCGCACATCCGGTGACGCTCCCGGACGGCGGCAGTGCCGCGTGGATCTCGCGGGTGCCGACCGACCAGCCGGTGGCGTTCGTGACCATCGACGACGGCTGGGTCAAGCACCCGGAGGCGGCCGAGCTGCTGCGGGAAGCGCACGTGCCGGTGACGCTGTTCCTCACCGTCAACGCGATCAGCGACAAACCGGCGTACTTCAAGACGCTGCAGGACATCGGTGCCGTCATCGAGGCGCACACCATCACCCACACCAACCTGAGCGGCAAGTCGTACAGCTTCCAGAAGGAGGAGATCTGCGGCTCCGCCGACCAGCTCGCCACCCTCTACGGCCGGCGGCCGACGCTGTTCCGCCCGCCGGGCGGGATCCAGGACGCGACGACGCTTCGAGCCGTGCACGACTGCGGGCTCAAGGCCGCGTTCTTCTGGAAGGAGACGGTCAACCGGGGCAGCGTGCAGTACCAGGAGGCCAGAGTGGTCCAGCCGGGCGACGTGATCCTCATGCACTTCCGCGACCAGTTCGTCGAGGACTTCATCGCCGCGCTGAAGGCCATCAAGGCGGCCGGGCTGACGCCGGCCCAGCTGGAGGACTACTTCCCCTGACGGGTCCGGGCGGCGGCCCGCCGGCCCGGCGACGCGCAGGCGTCACGGTCGCGCGGCCGCCAGGGTGAGGGCCATCGACAGCGCGCCGATCAGGGGCGCGTCGTCGACGAAGGCGGCGGCGGCCAGGTGGGGCGGGAACGGTACCGAACGATCCAGCACCGCCGCCATGCGCGGCAGGATGTGCCGCGCCGCGCCCATGAGGCCGCCGCCGATGACCACCCGCTGCGGGTCCAGGACGATGCTGAGGTTGGCGACCGTGCGGGACAGGGTCTCCAGGGCCTCGTCGAGCAGCCCTGCGACGCCGGGGTCGGGGTAGGCCTGGAACAGCTCGGCGGCGGTGACCGGGCGCCCCAGCAGGGCCGAGCCGCGGCGGGCCAGGGCGCTGCCGGAGATCGTCTCCTCCAGCGGGGCGCGATCGTCGGCGAAGGCGGGCGCGTCCGCGCGGTCGCGCAGGTAGCCGATCTCGCCCGCGGCGCCGTTCGCGCCGGGCACGA
This sequence comes from Dactylosporangium sp. NPDC051484, assembly GCF_040689395.1. NCBI lineage: Bacteria > Bacillati > Actinomycetota > Actinomycetes > Micromonosporales > Micromonosporaceae > Dactylosporangium > Dactylosporangium sp. NPDC051484. The sequence continues at coordinate 6,901 of NZ_JBFAZX010000015.1, read as the reverse complement.
TGCGGCCGCCGGCCACGAGGGCGGCGGACAGGCCGGTGCCCACGTTGACGTACAGCCCGGTGTCGGTGCCGCGCAGGGCGCCCCAGCGCAGTTCGGCGGTGGCGCCGGCGTTGACGTCGTTGTCGATGGCGAGCGGGGTGTCGCCGAACGCGGCGCGCAGCAGGCCGGGCAGCGCCAGGCCGTCCCAGCCGGGGACGTTCGGGGCGAGGCGGACCACGCCGTCGCGCAGGACGCCGAACGTGGCGACGCCGACCGCGGCCGGCTCGGCGACGAGCTCGCGGGCGGCGGCCAGGGTGCGCTCGACGACCTGGGCGGCGCCCTCGGCACCGCGGGTGTCCAGGCGCACCGTGGCGTGCGGCCGGCCCCCGGTCGCGCCGAGCGCCGCCGTGCCCAGCGCGACCTTGGTCCCGCCGAAGTCGATCGCCAGTACCTGCCGCGTCACCGGGGCCGGCCCGGCCGGGCGAGGGAGTCGATCGCGACGGCGACGGCGAGCACCGCGGCGGTGACCATGTACCGCACCGAGGAGTCGACGCTGAGCAGCAGCATGCCGTTGGTGATCGACTGGATGACGAGGATGCCCAGCAGCGCGGCGTAGGCCCGGCCGCGGCCGCCGAAGAGCGAGGTGCCGCCGATGACCGCGGCGGCGATGGCCATGAGCAGCGTGTCGCTGCCGCCGGAGCTCTGGTTGACCGCGGCGAGCCGGCTGGCCGCGAGGATGCCGCCGAACGCGGCCAGCGTGGCGGAGGCCATGAACGCGATGGCGCGCACGCGCACGATGCTGATGCCGGCGCGGCGGGCCGCCTCGGCGTTGCCGCCGACCGCGTACATGTGCCGGCCGAAGACGGTGTGGCGCAGCATCAGGTCGAGGGCGACGACGAGCGTGCCGAAGATGACGAGCAGCAGCGGTACCCCGCGATCGGCCGACAGCACCGAAACGGCGACGGCCAGGACGGCGGCGAGCCCGCCCAGCCGCAGCGCGAGCCCCGGCCCGGAGCCGGCGGGCAGGTCGGCGGCGCGGCGCAGGCGCCGCTGGACGAGCGAGCCGGCGGTCCATCCGGCGACGATCGCGCCCGCGAGCAGCCACCCGGCCCACGGGGGCAGCCAGGTGTCGCTCAGCCCGGCCAGGAACCCCTCGAAGGGCAGGTTGATGGTGCCGCCGCGGCCCAGGAGGTACAACATGAGGCCCTGCCATCCGATGAGCCCGGCTAGGGTGACGACGAACGACGGCATCCGCAGCCGGGTGAACATCCAGCCGTGCAGCAGGCCGATCAGCGCGGCACAGCCCAGCGCCACGCCGATCGCGGCGAGCGGGTTCCAGCCGTGGCGCACCGACAGGATCGTCATGACCACCGCGCACAGCCCGCTGACCGAGCCGGCCGAGAGGTCGATCTCACCCAGCAGGATGACCATGATGACGCCAAGCGAGATGGTGCCGGTCGCGGCCATCTGCAGGGCCAGGTTGGTGAGGTTCTCGGCGGACAGGAAGTGCTCGTTGAGCGAGCCGAACACCGCCGCGATGGCGACGAGGCCGCCGACGACCGGCCACGCGCCGAGGTCGGCGCGGCCCGTGCCGCGCAGCGGGATCAGCGACTGGTACAGCCGCCCGGTCGTGGTGCTCACACGTTCTCCTCGGGCGCGGGGGCGGCGGCGCCGCCGGTGATGGCGGCGACGACGGCCTCGGGGGTGGACTCGGCGGTGGCGAACTCGCCGGCGTTGCGGCCCAGCCGCAGGACCACGATCCGGTCGCTGACCGTGCGCACGTCGGCGAGGTTGTGGGAGATGACGAGGACGGCCAGGCCCCGCTCACGCAGCCGGCGGATCAGGTCGAGCACCTGCGCGGTCTGCTCGACACCGAGCGCGGCGGTGGGCTCGTCCAGGATCACGACCCGCGGCTCGCCGATGAGGGCGCGGGCGATCGCCACCGACTGGCGCTGGCCGCCGGAGAGCATGGCGACCGGCACCCGGATGTCGCGGATGCGCACGTCGAGCGAGGACAGCAGGTCGCGCGCCACGCGCTCCATCCGGATGTGGCTCAGCACGCTCCAGCGGCGCCGCTCCGCGCCGAGGAAGAGGTTGCCGACGACGTCGAGGTTCTCGCACAGGGCGAGGTCCTGGTGCACGGTCGAGACGCCGAGCCGCTGCGCGTCGTGCGGGCTGCCGATGCGCACCGGGGCGCCGTCGAGCCCGATCGAGCCGCTGTCGGCGGTCACGACCCCGGACAGGACCTTGACGAGGGTCGACTTGCCGGCGCCGTTGTCGCCGACCAGCGCGACCACCTGGCCGGACGGGAGGTCCAGGCTCACCCCGTCGAGAGCCTGGACCGCGCCGTAGCGCTTGCTGACGTTGGTCGCGGCGAGCACTACTGGATTCCCGCCGTGGTGCAGGCCGCCGCGGCCGGGCCGGTGCAGATCTCGGCGGCCTTGTAGAAGCCGTCCTTGACGATGGTGTCCTTAATCTTGTCCGCGGTGACCGCGGTCGGGTCGAGCAGGAACGCGGGGATGTCGCCGGTGCCGTTAGCGACCTTCGCCGGCGCGGCCGGCTTCTCGCCCTTCGCGAGGGCCACGGCCAGCTCCGCCGACTGTTCGGCCTCCCGCCGGATGTCGAGGTAGATGGTCATGTACTGCTCGCCGGTGAGGATCCGCTGCACCGCGGCGAGCTCGGCGTCCTGGCCGGTGATGGGCGGCAGGGTGGCGTATCCGGCGCGCTTCATCGCCGCGATGGCGCCGCCGGCCATGCCGTCGTTGGCGGAGAGCACCCCGACGATGTCGTCCCGGCCGAGCGCGGTGATGGCCTGCTCCATCTCCTGCTGGGCCTTGTCCGGGCTCCAGTCCGGCGTGTCGAACTCGCGGCCGATCTGTACCTTGCCGTCGAGGACCTTGTGCGCGCCGGTCTTGTAGTCGGCGGAGCTGGGGTCGGTGGGCGAGCCGTTGATCATGACGATCTTGCCGGCGGTCGCCTTGCCCGCCTTGTTCAGCGCGTCCAGCAGCGCCTGGCCCTGCATCTGCCCGACCCGGACGTTGTCGAAGGAGACGTAGTACTCGTACGTGATCCCGGAGATGAGCCGGTCGTAGGCGATGACCGGCACCTTCTTCTGCTTGGCCTGGTTGACCAGCGACGCGACCGCGCCGGCGTCGACGGCGTCGAGCACCAGCACGTCCGCGCCCTGGGCCAGGGCGGCCTCCACCTGCTGTTGTTGCTTGGCGGCGTCCTGATCGGCGTTGGAGTACAGCACCTTGCAGGCCGCGCAGAGCGCCTTCACCTTGGCCTCGAACAGCGGCCGGTCGAACGCCTCGTAGCGGGTCGTCTTGGACTCCGGCAGGAACAGCGCGATCGTCGGCGCTTCCTTGCCGCCCTGCTTGTCACCGGTGCTGCCGCCACACCCGCCGGCGAGGACCGCCGCGGCGGTCAGCACTGCGACGAACCATCTGGCTCTCACGGAGGGCACCTTTCCTCGGAGGGTTCTCGCGAGGATGTTCGGGCACCCGGCCGATCCTTGGCAAGGTCCTTTACGAAATTGATAAGGGTCCTTTCTGAATTCGTGTGGCACGCTGTACCCCGTGCAGACCACCGCCACCGCCAGCACGACCAGCGTGCTGCGGGTGATGAACGAGCGAGCCGTGTTCGCCGAGACCTTCCGTCTCGGCGCGGTGTCGCGCCCCGAGCTGGCCCAGCACACGGGGCTGTCCAAGCCGACCGTGGCCGGCGCCCTGGCGAACCTGGAGCGCGCCGGGCTGCTGCGCCAGGTCGGGATGCGCGCCGGCGCCGCCGGCCGCTCCGCGGTGCTGTACGAGGTGCGCCCCGAGGCCGGCTGGGTCTTCGCCGTCGACGTCGGCCGCTCCTACGTCCGCGTCGCCCTGGCCGACCTGGTCGGGCGGATCGTCGCGCGCAAGGACGAGCCGTCGCGCAGCATGCGCGCCCGCGACCTCGTCGCCCAGCTCACCCGCCTCGCCGAGGAACTGGCCGCCACGGCCGGCATCACGCGCGACGACATCACCCTGGCCGTCTTCGGTACCCCGGGCATCCACGACAAGGCCACCGGCGCCCTGCACCTGGCGCCGAACCTGCCCGGCTGGAACCGCCGCGGGAGCGTCGAACGCCTGGCCGGCATCGCCGGCGCGACCTACGTCGTGGAGAACGACATCGACCTGGCCGCCGTCGGCGAGGCCACCTACGGCCTCGGCCGTGGCGTGCGGCACTTCGTCTACGTCTCCATCGGCACTGGCACCGGCATGGGCATCATCATCGACGGCAAGCTGTACCGCGGCTTCCGCGGCGCCGCCGGCGAGATCGGCTACCTGCCGGTCGGCGAGGACGACCCCCTCGCCGACGACCCCGCCGCCCGCCGCCGCGGCATGTTCGAGTCGGTCGCCTCGGCCGACGGCGTCGTCGCCATGGCCCACCGGCTCGGCCTGACCAGCGTGACCTGCGCGAAGGACGTCTTCGACGCCGCCCGCGCCGGCGACGAGATCGCCCGCCGGGCCGTGGCGCGCGAGGTCGACCACGTCAGCCACGCCCTGGCCGGCATCACCGCGGTGCTCGACCCCGAGCTCGTCGTCCTCGGCGGTGGCGTCGGCAGCCAGCCCGGCGACCTGCTCACCGCCCCGGTCGCCGAACGCCTGCACGACCTGGTCGCGTTGCGCCCGCCGCGCATCGAGGTCTCCACCCTCGGCACGGACGCCGTGCTGCTCGGCGCCCTGGCCGTCGGTCTGGCCGACGCCAGGGACCTGGTCCTGGACGCCGCGGCCGCCGCCGGCTGACGCCCGCGCAGGGCGGCATCGGGTCTACTCGTCGGTGACGAGGTGCCGGGCGGCCGCCGTGATGTGCTCGGCGTCGATGCCGGCCCAGGCGAGGAGTTCTTCCGGGCTGCCGGAGCCGGGCATGTCGCGGACGGCCAGGTGGGTGATGCGCAGGCCGGTGCTGCCGCCGGCGACGAGGCTGTCGATGACGGCGGAGCCGAGGCCGCCTTCGGGGTGGTGATCCTCGGCCACGACGATCCGGCCGCCGGTCGCCGAGGCGGCTGCGGCGAGGGCTGCGCTGTCGATGGGTTTGACGCAGTACGCGTCGATGACCCGGGCGGTGATGCCGAGCGCGGCGAGGCTGCCGGCGGCGGCGAGGCAGGCGTGCAGGGTGACGCCGGCACCGATCAGGGTGACATCGTCGTGGTCGCTGCGGCGCGGGACCTTGCAGCCGCCGATGGGGAACGTCTCGCCGTCGGGGTACAGCACCGGATAGCCGCCGCGCGTGGTGCGCAGGTAGCTGATGCCGGGGATGGTGGCCATGGCGTTGGTCAGGGCGACGGTGCTGGTGGCGTCGGCGGGGTAGAGCACGGTGGAGCCGTGCGCGGCGCGGATCATGGCGATGTCCTCCAGCCCCATCTGGGAGGGGCCGTCGGCGCCGATCTCGAGGCCGGCGTGGGAGCCGACCAGACGGACGCTGACACCGCTGACGGTGCCCATGCGGATGAAGTCGTAGGCCCGGGTCAGGAAGGCGGCGAAGGTGGAGGCGTACGGACGGTACCCGCGTACGGCGAGGCCGGTGGCGGCGGCGACCATCTGCTGTTCGGCGATGAACATCTCGAAGTACCGGCCGGGGAAGGCGCGGGCGAACTCGGCGGCGAAGGTGGAGTTGTTGACCTCACCGTCGAGGGCGACCACCCGCGGGTCGCGGGCGCCGAGCGCGACCAGGGCGTCGCCGTATGCCTTGCGGGTGGCGACCTTCGCGCCGAGCTCGTAGCGGGCCGCGGTGGCCGGCGAAGTGGGCGCGGTGGTGGGCGACCGGCCCGCGTCCTCGCCGGTCTCGGGCAGCGGGCCGCGGACGGTGAGGCGCCGCGGGCCGCCGAGTTCGGTGATGGCGCGTTCGGCCATGTCGGCGGGGAAGGGCTTGCCGTGCCAGCCGGGCCTGTCCTCGACCTCGCAGAATCCCTTGCCCTTGACCGTCTTGGCGAGGATCACGGTGGGCCGGCCATCGGCGTCGGTCTCGGTCGCGGTGGTGAGCGCCTGGTCGATGGCGGCCAGGTCGTGCCCGTCGATGCTCAGCACGCGGGCGCCGAAGGCCTCGGCGCGGGCCGCGTAGGCGCCGAGGTTCCAGCCGAGTGCGGTTTCGCCGCGCTGGCCGAGCCGGTTGACGTCGACGATGGCGGTGAGGTTGGACAGCCGGTAGTAGGAGGCCTTGTCGAGAGCTTCCCAGATGGAACCTTCGGCGAGTTCGCTGTCACCGCACAGGACCCAGATCCGGTACGGCAGCTTGTCGAGGTACTTGCCGGCCAGCGCGACACCGACCCCGTCGGGCAGGCCCTGACCGAGTGAGCCGGTGGCCACGTCGACCCAGGGCAGCGCGGGGGTGGGGTGGCCTTGCAGGCGCTGCCCGAAGCGCCGGTAGCCGTGGATCAGCTCCTCGTCGGTGACCACGCCGACGGCCTTGTACACCGCGTAGAGCAGGGGTGAGGCGTGCCCTTTGGAGAGGATCAGGTGGTCGTTGGCGTCGGCGGCCGGCTTGTCCCAGTCGTAGCGCAGGTGCCGGGCGACGAGCACGGCGAGCAGGTCGGCGGCGGACATGCTGGAGGTGGGGTGGCCGGATCCGGCGCTGGTGGACGAGCGGATCGCGTCGACCCGCAACTGGGCAGCGACCTGCGCGACGGTGTCCAGACTCGCGCGAGGCGAGGTGGCGATCGTGGTCATGACGCTTCCTTGCGGAGATCCTGGGCGGAATCGGAACGGCCTGATCGGTTGCGCCTACCCGCCCTGCGTGGCGGCTAACGCCGAGCGGGCGCCCCTGACACCGTGACATCCGTATCCGTGACCGGGGAGCGTGAACACCCCGGACACGTGCAGCCCGGCCCGAGCCGCGGCCGTGGCCACCTCGCCCGCCGATACCGGCCGCACCCCGCTGCGGTGATGCCCGC
>NZ_JBFAZX010000014.1:4253-160403 GCF_040689395.1 Dactylosporangium sp. NPDC051484 | reverse complement strand
ACCGGAAGACATGTGTCCGCGGACCCGGAGAAACCGTGTCCGCGGACCCGGCGGCCCACTGTCCGCCCATCCGGGGCATCAGATGACCGTTGACACTGATCAACATGTCTGGTTACGTGATCGTGAAACGGACCATCCCCGCGTGCGCGGGGAGCACTCCGGGCCGATGGCGTGCGCCCAGGCGGCGAACGGACCATCCCCGCGTGCGCGGGGAGCACCGTCGGCATGAGGTCCTGTCGGATGACCGGTGAGGACCATCCCCGCGTGCGCGGGGAGCACAGAGGGGGGCTCGGCTGCTGCGGTGGTCGGGCCGGACCATCCCCGCGTGCGCGGGGAGCACGAGCGTGAGCTGAATGCGGTGCGGGCCACAATGGGGACCATCCCCGCGTGCGCGGGGAGCACCGCCACTCCGGGCGAGATCGCGCGGCTCAAACGGGGACCATCCCCGCGTGCGCGGGGAGCACGGTCGCGTGCCAAGCTTCGCCGCATCCTCGTCCGGACCATCCCCGCGTGCGCGGGGAGCACGGTCAGGCTGCGGCTGCGGTGACGGTCAACCTGGGACCATCCCCGCGTGCGCGGGGAGCACACTTGTTGACCTGGAGGTCTATAGATCAACAGTCCGGATTTCGTTCACTTTGGTTCAGCCACCCCCAGCGGAGCAAACAACGAACACATCACTCGCCGCCCCGTCACGCACATTGCACACCAGTCCCGCGTCGCCGGATGACGTGTCCCGCCCGTGACGGTGAGCACCGTACCACCAAATCGCCATACCCCGATTCCTCCGCCAGCAGCAGTCCAGGCGCAGCACACACTCACATCACCACATCCAACCCTCCGCAGCAAGCAGGATGACGTGACACCACCGCCACACCCAGGTCAGCGCGCCAGCCACGACCGGCAACAGGGCATCGACGCCCGCCACAAGACTGGAAACGATCCCACCCTCCACCAGCCAGACCCAGCCCAATCAATCACCGGATAAGGCATGCCCACACGCCCGCAAGGCAGGCAGCGACGTCGCGCCCGCGGAACCTTTCGGTGTGCCTTTAGGGCCGCGGTAGTTCCTCATCGGCGGATCGACCGACTACGGACGCCTGGCTTGTACGCCACCAGGGCCGGCGATGGAGATCCGGCCGAATCCCTTGCCGGTCAACTTGACCACGGGCACGTTTCCCCGCAGGGGCCAGGTGCGACCTTGGCGGATCTCAGCGTGTCCCGCCTTGCCGGCCGGCGCCCTCGACATCAACGCAGTCGCGCCGCCGGCCCGCCATGCGTGCCACCACGCGCGCCGACTTGGTCGAGACCTTCAGCCGCGCCGCTACGTCAAAGACAATCCCGGCACGAACAGCACCGCCGCCTGCCGGCGTATCAACTCGCGTTTTGCCCACCCGGCCGGGCTCAACCCGCCGTCGTCCGCGGTTCGCGCATATCGATGACAGCAATCGTCCTAAGTAAAAAACGCGACACGCGAACCTGGTACATCGTTGTTCTCGAGTGCGTGGCGTCAAGCGTCCCGGTCGACGCGGACTAGGAGCGTGCCCGAGGTGAGGCCCTCGCTGATTTCGCGGGCGAGTGTTGTTCCTGCCGCTGCGGCCAGTTCAAGCCCCGCGCGGAACTCGGCCAGTTGGCGGAATGCCTCCCCATACGCCCGCTGGTCCTGCAATTTAAGCACTGGAATGGTGAGGCGCTTGAGGTCGATTCGTTGGGTGCCGCTGCCGGTGCTGGATGCTCGCCCGGCGACGCGGAGGTTGTCGGTGCGTGAGAGGACGCCGGCGACGAACCATGGATCGAATCGAGTTGGATCGACCCGTAGTAACTGCACGCCCGGTCCCAGTTGGGCGCCGACCTGTTCACGGGTTGCCACTCGGACGACGATCTCGCGGCCGGCGATGGGGATTAGGAGGTCGCCAGGGTGTACCCGCGGTGTGTTGTCGTCTTCCGCGGTGCGGGCGGCGGTGCCGGTCGGCGGTCCGCCGGAGAGGATGTCGGCGGATGTCAGCACTGTGTTGTCGGCGGTGCTGCCGGTGGATTCGGTACGGGTGGTTGTGCGCAGTATCGACATGCTGCCCGAGCGGACCAGGTCGACGAGGCTGGCCTGTGGCGCGCTCCCCAGGGCCGTCGCCTTTGCCAGCCGTACGTCGGGTAGTCCGTGCCGGAGTTCGGTGAGCAGCCGGCCGAGGTCGCTGATGCTGGCCATCGTGCGGGTCGGGTCGGTGACGAACTCGCCGGGTGACGGCAGGTAGCGCTGGGGGGTCAGGTCCACCTGGTCGTCGAGGACTTCGATGCTGGGGACGGTGCGCTGGATACCCGGTATATCGGTGTGGCTGCCGGACCGGTAGTCGCGCCACGCCGCCTCGACCAGTTCGGTGAGCGGTTGACTGCTGGCGGCGGCGTTGATGAACAGGAGTCGATCGGCGGGCGGTTGGTGTTCGTCGGGCTGGATGAGCGTCCAGATGTGCAGGCCGATACCGGCCGGTGGCATGAGGCCGGCGGGCAACGCGACGACGGCACGCAGCGCGCCGCGGCGGACGAGTTCGGCCCGGATGCGCCGGCCGGCTGGGCGCAGCGCTGCGGCTGGAGGCATCAGAACGACGGCGGTGCCGCCTGGAGAGAGGTGGGCCAGGGCATGCTGTACCCACGCCAGCTCCGGTTCGGTGCGTGGGGGCATGCCGTATACCCAGCGGGGGTCGTACGCGAGCTGGTCGTGGCCCCAGTCGTGGATGCCGAACGGGAAGTTCGCCACCACGGCTTCGGCCCGCAGGTCGGCGAAGGCATCGGCGAGCAGGCTGTCACCGACGTGCAGCACGGGCGGTGCCGTCGGGGCTCCGGCTCGCTGTGCGCGCCGATGGACGAACCACAGGCGCAGCAGGGCGATCAGCGCATACTGCGGCTTGATCTCCTGGGCGAAGCAGTGGATCGCGGTTCCGGTGCGCAGCGCCTGGTCGGCGGCCATCCGCAGGATCGATCCGGTGCCGCAGGTGAAGTCCAGGGTGCGTGCACCGTGGCCGGCGATGGTCAGCATCACCTCGACGACCGTGTCAGGGGTGCTGGCCAGGCCGGACATCGACTGGGCCGATGTCGTGTACTGGCTGTGCAGGTATTCGAAGGCGGTCTCCGGGTCCTGCTCCAGCCCCAATTGGTCGACCGTGCGCAACACGGTGGTCAGTTGTGGTCCCCATCGCTCCGGAAGTACGCCGCTGACCAGCGTAGCGAGGCCGCGGTCGACCGCGCGCAGCCGGTTGACGAGTTGTTTCGGGGTGAGCAGGTCGGTGCCAAGGGTGGGCTGGGCGGATCGGGCCAGCAGGTAGGCGCCCGCGACGCCCAGGGCGTCACCGATCTGCGCCGCGGGCTGGTAGCTCTCGAGATACCGCCAGGCCCACTGCTCGGTGCCGGCCTGATGAAGTTTTCCCTGACGGCGCAGCCACTGCTCCACCTCGCGTGCGTTGAAGCTGGGGCTGTTCGGCGTGCCACCGACAGGGGCAGGAAAGTCCGCGTAGCGGCGGCGCCAGTTACTCACAGCCGCCCGGCCGACGTTGGCCAGGCGTGCGATACCGCTGGCGGTGAGGGTGGCGTCGCCAATGGCGGTGTACTGCTCGCTTGTCACACGTGAACGCTATCACCTAGCATCTCCTTGTTGCCATAGTTCACAAGTGTCATGATGCACCGAGACGGTTCACAGACGGGAGAGATCATGGCGCGGCGTGGGCGCAGCACCACCATCGGAAAGTTCGCCAAGATTCACCAGGATCGTCGGGTCTCCGAGATCCGTGTCCTCGGTGAGTTGCTGCGTCACGAGCAGCGGACGGCGCCGATCGGGCACCCGGCCCCCGACGCGTTGTCCGGCCGACCGGACGTCTCCCACCCTCACGACTGAAGGAGGACCATGAACACCCTTGCTCGTATCCACCCTGTCAGCCACGGCAACATCGCGCTTCGAGCCGGTCGCATATCTGGTCGACGGCGCACGCCGATTCGGTAGACGGCGCCGTCACGCAACGGAGTATCCGCGGGTATGTTTCGATCCGGCGCTGGGCCGGGCCATCGCGGACGCATACATGACGGCGCCGCGCCGGGACGAACGGGCCTTCGCCGCCTACGCCGCACTCTGCGCACAGACCGTGCAGCAGTACCACTTCCTAGTGGGCCGGGTCGATTTCGGTGGGCTGGGCGTGGCGGTCTGGATCGTCGACGAGGATCCGTATCCGGATGCCGAGGCGATGGTTGAGGACGTCCGCCGGCGGCGGCTCAAGGTGTATGCCAGCGCGGCCACCGGCAATCCACATCCATACCTGAGTGATGTTGAGAACGACATGTTCCGCGCAGTTCACGATGCCTTCGGTCACGCGGCCAGCGGTCGTGGCTTCGATCCGCACGGCGAGGAGGCGGCCTGGCTGAAGCACAGCGCGATGTACTCGCCGCTGGCGCGCCGTGCTCTGGCCACCGAAATCCGTGGGCAGACCTGTGCGCGGGTGTTCCACTACGGGGGCACGGGGTTTCCGGAGCAGAAGGCGGTACTGCTACCGCGCTGGTTCAGCGATCCACGGTCGGTGCGCGTCGGGTAGTGGCGCGCAGCTCAGCGATCTCCTGCCGCAGTTCCAGGGTCGCCGGATGGTCGGGGCCTTGCACCTGGATCCGCTCCTGCAGGAGGGTCTCGAGCTGGCGCGTCGCCCGGTCGTGTTCGCCGAGGGCCAGGTGTGCGCGGGCGGCGCGCAGCCGGCAGTCGAACACCAGCGGGTGGTCGCGACCGTGCCGCTGGGCGTGCCGCTCGGCGAGTTGCCGCCAGCAGCGGGCGGCGGCTCGGAACTTGCCGGCGGCGAACAGCGCTTCGGCTTCCGCGACGGCGGCGTCGGGGTCGAGGTCGGGGCGCCGAGCTGGGGATGGCGCTGCGACGGTGCGGAGCGCGGGCTGCCGTCCGACGACGGCGGCGTAGCGCCGCACGGCGTCGACGCCGTCGCTGACCACCCCGGGAATCGGCGGCAACTGGTCGACGAGCGGGGCCAGCGCGTCGTATACCTCGACGGCGCTGGCCGGCCGGTCTTCCGGCCGTTCGGCCAGCAGTGCGTGCACCAGATCGTCGAGTGCTTCTGGCGTATCGGGGCGCAGCTGCGAAGGGCGTGGTGGCGGGTCGCCGAGTTGGTGTCGCAGCGTGGTCCCGGTGCTGGCGCCATCGAACGGTGCCTGGCCGGTCAGCAGGTGGGACAGTGTGCCGCCCAGCCCGTACAGGTCGGCGCGGTGATCGGTGGGCTCCCCCAGGATCTGCTCGGGTGCCATGTACCCGACGGTGCCCGGGCTCTCGCCGGTCCGGGTGATCCGGGAGTAGCGGTCGTCGTCGTGTATCACGGCCACGCCGAAGTCGAGGACTTTCACGGCGCCGCTCGGCTCCAGCATGACGTTGCTCGGCTTGAGGTCCCGATGTACCAGACCGATGCCGTGGGCGGCGATGAGCACGCTGCTGATCTGCGCTCCGATGGCAGCCACCCAGGCGATCGGCAGCGGGTCCTGCTCGGCGGTCAGGTCCGCCAAGGTGATCCCCTCGATCCGCTGCAGGACGAGATAGAGGCGCCCGTGGTCTTCGCCGAGGTCGAAGATGGCGGGTACGCCGGGGTGGTCGAGCCGTGCGGTCAGCAGCGCCTCGCGTCGGAATCGCCGTGCGAGGTCCGAGTTCGTCGCGGCCAGCGACTTGACGATCACGGGTCGCTCCAGCAGCGCGTCCCAGGCCCGCCAGACTTCACCCATGCCACTGTGGGCCAGTGGGAGACGATCCACAACGTATCGGCCCTTGAGGCGTGCGTCCGCCATCACGTCCGTGAGCTTACCGGCGCCATCGACCACAGCCGGAGTCCGTGAGCCGTTCGGTGGATCAGCCATCAGTCATTCGTGAACTATATATTTTGCTAACTTGCTTGTAGCCAGTGTTCACAATAGGCTGACATCGAACAGCTGGACGGGTTCGCGAGGAGGCGACAGCGTGGCCGAGCTGGGCATCGATCGGGAGTTTCTGCGCCGCTACGCCAAACTGCCCCGGCCCGTGCAACGGGCGGTTGACGCGGCGATCGGCAAGTTCGCCGAGCACACCCAGGCCGGCCTGCACCTGGAAAAGCTGACCGGCGCGCGCGACCCGAACGTCCGCACCATCCGGATCACGGACTTCTGGCGCGGCATCGTGCTGGCGCTCGGCGGCGCGAAGTACCTTCTGCAAGACGTGCTGCCGCACGACGACGCGAATGCCTACGCGGTGAGCCGGATCTTCTCGGTCAACCAGGCGCTGGGTGTCCTGGAGGTCCGCGACCAGGTGGGCATCGAGGAGTTCGCACGCACGCTGCCGGAGGCACCGCCCACCGAGGGGCTGCTCGACCATGTGTCCAACGCCGACCTGCGCCGGCTGGGCGTCGACCCCGGGCTGTTCCCGTTGCTGCCGCGGATCAACTCCGACGAGCAGCTGGAGAGCCTGTGCCGGCTGCTGCCCGAGGCGCAGCGCAACGCCCTGACCGGGCTGGCTGCCGGAATGTCCCCGGACGAGGTCATGCAGGAGGTGATCGGGCTGATCCTCGCCGGCGAGGACCCTGGCAAGGTCGACACCGGCGATCTGGAAGCGGCCGCCCGCCGCACGCCGGACCGGATCGCGTTCGTCTCCGGTCCGGTGGAGCTGGCCGCCATCCTGGCCCGCCCGTTCGACCTCTGGCGGACTTTTCTGCACCCGACCCAGCGCGATGTCGCCTACCGTGAGGTCTACAGCGGGCCGGCGCTGGTCACCGGCAGCGCGGGCACTGGCAAGACCGTCACCGGCCTGCACCGCGCGGTCTTCCTCGCCGGCAGGCTGCCTGACGACGGTTCGAAGGTGCTGCTCACCACGTTCACCCGCGCGCTGGCGGAGGCGCTCGGCAAGCAGCTGTACCGGCTCACCGACGACCCGGCGGTGCGCTCCCGCATCGACGTCGTGAGCATCGACAAGCTGGCGTACGAGATCGTGGCCCGCGTCCGGAGGGTCACGATCGCCGACGACGACGTCCTCGATCCCCTCTGGGACGCGGCCGCCGCGGCCGGGCCGACGTACCACAACCGGGCCGGCCAGGTGACCAGGTTCAGCGGCGCCTTCCTCCGGCGGGAATGGGAGCAGGTCGTGCTGGCCCAGCAATTGGCCAGCATGGAGGCCTACCGGGACGCTCGGCGTGGCGGCCGCGGTGAGGGACTGCGGGCGACGCAGCGCGACCAGGTGTGGGCTGCGATGCAGGGCGTCGCCGGCCAGCTGACCAAGAAAGGTTTGCGCACCCACACCCAGCTCGCCGACGAGGCGGCCGAGATCGCGCTGCGCTCGGCCCCGCCGTACCGGCACGTGGTGGTGGACGAGGGGCAGGACCTGCACCCGGCTCAGTGGCGATTGTTGCGGGCGCTGGTCGCCCCAGAACCCAACGACCTGTTCCTGCTGGCCGATCCGTACCAGCGCATCTACGACAACCACGTGTCGCTGGCCCAGCTGGGCATCCACGTGCGAGGCAGGACCCGCCGGCTGACCGTCAACTATCGGACCACCCACGAGATCCTGGACCTGTCGGTGCGGGTTCTCAGTGGCGACGCGGTCCTCGGTCTCGACGATCAGGACGACACCCTCCGCGGGTACCGTTCAGTCACCCACGGCGGCGCCCCCGAGGTGACCGCGCACGCCGACCGGGACGTGGAGCTCGACGCGCTGATCGAGCGCGTCGGCACCTGGCTCGACCAAGGCGTCGAGCCGCACGCGATCGGCGTCGCCGCCCGCACCGGAAACCTGGTCAAGACCATCGGCCGGGTATTGAGCGAGGCCCACATCGACGTGGCGGACGACCGGCGCGGCGTCAGCGGGGTACGGGTGTCCACCATGCACCGGATGAAGGGTCTGGAGTTCCAGTGCTTGGCCGTGGTCGGCCTGGACGCCGCGATCATGCCCGCACCGAACGCGGTCACCTCGGCGGCTGAGGACCCACACGGTCACCGACAGGACCTCCAACGCGAGCGCTGCCTGTTGTTCGTCGCACTGACCCGGGCCCGCGACGTCCTGTATCTGTCGCACAGCGGCTCGCCCAGCACGCTCCTGCCGGCGGTGGCGCAATGAGCACCGCGACGCTGGGGGCCGGGCCGCAGCTGGGCGAGGCGGCACGATCCGTCTGGGGCAAGACCGACCGCACGGGCACGTCGCCGGTGGGCTGGCTGCCGCTGTGGCGGCACCTGGCCGACGCCGCCGACGTGGCCGGACGACTCTGGGACGACTGGCTCAGCCCGGCGACGCGCCGGCGAGTCGCCGAGGAGCTGCCCGGTGGCGACGCCGACGGCCGTGCGCTCGCAGTCTGGCTGGCCGGGGTGCACGACATCGGCAAGGCTACCCCCGCGTTCGCCATCCAGGCCCCGTTGCTCGCCGAGCGGATGCGAGACCGCGGCCTCGGGTACGACTCCAGGCAGATCAAGGCCGACCGCCGCCTCGCACCGCACGCCACCGCGGGCCATTTCGTGCTCGCCGACTGGCTGCGGCAGCAGGGCTGGGAGGACCCGGATCCGTACGCCGTCGTGGTCGGTGGGCACCACGGCGTGCCGCCCACCGACGAGCAGCTGAAGGGTGTGATGGCGCGGCGGCACCTGCTCGGCGACGCCGCTTGGGAGCAGGTGCAGCGGGAGCTGCTCACCTGGATGACCGAGCGGTCCGCAGTCGGCGACCGACTCGCCGAATGGCGGGACGCGCCGCTGTCGCAGCCGGTCCAGGCGGCTCTCACCGGCCTGGTCATCGTCGCCGACTGGATCGCCAGCGCCGAGGAGTTCTTTCCGTACATCTTGGACACTGCCGACGCCAACCGGCTGCGCTCCGGCTGGGAACGGCTGAACCTGCCGATGCCCTGGCTGCCGGCCAGCCCACCGTCCGATGTGGACGACCTGTTTGCCGCGCGGTTCGACTTGCCGGCCGGCGCGACGCCGCGCCCGGTCCAGCGCACCGTCGCCGGGCTGGCCGAGACCATGCCGGCGTCGGGCATGATGATTGTCGAGGCCGCCATGGGTGAGGGCAAGACCGAGGCCGCGCTGGCCGCGGTGGAGATCCTCGCCAGGCGTACCAACGCGTCCGGCTGCTACCTCGCGCTGCCCACCCGGGCCACCAGCGACGCCATGTTCGGCCGGATGCTGTCCTGGCTACGCCGACTGCCCGACGCTCAGGTCAGCCGCGGCGACCGTGACGTGCGGCTCGCGCACGGCAAGGCGGCGCTCAATCCCGAATACGACAAGCTCCGGTTCACCTCGCTGCCCAGTGGCATCGCCCAGGACGCCGGCGGCGTCGACATCGGCGTCCACGACTGGCTGGCCGGCCGTAAGCGCACCCTGCTGTCAAGCTTCGTGGTGGGCACCATCGACCAGCTGCTGTTCGCCGCGCTGCGCGGCAAGCACCTCGCGCTGCGCCACCTTGGCCTCGCCGGCAAGGTGGTGGTCATCGACGAGGCCCACGCCTACGACGTGTTCATGAGCAGCTTCCTGGACCGGGCCCTCGAATGGCTCGGCGGATACGGCGTGCCCGTGGTGGTGCTCTCCGCGACGCTGCCCGCGCACCGCCGCGCCAAACTCATGGAGGCGTACGACCGCGGCCGGCTCGGCCCGCCGCCCCCGCTCACCTGGCGCGACCGGGGCAAACCGCGGACCGACCCCTACGCCGCCCTGCGCAGCGACCTGCGGTACCCGCTGGTGACCGTATCCGGCGAACAACGCGGCGCCACCGCGACCAGCTGCGCCGACTCGGGCCGCGGCGTCGACGTGCGGCTACGACGTCTCGACGACGACTTACCGACGCTGGCCGACCTGCTCCGCGAACAGCTGTCCGACGGGGGCTGCGCGCTGGTGGTACGCAACACCGTGGCGCGGGTACAGGAAACGGCCGCGGCCCTGCGCGCCGCGCTCGGTCCCGGCATTGCGGTGTCGGTAGCGCACTCCCGGTTCATGGCCGTCGACCGGGCCGCGAAAGACCGCTGGCTGCGGGAAACGTTCGGGCCGCCCGGCAGCGCCGAACGCCCGCACCGGCACGTCGTCGTGGCCAGCCAGGTGGCCGAGCAGTCGCTCGACATCGACTTCGACCTGCTCGTCACCGACCTTGCCCCGGTAGACCTGGTCCTGCAGCGCATCGGCCGGCTGCACCGGCATCCCCGCGCCGACCGCCCAGCCCCGCTCGCCACGGCGGCCTGCTGGCTCACCGGGGCCGAGTGGAACGAGGAGCCGCCGCAGCCCGTGCCGGGCTCGCGCCGCGTCTACCAGACGTCCACACTGCTGCGAAGCGCCGCGGTACTACTGCCACACCTGGACGGTGAGCCGCTGTGCCTGCCGGCCGACATCGCGCCGCTCACCCAGGCCGCCTACGGCGACGCGCCGGTCGGCCCGCCGTCCTGGCACCCGGCGATGGACGAGGCCGAGGCACGACGGCAGGACGAGCAGGCCGACAAGGAACAGAAGGCGGACGGGTTCCGGCTGGCCGCTCTGGGCGAGCGCGGGACATCGCTGATCGGGTGGCTCTCCGGCGGCGTCGGCGACACGGACGAACGCACGGCGCAGGGCCACGTCCGCGACACCGACGGCGAGTCACTGGAGGTCCTGCTCCTCGTCCGAACCCCGGAGGGACTAGTTGTACCGCCATGGATCGACGGGGGTGGGGTACCCGTGCCCACCGACAGCGTCCCCTCCTGGCCATTGTCCCGCCGGATCGCCCGGTGCACCCTGCCGCTGCCCCGGATGATGTCCGCCCCCGAGGTTGTCGACGACGTCATCGCGGACCTGGAGCGTCGCATTGACCTGCGCGCCTGGCAGGCCAGCCCGTGGCTGGCCGGCGAACTCGTACTTGACGTTGACGGTCAAGGTCAGGCGCGCGTGGCTGCCTTCTTCGTTCACTACGACCTCCATGAGGGTCTTCGTGTTTCCCGGATTGAGTAGAAAGCCCCGCATAGCGCGGGGAACAGTGCTGCGACCCACTATGCCTGCGGACCACCCCTCGGTTGGAGGGACCTGCAGCAGCGCCCCAGGGGGCGACGGCGAGACGTTATACCGGAGGGACGACACGACGCAAGACGCGTTAGACAGTATAGGCAACGACGCACTATGCCTGGTTAGATGATTCCGTGGGAAGGGTGGATAACTTGACCAGTCGCCTGGAGGGCCAGGGGTTCTCGCTCGTGGATGAGGCGTGGATTCCGGTGCTGGACGCCGCGGGACAGCGGCGTGACGTCTCGCTGGTGGAACTGTTCGAGCAGGCCGGCGAGCTGCGCATGATCGCGTGCGAGCTGCCCACGCAGACGTTCGCGATCCTGCGGCTGGCGCTGGCGGTCCTGCACCGCGCCAGCGGCGGGCCAGCCGGTGAGGCCGCCTGGCGGGCGCTGTGGCGGGATCGCCGGCTTCCCCTGCCCGACATCGCCGACTACCTCGGCGCGTTTTGCGACCGGTTCGACCTACTTCACCCGCAGCAACCGTTCTACCAGGTCGCCGACCTGCGCGCGGACAAGGACAACACCTACGGGTTGGAGCGGCTGATCGCCGACGTGCCCAACGGCATGCCGTTCCTGACCGCCCGCGCCGGGCACGGCATGGAGTCGATTTCGCCCGCCGAGGCGGCCCGCTGGCTCGTACACTGCCAGGCCTTTGATCCCTCCGGCATCAAGACCGGTGCGGTCGGTGATCCCCGGGTCAAGGGAGGCAAGGGATACCCCCAAGGCGTTGCTTCGGTCGGCGCACTTGGCGGCGTCTACCTGGAGGGCGCCGACCTGCTGGAGACGCTCCTGCTCAATCTGATACCTGTCGCGCCCGGCTGGCAGCGCGCCGACGAACGGGACCTGCCGGCCTGGGAACGGGAACCGCAGAGCGCCGTCGAGGAGCCGAACGCCACCCGCGGGCCGTACGGCCTGCTGAGCCTCTACACCTGGCAGTCCCGGCGGATCCGGCTCTTCGGCGACCGCGGCGGCATCACCGGCGCCATGATCGCCTACGGCGACCAGCTCGACTGGCAGGACCGGCACCTGCTGGAACCGATGAGCGTCTGGGGCCGCAGCGGGCCGAGAGAGAAGGAGCAGAAGCGGACTCCGGTGTACCTCCCCCGGCCGCACGACCACACGCGTGCCCTGTGGCGCGGCCTGCAGACGCTGCTGCCGCCACCGCCGTCCGGCAACGAACCGGCGCAGCGGCTCTCGCCCCTCATGCTGCAGTGGCTGGCCCGGGTGACGGTCAGCCAGGCCGTTGGGCAGAACTTTCAGGTGCGTCCACGCGCCACCAGCGTCACCTACGGTACCCAGCAAGCGGTCGTCGACGAGGTGTTCGGCGATGCGCTGACGATGAACGTGCTGGTGTTGGTCGAGGGGTCTCCCCTACGTACCGCCGCCGTGGATGCTGCCGCCGACGCGGAGGCCGCGGTCGGGGTCCTGGGCCGGCTCGCCACCAACCTCGTCCGCGCCGCAGGCGGCGACCCGGGCGGCGCGGCGGAGCGGGCGGCCGAACGGGGGTACTCCGAGCTGGACCGCGAGTTTCGGGACTGGCTGGCCGACCTGGGCCCGGACAGCGACCCGGCCGCCGAGCGGGCGGCATGGCAGCGCACGGTGTGGCGGGCCGTCAGGCAGCTCGGCGAGGAATTGGTCGAGGCCGCCGGGCCGAAAGCCTGGGTTGGCCGACTGATCGACGACAAGAACGGCAAGCAGGTCCATTACTCCAGCTACCAGGCCGAGGCGTGGTTCCGGACCGGGCTGGCAAAGGCGCTACCGCTGGCCTTCGACCACACGGAACAGACCCAGGAGGTACCACAATGACCGCGGTCTCAACGGATCAGGCACGCAAGGCACCCGGACGCCGCAGGGGCAAGCTGGGCGATCATGTCGCCCGGACCGTCGGCTCCTTGCAAGCGCAGGTGCTGCGTGAACCGCCCCGGCCGGAGGCGGTGAGCGCGCTGGCCCGGCTGCGTCGCGGCATCGGCCGTGCCCCCGGCTTCGACTACACCCTGGAGACCTACCTGTGGGTCCCGGACGGTCTGCTGGATCGCCGGCCGGCCGACAAGGCCGACGACGCCGAATACGCGGTGCACGACGCGGTCACCCTCTACGCGCTGCACCAGCAGTCCCGCCGGGAAGCGATGCACGTCGACGGACACGGTCTGGGCCGGGCCCTGGCTCGCCTGGTGCACGCCTCCGACGGGCCCGACGGTGTGCGCCGTCGCTTCGCCGCGCTCGGCACCGCCAGCACCTATACCGAAGGCATATATCACCTGCGCAGCCTCGTCACCATGCTGCGCGAGCACCAGGTCCCCCTCGATTACGGCCTGCTCGCCGACGACCTTCGGCGGCTGCGCCAGCCCACGAGACGCGCCGACGTACAAGCCGCGTGGGGCCGGGAGTTCTTCCGCAACCGCGTCGACGAGTCCACCGCCCAGACCCAAGAGGAGAACGCCGCATGAACCGCACCATCATCGATGTGTACGTGCTGCAGACCGTGCCGCCGAGCAACCTCAACCGGGACGACACCGGCTCGCCGAAGACCGCCGTCTACGGCGGCGTGCGCCGCGCCCGGGTGTCCAGCCAAGCATGGAAGCGCGCGGTCCGGCTGGCCTTCGCCGACCTGCTGGACAGGTCCGTCCTCGGCGAGCGGACCAAGCGGGTGGGAGAGTCGCTCGCCGTCCGGATCAGGACGCTGGACCCGATTCTGAGCGGCGAGGACGCGTCCGCGCTGGCCGCCGAGGTGTTCGCCGCGTCGGGTCTGGCCAAGGCCGAGAAGAAGAAGGGCGAGGCGAAGGACGTCGAGTCCGGCTACCTGCTGTTCCTCAGCCACCGTCAACTTGACAACATCGCGGCCGCCGCGCTGGAGTCGAAGCGCGCCGGAGCGGCCCTGGACAAGAAGCGGTTCAAGGAACTGGTGAACACCGAGCACTCGGTGGACATCGCCATGTTCGGCCGCATGGTGGCCGACATGGCCGACATCAATGTGGACGCCGCCTGCCAGGTCGCACACGCCATCAGCGTGCACGCGGTCGATAACGAGTTCGACTACTTCACCGCCGTCGACGATCGTAAGAAAGACGCCGCCGAGACCGGCGCGGGCATGATCGGCACCATCGAGTTCAACTCCTCCACCCTGTACCGATACGCCACCGTCAACGTGCACGCGCTCCACGAAACCCTCGGCGACGCGGCCGCCACCCGAGCAGCCGTGGAGGCGTTCCTGGTCGCCTTCGCACGCAGCGTGCCGACCGGCAAGCAGAACACGTTCGCCCACCGGACCCTGCCCGACGCGGTCGTGGTACGGGTCCGCGACACGCAGCCGATCAACATGGTCGGCGCGTTCGAAACCGCGATTCAGGAGACGGAGTCCGCCGGCCGGGTCAAGCTCGCCTCCGCTGCCCTGGCCGACCACGTGCTCGCGGTGGAGAACGCATACGGCGAGCGGCCGGTCGGCAGCTGGGTCACCCAGGTCGGCGAGCAGACCGCGGTGCTGGCTGACCTCGGCAAGGCGGTGACGTTCGGCGAGCTCGTCACCGGGGTTGGCGAGCAGGTCGCTCTTGCGCTCGGCCAGCCGGCATGAGCGGTACGGAGCGAAGCGGAGTGGCCGCTCATCAGGAACGCAGGTTCAGCTCATGCCGCTGCCGCAGCGAAGCGGAGGTGACGGCATGAGCGTCCTCGTACTGCGGCTGGCAGCACCGCTGCAGTCGTGGGGCTCGTCCAGCCGGTTCGCCCGCCGGGGCACCGAGGTCGCGCCGACCAAGAGCGGCGTGATCGGGCTGCTCGCCGCAGCTAGGGGCATCCGCCGTACCGAGCCGCTGACCGAGCTCCTCAGCCTGGAGTTCGGGGTGCGGCTGGATCAGCCCGGTCAGATCCTGCGTGACTTCCAGACCGCGCGAACCCTGGACGGGCAGGCCAGCGCTCCCCTGACGTACCGCTTCTATCTGGCCGACGCAGCGTTCCTCGCCGTTATCGGCGGCGACCGGGAACTGCTGACCGGGTTGGCCGAGGCGCTACAGCGGCCACGGTTCCCGCTCTACCTGGGGCGCCGCTCCTGCCCGCCGGTCGGCCCGGTCAGCCTCGGCGTGCACGACGACACACTGGACGACGCGCTGAATTCGTGGCCCTGGATCGCCGCCGACTGGTACCGACGACGGGCCTCCCGCTCCGTGCGACTGGAAATCATCCGGGATGCCCGGCCGGGCGAGCCGACCACCGAGACCGTGCACGACGAGCCGGTCAGCTTCGACCCGGCGCATCGCCAGCACACCTGGCGGGCGGTGCATCGCGGACATGTCGACATCGTCAATGAACTCGCCGAACGTGCTGGTGTCGCCGAGCACGACCCGTTGAGCCTGCTGGGAGGCTGAGCATGTTCCTCACCCGGTTCACGATCGACCCGGCTCGCCGTGGGGCGCGGAAACTCCTCGCCTCACCACAGGCGATGCACGCCGCGGTCCGGGCCGCCTTCGCCGCGCCCGAAGACCACGACCGGCCCGGCGCCCGCACCCTGTGGCGGCTGGACACCACGGTGGGCGGGTCCATCCAGCTGTACCTCGTCAGCCCCGGACGGCCCGACCTCACGCACCTGGTCGACCAGGCCGGTGCCGCCACAGCCGAGGCCTGGACGACCCGCGCGTACGACGGGCTGCTGGCGTCGCTGCGCCCCGGCCAGCGGTGGGCGTTCCGGCTCACCGCCAATCCGACACACAGCGGCCGCAAGACCTCCGAATCGAAAGACACGCAACGCTTCGGCCGCCTGCAAGCCGCAGAACAGACGCAGTGGCTGGTCGACCGGTCCGCCCGGTGCGGCTTCGCCGTGGCGGCACAGCAGGACGGCCAGCCCAACCTGATGCTGCACCGCCGCCAGACCCTGACGTTCAAACGGGGTATGCATACGGTCACCCTCACCACGGCTACCTACGATGGCGTACTGGACGTCACCGACGCCGACGCATTCCGCCAGGCGTTGACCCTCGGCATCGGGCACGCCAAAGCGTATGGCTGCGGTCTGCTGACCATCGCCCCAGCACACTGAGACCTCGCCAGGCAATGCAAATCCCTGGAGTGCCGCCAGCCGAACTCGCCGATCTCACTCGTGCCGAGGACCGGATCAGCTTCCTCTACCTCGAACGCAGCGTCATCCACCGAGACAGCAACGCGCTCACCGCCACCGATGACCGGGGAGTCGTGCACATCCCGGCCGCCTCCGTCGGCGTGTTGCTGCTCGGACCCGGCACCAGCATCACCCACCAAGCCGTCGCCCTGCTCGCCGACCACGGCGCCACTGCCGTCTGGGTCGGCGAGCGGGGCGTGCGCTACTACGCCCACGGCCGGTCGCTGGCCGCGTCCAGCCGGTTGCTCATCGCCCAAGCGGGGGCCGTCAGCCACCGCGGCCGCCGGCTCGCCGTGGCCCGCACCATGTATGCGATGCGCTTCCCAGGCGAGGACACCGCCAACCTCACGATGCAGCAACTCCGCGGCAAGGAAGGCTCCCGGGTCCGCCGTACCTACCGTGAGCACGCCGCCCGGACCGGGATCGCCTGGGACCAGCGCCAGTACGATCGGAACGACTTCGGCTCCGGCGACCTCATCAACCAGGCGTTGTCCGCCGCGCATGCCTGTCTGTACGGCATCGTCCACGCCGTCATCGTCGCGATCGGCGCTGCCCCCGGGCTAGGCTTCGTCCACACCGGACACGAACGCGCCTTCGTGTACGACATCGCAGACCTCTACAAGGCCGAGATAACCATTCCGGTCGCCTTCGATGTGGTGGCCAGCGGCTCCACCGACATCAGCGCGGACACCCGCCGGGCAGTCCGCGACCGAGTCCACGACGGTGCCATTCTCACCCGATGCGTCCGGGACATCCGAGCGCTGTTGCTCCAACCGCAGCCCACTGGTGAAATCGAGGAAGAGGACTCACTGGGCCTGTGGGACGACAACGGCTTCGAGGTGCCCGCGGGTCATAACTATGCCGGCGGGGAGGACATCGACTTCTGATGACGGTCATCATCCTCACCGCCTGCCCGCCCGGGCTACGTGGCCACCTCACCCAGTGGCTGCTGGAAGTCTCCGCCGGGGTGTACGTCGGGCATGTCAACGCACGGGTACGGGGCCGGTTGTGGGCGCGGGTGGTCGACATGGCCGGACCAGGCCGTGCGCTGATGGTGTTTCAGGTCAACGGTGAGCAGCGGCTATCCTTCAAGGTGCACGATCACCACTGGACGCCGATCGATCTGGACGGAGTAACGCTGATGCGCCGCCCCAGTGAACCCGTCTTCAACGCGGCCATGCCAACCGGCTGGAGCAAAGCAGCACGCCGCCGCCGATTCGGTCGCCGCGCGCCGTCCGCCTCGCCCACGTCCGAAAGCAAGTGAATAGAATACGGGATCTGGATCTTCATTGCCCCAGGTGAACAAGTGTGCTCCCCGCGCACGCGGGGATGGTCCCGAGCAGAGCTTATCCTCACCATATTTGGTCCCGTGCTCCCCGCGCACGCGGGGATGGTCCATGTTACGCACATTGGCCGAAGAACTGCGGAGGGTGCTCCCCGCGCACGCGGGGATGGTCCCATCACACGTACCCGGATGGTCGACGCCGTATCGTGCTCCCCGCGCACGCGGGGATGGTCCGCTCTTGTGCCAGAGCAGTTCGTCTAGCGCCTTGTGCTCCCCGCGCACGCGGGGATGGTCCGGACAAACGCGATCAGGGACCTGGTCGATGGATGTGCTCCCCGCGCACGCGGGGATGGTCCGCTCCGATAGCCATCAGCGCCACCCCGAGCAGCGTGCTCCCCGCGCACGCGGGGATGGTCCGTACGCCTGGAGGACCACTGCGGCTGGCCAGAGTGCTCCCCGCGCACGCGGGGATGGTCCTGTAGTTACCCACACGCGTAAGCCGAATAGTGTGTGCTCCCCGCGCACGCGGGGATGGTCCTCGCAATAGCTGAGTCGGGCGGAGATACCAACGGTGCTCCCCGCGCACGCGGGGATGGTCCCAGTGAGAATGAAGTCAAGTAGATCGAAAGTGTGTGCTCCCCGCGCACGCGGGGATGGTCCTGCGACGCCTGCGAATACATGTTGCGTGATACCGTGCTCCCCGCGCACGCGGGGATGGTCCCTCCCCTACGCGCGGACGCTGACCGCCAGGCAAGTGCTCCCCGCGCACGCGGGGATGGTCCTGGGCCACCGGTACGACCACCCGCAGGACACGTGCTCCCCGCGCACGCGGGGATGGTCCGCGTGGGTTGACGCAATCGAGGGTGGTTTGAACGTGCTCCCCGCGCACGCGGGGATGGTCCGGTGGCCGGTGCCTGGTGGCTGCTGACGCTGACGTGCTCCCCGCGCACGCGGGGATGGTCCCCACGACGCGCTATCTCCAAGCCCGAGCCCGCCGTGCTCCCCGCGCACGCGGGGATGGTCCGTCCTTCAAGCGTTCCCGCATTGTCTTTGCAGGGTGCTCCCCGCGCACGCGGGGATGGTCCTCCTCGGCATTGAACTTCCTTATAGTTCGCGTTGTGCTCCCCGCGCACGCGGGGATGGTCCGTGCAGGACGACCAGGCGGGCCAGGACGCGGCCGTGCTCCCCGCGCACGCGGGGATGGTCCGGCGGAGTCAACAAGTCCTGCAAGACTTCCTTGGTGCTCCCCGCGCACGCGGGGATGGTCCGCTTCACAAGAAAACCACAAAGGAAATCGTTCCGTGCTCCCCGCGCACGCGGGGATGGTCCGCAATAACGAACGTGTGAGCGATGCGGCCGAGAGTGCTCCCCGCGCACGCGGGGATGGTCCCGGGGACACCACGGCGCCGGGCGATCTCGTGCAGGTGCTCCCCGCGCACGCGGGGATGGTCCCAGGCGGACCAGCGCCGACAGGTGCCAGTCGATGTGCTCCCCGCGCACGCGGGGATGGTCCCCTCGAGGGCTCCGCCCGGTGGACGCAGACGTCGTGCTCCCCGCGCACGCGGGGATGGTCCCGCGAACACCCCGCTCCCGGCCGTCACAGCTCAGGTGCTCCCCGCGCACGCGGGGATGGTCCCTCGGCGAACGTCACGTTTGCGTCGCGCGGCCCGTGCTCCCCGCGCACGCGGGGATGGTCCCCCGGCGAGCGACTACGAGATCGACCTGATGCTGTGCTCCCCGCGCACGCGGGGATGGTCCCTCCACGCGCTCGGGGCCTGGCTGGATGACAGGGTGCTCCCCGCGCACGCGGGGATGGTCCCGTAGTGGTCAGCCGCGACGCGGCTGGCGTGGATGTGCTCCCCGCGCACGCGGGGATGGTCCGTGAAAGGGATGGGACCTAGCGCCGTGCGCGCGGTGCTCCCCGCGCACGCGGGGATGGTCCGTACCAGCGCGACGTGCTCGGCCGGGTCCCGTCGTGCTCCCCGCGCACGCGGGGATGGTCCGGCGGACACGGGCACGGGCAGGACGCGGGACATGTGCTCCCCGCGCACGCGGGGATGGTCCGTCCGGGTTCCCGTGTCTGAGACGGACGAGGGGGTGCTCCCCGCGCACGCGGGGATGGTCCTCCGTACGATGGATCGCGAAAGCCGTACAAAAGGTGCTCCCCGCGCACGCGGGGATGGTCCTGTCTCCCGGACTCGATCGATTGCGCTCTCTGAGTGCTCCCCGCGCACGCGGGGATGGTCCGGTCGGCGGCCAGATATCGAGCGCCTTCTATGGATGCTCCCCGCGCACGCGGGGATGGTCCGGCCGCTACGCGCTCAGAAGGCCAGCCTGATACGTGCTCCCCGCGCACGCGGGGATGGTCCCAGCACGTGGGCGGCGCACTACCGGCAGTCGGCGTGCTCCCCGTGCACGCGGGGATGGTCCCCACATCTCCTACAGCCACACGAAGACCGACATGTGCTCCCCGCGCACGCGGGGATGCTCCCCCCATCGGCAAAGCCGCCGTCATCGCGATCACAGTGCTCCCCGCGCACGCGGGGATGGTCCGTGGCTGTGCTTTGAGTGCCGCATCGTTGTGCCGTGCTCCCCGCGCGCGCGGGGATGGTCCCGAGGAAGCCCGTTCGGTCCGGCAGATCGTGCATAGGCTTGTACTCATCGACACCGGGCGAGATCCACAACGGAGGACCGCATGGACGAGTACGGCTATGGCTACGAAGGCAGCGGCGACTACGGATATGACGGCAACGACAGTGACGCCTACGGCCTCGGTGATTTCGACCCCGGCGCGACGAGTCTGATCAGCGACGGCAGCGGCGACATCGGATACGAAGGCGACTTCGACCCGGCCGCGGGCAGCATGATCGGCAACAGTGACATCACCGACGTGCTGTAGCGACCGTCGCGGCAGAACACCGGCCGCGTTCCGAACCGCGCGCCATGGCCGCTCTGGCCGCACGGCGGCTGGGTCGGCGCTACCACCGCGCCGCGCCGACGGTGGCGACGAAGTCGTCGGCCGCCGGGCGAACTTGCCACCTGAGGCTGCGCGCGTTACTTCTGTGCGGGGCGGCGACGGCCTCGGCGCCGCGGGGCAACAGCAGCCCGAGGGCGAAGGTGATCGCGGAGATGCTGAGCACGCACAGCGTCAGGGTTTGACGCCGCGCTGGGCAAGTGGCCCAGTCAGGTCGACCGGCGTCGCGACGGCGAGCGCCCTGCCGCCGACGGGAACGGATCGCGACCGCGGCGGCCTTCGAACGCCACGTGCTGGCCGAGGAACTGCCGGACTTCTTCACCACCGACGCGTACACCCGCCATCTCGTCGCGGTGGGATGAGACCTGTACGATTGGCGGCCTCCCCCAAGGATGGTGTCGGTGGCAGGTGTGGCGAACGGCGGGTCGGCGAAGCCCGCGACCTCGGCCAGGATCTATGACTACTTCCTGGGCGGCACCCACAACTTCCCGGCCGACCGGGAGGCCGCCCAGGCGGTGGCCCTCCGGTTCCCGCTCACCGCGGCGCTGGCCCGCAACAACCGGGCGTTCCTGCGCCGCTCCGTTCGATACCTCGCCGGCGTCGGGGTGACCCAGTTCCTGGACATCGGCTCCGGCATCCCCACTGAGGGCAACGTCCACGAGATTGCCGCCGGCGTCACCCCGGATGCCCGGGTGGTCTACGTCGACATCGACCCGGTCGCCGTGGCCGAGAGCCTGGAGATCCTCGACAACAACGCCCGGACGACCGCGGTCCTCGGCGACCTGCGCGACCCGGAGTCGATCCTCGCCCACCCCAAGGTGCGTGGCCTGCTCGACTTCGGCCGCCCGATCGGGCTCCTGCTCAATGCGGTGCTGCACTTCGTCCCCGACGACACCGAGGCCGACGCCGCCGTCGGCCGGCTGCTCGCCGCGCTGGCGCCGGGCAGTCACCTGGCCGTGTCCCATGTCTCGATCGACGGCCAGGAGGTCGACCGCAACGACCTCAACTTCGTGCAGAACACCTACCGGCAGAAGACCACGACGCCGTTCCGGCCCCGCACCCACGCCCAGATCGAGCGATTCTTCACCGGCCTGGAAATGGTCGAGCCGGGCCTGGTGTGGCTGCCGCAGTGGCGGCCGAGCACTGAGGACCCAACGGACTTCACCGCCGCGCCACCGACGAGCTCTTGCCTGGCCGGCGTCGGCCGGCTCAGGTAGCTGCTGGGTGCGGAACGAGCACCTACACATCGAGCTTGGCGCAGGGCTTGCCCTGTAGGGCCGAGAGCAGCTCGGCGAGGTTTTAAGGGCGTAGAGGTCGACGCCCGGTGTCGGTCAGGAGACGAACTGTTACCCGTCGTCGGCGACGTCCGCGGGGCTCCACGACGCGGCCAATCGGGAGGGTCGCGCGGGCGGCCGGACCTACAGTTCCACGACGACGGTTCCCAGATGGCGCCCCTCGATGACCTGCAGCAGCGCCTCTGGTGCGCGGTCGATGCCGGTGATGCGTACGCAGGGGAAGGCGATGCCGCCGGATCGGAGCCAGTCACCGAACCGCCGAAGCCACTCCGAGCGCACCTCGGGGTCGTCATCAGCGCTGTAGCCCCGGATGCTGATCTTCTTCATCAGAAGCTGGAAGGAGTCCAGCTCGACTGGGGCGGTCCGCCCGGTACCGCAGGGAGCCAGCTGTCCCGACAGAGCGCCGACCAGGATGAATCGTGCACCATCTCTGGCCGCGGTGACGGCCGCCTGCAGTTGGTCGCCGCCGACGTTGTCCAGGAAGACATCGATGCCCCCGGGAGCGGCCTTGACCAGCTGCGCGGCTAGGGGTTCGTCGGTACCGCGGACCACGGCCGCGTCGTATCCGAGTTCACTGATGAGCCGTTCGGCCTTGTCCGGCGAGCCGGTACTGCCGATCACCCGGTCGGCACCCAGCAGCCGAGCGATCTGCCCGGCCATCGAACCGATCGCGCTGCCACCGGCGGAGACGAACACCGTGTCGCCAGGACGGACGTGCACTCCTCTGGTCAGCGCCGCATAGGCCGTCTGGCCAGGTCCCAGGTAAGCGGCCGGGTCAGGCAGCGTCCCCTCCAACCGGGTGCACGCTGTCTCATCCACGACGGCGTACTCGCGCCATCCCAGGAAGTGCGCCACCAGGTCACCGGGGCACAGTCCGCTTCCCGTGGGCGCCGAGACGACCTCGCCCACTGCCTCCTCCCTGAGGGTGTCTCCAGGGCTCAGCGCGGGGAACGGTACGCCCCGCACTTCCTCGGCGCCTTGGCTGATCATCATGCGCAGGGAGGCGGAGACGCGAAAGAAACGGTTGCGCACCAGCACCTGGCCGGCCGCCGGGCGGGGCAGCGGGATCGTCACGACGTCGAAGTGCTCGGGCCGGGGCAGGCCCTCGGGCCTGGCGGCGAGCCGGACTTCACGGCAGGTCGGTGGCAGTTCGGACATCAAGTGCTCCTCACAGCGGTGGGATCGCAGGGGCCGGACGGCCCGTCTTCACGATGGCCCTCACCGCACGCGCGGCCCACTCAGCCGCCGACATGCGCCGAATTTCGACACCGATAGGCTGCGCAGACGTGGATCCACTCGACCGGCAGCTCATCCATGCGCTCCACGTTGACGGCCGGGCGCCGTTCAGCCAGATCGCCGAGGTCCTCGACGTCTCCGACCAGACGATCGCCCGCCGCTACCGCCGGCTGCGCCAGGTGGGCGCGCTCCGCGTACTCGGCCGGCTCGACCCCTGCCGCATCGGGCACGTGGAATGGGTGATCCGGCTGCAGTGCACACCCGGCGCCTCGGCTCGTGTCGCCGAGGCCCTCGCCCGGCGGGACGACACCTACTGGGTGCGTCTGGCGTCCGGCGGGACAGAAGTCGTCTGCAACGTCCGAGCCGCCAACGACCACGAGCGTGACGCACTCCTGCTCGACAAGCTCCCCGCCACCCGCCCAGTGACAGCGATCAGCGCGCACTGCGTCCTGCACACCTTCTGGGGCGGCCCGACCGGCTGGAAGGGAGTCACCTCGTACCTCACCGACCATCAGATCGCCCAGCTCGCGCCGCCGGCCACGGCACCGGACAGGCTGCTGGCACCGATCGAACTGGACGATGGCGATCGCGTTCTCCTGACAGAGCTGGCCCGCGACGGCCGCATCACCCACACCGAGCTGGCTGCGGCCACCGGCTGGCACGAGGCCACGATCCGCCGCCGGATCGCATCACTGCGGGCGAGCAAAGCACTGTACTTCGACATTGACGTCGACGACCGGCTCCTCGGCTACACCGGCACCGCACTGCTGTGGATCTCCGTCCAGCCAGACCGGCTGGCCGCTGTAGGAAAGTCACTCGCCCAGCATCCGGAGGTCTCTTTCGTCGCCGCCACCAGCGGCCCCACCAACCTGCTCGGCTCAGTCCTGTGCCCGGACGTCTATGCCTTGTACGACTATATCGCCGATCGAGTCGGCCCCCTCGCGGGTGTCCGCGAGATCGAAACCACTCCCATCCTTCGCACCGTCAAACGCGTCGGGGCAGTCAACCTTGAACCGCCCCGAGTTTCTCGGAGGCTCCGAAACCTGGAAAGGTTGGACGGCCGCTGATGGAACAGGATCGGACTTACGGCGCGCAGCACCAAGCAGAGACAAAGTGGCGCAGCTGGTGCTGCGTCCAGCCCTGTACCCGGCGCACCGGGTACAGGGCTGAGGAAACGTTCACCACATCGACGGGATGCCGGGCTGCCGGCTGTGACCACAGACGACG
Source organism: Dactylosporangium sp. NPDC051484 (assembly GCF_040689395.1). Lineage (NCBI taxonomy): Bacteria > Bacillati > Actinomycetota > Actinomycetes > Micromonosporales > Micromonosporaceae > Dactylosporangium > Dactylosporangium sp. NPDC051484. Next base: position 136,306 of record NZ_JBFAZX010000014.1, on the reverse strand, counting down.
TGGCGCGCGCTTACGACACCTGCTCTTCGGGAACCTCGAGCACGAGGCCGTCGAGCTCCTCCGTGATGCGGATCTGGCAGGACAGCCGGCTGTTCGGCCGCCGCTCAGCGGCGGCCTCCCCCAGCATCTCGTCCTCCTCTTCGGACACCTCGGGCAGGTACTCCAGGTATTTCTCGCCGACGTACACGTGGCACGTCGCGCACATGGCCTGCCCGCCGCACTCGCCGAGGATCCCGTCGACGCCCTGGGACTGTGCCGCCAGCATCAGCGATTTACCGACAGCGAAGTCATAGGTCGCCGACGCTCCGTCGGCCTGGACGAAGGTCACCTTGGGCATGTTCCTCTTCCACTTCGTGTGTGTATCCACTTGTGCCGCGGTCACAATCCGCGTGTTCGGGTCGCTCGCGCTGGGGCCGCTACTGCGAGATCGGCATCCGCAGGATGGTCGCGGTGCCCGCCTCGACACCGACCAGTTGGTGGGTCTCGGTGGCGTCGGAGAAGATCAGCGTGCGGGCGCCAACGGTACGACCATCGATCTCCACCGAGCCCGAGGAGACCCAGACGATGAACGTTCGCTCGGGGGTCAGGTCGATCGTGCCGCCGGCCTCCCACTGGTGTGTGGTGACCCCGATGTCGCCCTCGGTGAAGTGGCCCAGGTCCTTGACCTCGGCGTTCTCGCCGGCCGGCTGCCACTCATAGGCATCGGAGTGCATGATGATCGGCGTTGCGTACTTCGGCTTCGGGATCACCATCGGCCGCTGGTAGATCGCTTCGAAGACGGCGTTGGCGCCGTCCTTGCGCACCTCGTTGCCATTCTCGTCGGTCGTCACATAGAAGCCGTCTTTGAAGGTGCCCTTCTCGGACAGCGCCTTGTATGCGGCGTCGTTCTGCTCGCGGGTGATCCAGGTCTTGCTCCACTGGATCAGGAAGATCTCCGCCTCTTCGAACCGCTCGGGTCCGTAGTAGGCGCCGGCGGGGAAGAACGCCACGTCGCCGGGCTCAGCGACCTGCAGGTGGCCGTAGTCGGTGGTGCCTTCGATGGTGAGCCGGATCTGGTCGAAGTCGTGCCGGTGCTGCGGAGCCGTGAACACCTCGTCACCACGGTGGTAGTGGACGAGGTCGCAGGTGTAGCCGACGCCCTTCGCGAGCTCGCTCTCGCGGATGAACTTGCGCGTGATCTTGCCGGTGCGGGTGTTGGCTCTCACCGGCTCCCAGGGAATGGTTTCAGTCTCCAGGATGAACATATGGTGCCTTCCTCGTCGTACGAGTCGTTCGTCGTAAGCGTCGTTCGAGCAGCGCCGGTCTGATCAGAGCCGGGCGAGCACGTCGTCGGCGGTGCCCACCTCGCCGAGGTTGGGGAAGATCCGGGTGACGCTGTTCTCGTGGGCAGCCGCGTCGAGGTCGCCGATCGCGTCGGACACCACGACGACGTTGTAGTTGCGCTCGTAGGCGGCCCGGGCCGTCGACTCGACCGCGTAGCTGGTCGTCACGCCGGTGAGCACGACCTGCTCCACGTTCAGCTCCTGCAGCAGCGAGTGCAGGCGGTCGTCGTGGAAGGCGCCCCAGGCCTGCTTGGCCAGCTTCTTGTCCGAGGGCTGTACGCCGAGTTCGTCCAGCAGCTCGGCCCAGTTCGCCGGCAGGTCAGGCGCCGCGCCCTGGTTGTCGACGCGACCCGACACACCACCGTCGACGGTGACCCAGATGACCGGAAGACCCTTGTCGCGGAAGGCGTTCGCCAGCCGCGTCGAGCGCTCGATGATCTCGGGGGCCGTGTTCGGCGTGGTCGGCAGGGAGGCGGTCGCCACCTGCAGGTCGAGCACGATGAGTGCAGCCTTGTCGATGGCTGTCACTGCCATGGGAATCTCCTATGTTATCGGTGGAAACATGGACGGTTAGGGCGTGTGGCTCAGGCCTCGAAGATGAGCTCCGCGTCGTACCAGCTGTGCCGCAGCACGTGGACGATCGGAGTCGGCTCCTTGACCTTGCGGACCGAGGAGAACTTGTCGAGGAACTGGTTGAGGAAGGTGCGCATCTGCATGCGGACCAGCTGCGCCGCGATGCAGGAGTGCGGGCCGAACCCGAAGGCGACGTTCTGCTGGGCGTTCTTGCGGCCGACGTCGTACACGAACGGGTTCTCGAACGCCTCCTCGTCGAAGTTCCCTGCGGCGTAGAGCAGGAAGATCCGCTGGCCGGCCTTGATCTCCTTGCCTCGGATCGTGGTGTCGGCGGTCGCCGTGCGCACGAAGGAGCGCGCCGGGGTGACCCAGCGCAGGGACTCCTCGATCGCGGTGTTGACCAGCGTCCGGTCCTGCTTGACCCGCGTCAGCTGGTCTGGGAAGTCGGCGAAGGCAAGCATCGTCCCGGTGAGCAGCGCACGAGTCGTGTCGCTGCCCGCGGCCAGGACGGTGGTGCAGTAGGTGAGGATGTTCGACTCGGAGACAGGCTCGCCGTCCAGCGTCGCGTTAAGCATGCTGGAGACCAGCCCGTCGCCCGGCTTGCCGCGCTTGGTCTTGAACTCCTCCTCGAAGACCGAGTTCATGCCGGCGAAGGTCCGCTTGGCCTGCTCGATCTCCTCACGGGTGTCCACCGAGTTCATCGCCTCGAGAGCGTCGCTCCACTCCTTGACAGTGTCGATGTCGAGGCCCTCGATGCCGAGCAGTCGCTGGGCGATCATGATCGGCAGGTGGTCGGCGACCTCGGCGACGAAGTCGATCGGTCTGCCGGGCTCGATCCGTCCCAGCAGCTCCTCGATGTACCCGTCGATCACGGGCCGCATCGCGTTGAGGTTCTTGGCTGCGAACGCCGGTGTGATGAGGCCGCGCAGGGTCTTGTGGCGCGGCGGGTCGGCGAAGGCGAAGTGCTCGGCGTCGGCCGGGAAGAAGCCGTCGAAGACGGACGGGCCACCGGATGATTCCTTCATCATCCGCAGGTCGTTGAGGAACAGACCATGCCCGGACGAGAAGAGCTCGCCCTGGGAGGCCGCTTCGCGGATGTCCTCGATCTTGGTCAGGATGAAGACGTCCAGCGGTTCGTAGTAGTGGACCGGGTCCTCACGCTGCAGCCGAGTCAGCACGGGATACGGGTCGTCGACGTAGAATTGGGGGTCTTCGAAGGGAATAGGCTCCCGCACGATCTCAGTCGCCATCTCAGTTCCTCACCCTGGTTCTGGTCTTGTCGTTCTCGGTGGCGGCGCCGGAGGTTATAGGGGCGGGCCGGCCAGCTGGCCGCCGTCGACGAAGAACGCTGATCCGGTCGCGAAGCCGCTTTCGTCGGAGGCCAGGAAGACCGCCGCGCCCGTGATCTCGTGTGGCTGGGCGATGCGGGGGATGGGCAACCGCCGGTAGAAGGCGTCCTGGTCGAAGCCGTCGAACAGCGAGCTCTGGCTCATCGGGGTCTGCACCCCACCGGGGTGCAGGGAGTTGACCCGGATGCCCAGCGGTCCCAGCTCGATGGCGGCCGATTTGGCCAGGGACATGTTCGCCGCCTTGCTCGCGGCGTAGGGCGCGAGCCCCGGCGTGCCGACCATGGCGGCTGTCGAGGACACGATGATCACCGATCCGCCGCCGCGCTCCTTCATGCTCTCGAGCGTCGCCTGCATGCCGAAGACAGCCCCCAGGACGTTGATGTCGAAGCTGTCCCGATAGGCCGTCCCGTCGGTGTCGGCGATCGGTCCGGCCAGCATCACCCCGGCGTTGTTGACCAGGACGTTGGGCGGGCCGAAGACCGTCCGGCAGCGCTCCACCGCCCTCGCCCAATCTTCCCGGCTGCGTACGTCGAGAGGCACGGTCACCAGCCGCTGCGAGATTCCATCCATCTCAGCGAGCTGATCCGCGAGCAGGTCGGCGGCAACCACCTGGGCACCTTCGGCGACGAACCGCTCAACGATAGCCCGACCGATGCCGCGCGCACCCCCGGTGACGATAGCGACCGATCCAGCAAGCCGACCTTCGCGCTCCATTACCACTCCCTACCTCGCGGTTGGGATACCGTATCCCATTGGTGTGGCCTGCACAACACTTGCCGCTGGAGTCGTCACTCGTCCCCGCGAAGCAGGTCAGAACCAGCTTGCGCGGCCTCGGCAGGAGGGCTCGCCGGCCTGCCATTGGCAGGCCGGCGAGCGCGGCGATGACGCGGGCACGGTGGCCACGATGCCCTCACGGTAGCCCTTGAGCTCGCGGGGGCTGAAGATCTCCAGTCACCACCGGTGACGGCGAAGTGCCTCGGTCACTTCCCGACTCCGCCGTTGCCTCGTCATGCCCATCGCCTCACTTCCCGCCTGTGCCGCTGAGCGCCGACGCGTCGAGCTCGCGCAGGTAGCCCTCGACGGCCTGCCCAGCGCGCTGCGCCGACTCGTCCTTGACCGAGTCGTAGCCGCGGATCAACTCGGGGGCGGTCGCGATGTCGACGACCGTCTCGTAGCGGGCGTCGTTGAGATCCCGAAGCAGGCCGGTCAGCGTCCGCTCGTACTCGTCGATGCGTCGGCGCTCGGCGCGGCGGTGCTCGGTCAGGCCGAACACGTCGAGCTTGGTGCCGCGCAGCCGGCGCATCGCGGCCATCACCTTGAACGGCTGCTGCAACGCCCAGAACGGGATCTCCCACTTGCGCGCACGTCCGCTCAGGGGGTCGCGCGGGTTGAAGATCTGGGGGGCGAGGTTCAGCTTGATCTTGAAGTCACCCTCGAACTCCTCGCGAATACCGCGCTTGAAGTCCGGGTCGGTGTACATCCGAGCGACCTCGTACTCGTCCTTGTAGGCCATGAGCTTGAAGAAGTACGTCGCGACCGCCCTGGACAGGTCGCCGTCGGCGTGTCCGAGCCGGTCATCGGCGGCGCGCGCTTGCTCCACGAGGGCGAGGTAACGCTGGGCGTAGGCCTCGTTCTGGTAGCGCACCAGCCTCTCCCGGCGGTCGGCGACGAGCTGCGCCACCGACTGCATGAGCCCTTCCTTGGTGGACGGCTCGACCTGGGTGAGCAGGTTGATCACCGACTCCTCCCCCACCGCGAGCAGCCGGCCGAGACGCAGGGCCTGCAGGTTCTTCTCGACGCTCGCGCCGTTGAGCTCGATCGCCGACGCGATGGAGGTGACGCTCAGCGGCAGGAGCCCCCGCTGGGCGGCGAAGCCGATCAGGAGCACGTTGGCGTAGATCTCGTCGCCGAACGCCATGACGGCGATACGGTTGGCGTCAACCAGGTCCAGCCGTCCGTCGGTGGCCGCCTTCAGCGTGTCGACCATGTGGTCGCCCGCGAGGTCGAGGTCGGGGTTGTCGGCGAAGGCGACGGTCGGCTTGACGTCCCGGTTCACCACGGCGCTCGTGGTCCGCTGGTTGTAGAGCCCGAGCGTGGCGGGCGCCGAGGCGACGACGATGTCACCGCCGATGACCAGATCGGCGTCCGCGGCAGCGATGCGCGGGGACAGCTGTGCCGTCGGCAGCGTGCTGATCCGGACGTGGCTCTGGACGTTGCCGTTCTTCTGCGCCATGCCGGTCTCGTTCAGCACCGAGACGCTGCGGCCCTCGACGAAGGCCGCGCGTCCGAGGATCGCGCCGATGGTCAGCACACCGCTGCCGCCGATGCCGCCGACGACGATGTTGTAGGTGTCCTTCCCGGCCGAGACGACCGGGTCCGGCAGGTCGACCCCGGCGAGCGAGGACAGGCCCGCGACGCTGCGCTTGCGTGGGGTGGCGCCGTAGAGCGTCACGAAGCTGGGGCAGTAGCCGTCGACGCAGCTGAAGTCCTTGTTGCACGACGACTGGTCGATGCGGCGCTTGCGTCCGAGTGAGGTCTCGACCGGCTCCACCGAGATGCAGTTCGAGACCGTATTGCAGTCACCGCAGCCCTCGCAGACCTCGGTGTTGATGTAGGTGCGCTTGTCGGGGTCAACGGCCTTGCCGCGCTTGCGCATGCGGCGCAGCTCGGCCGCGCACTCCTGGTCGTAGATCAGCACGCTGACGCCTCGCACCTTGGCCAGCTCAGCCTCGACCTGCAAGAACTTGCGACGGTGCACGACCTTCACGCCGCGCGGCAGCGAGCCGTGGCGGCGGACCCGAGCGGGGTTCTCGGTGACCACCACGACCTTCGAGGCGCCCTCGGCGAGCACCTGCCGGCAGATCTGCGGCGTGTCCTGCTGACCGGGGATCTCCTGGCCGCCGGTCATCGAGATGAAGCCGTTGACCAGGATCTTGTAGGTGATGTCCACGCCTGCCGCGACGGCGCCGCGCAGCGCGAGGGACGCCGAGTGGGCAAATGTTCCGTCGCCTACGTTCTGGAACATGTGGTCACGGTCGGCGAACTTCGACATCCCGATCCACATGGCGCCCTCGCCGCCCATGTGGTGCAGGATCTCGGTCTGACGGCCGGTCATCTGCCGCATGGTGGCCATGGCATGGCAGCCGGTGCCGCCGAGGTTCATCTCGCCAGCGGGCACGCGCGTCGAGGTGTTGTGCGGGCATCCCGAGCAGAACCCCGCGGCCCGGACGAGCCCGTTGCTCACCGGGGTGATGCTCAGCGTCGTACGAACCTCGGCCGGCGCCGACCGCAGTCCCGGCAGCTCGACCTTCGCGCGGCGCAGCCGCGCCCGCAGCACGGTAGCGACGATCTCCGCGTCGAGGCCTCCGGTCTCGGGCACCAGGCGCAGGCCGCGCTCGTCCGTCTTGCCGACGATGAGCGGCCGCTGGCCGGACGGGAGCCGGTTCGCGATCCGGTTCAGCTGGTCCTCGACGAGCGGGTGCTTGGCCTCGATCACGATGACCTCGTCGCGGCCGCGCATGAACTCCAGCGCACCCTGGTCCTCCAGCGGCCAGAGCATGCCGACCTTGTAGACGGCGATTCCCGCCTGCGCGGCCTGCTCCTCGGACAGACCCAGCCGGGCGAGCGCGTCGATCACGTCGAGGTAGGCCTTGCCGCCGACGACGATGCCGATCTTGCGATGGGGCGAGTCGGCACCGACAGCGATGCGATCAAGCTGATTGAGTCGAGCGAACCGCTGCGCCGCCGGCACCCGGATGTGCCGGATGTCGTGCTCGATCTCGAGCAGGCTCTTGCCCAGCTGGATCGGTGGCGCCCCCCGGTCGCCCGGGTCGATGAAGGTCGGCAGCGCGCCGAGGTCGACGGTCGCGGCCGCATCGGCCAGGTCGTTGAGGCAGATCATGCCCACCCAGAGCTTGCTGTAGCGCGAGAGCGCCCAGCCGGCAAGCCCGTACTGCAGGAACTCCTGCAGGGTGGCGGGGCTGAGGATGGGCATGCCCATGTGGAGGAACAGCGTCTCGCTCTGCTGTGCGGTCACCGTGCTTCGGGCGTCGTGGTCGTCGCCCGCCAGCGCGAGCACGCCGCCGTACTGGGCGGTGCCGAAGTAGCTGGCGGTGCGCATCGGGTCGGTGGAGCGCTCGACGCCGGGGCCCTTTCCGTACCACATGCCGAAGACCCCGTCGTACGGCGTGGTGACGCCGCCGACGTCGAGGTTCTGCGTTCCCCACAGGGCGGTCGCGGCCAGGTCCTCGTTCACCGCGGCGTCGAACTCGACGCCCAGGTCGCTGAGGCGCCGCTGCTCCCGGCGCAGCATCGAGTCCAGCCCGCTGAGGGGCGAGCCGGGATAGCCGCTGACGTACCCCTTCGTGTTGTGCCCGGCGATGAGGTCCAGCTTGCGCTGGATGGCCGGGAGCCGCAGCAGGATGTCGGTGCCGGTCAGATAGGCCAGGCCCTCGGTGCAGTCGAGCTCATCGAGCGCCGTATCGTGCTGCCGGCCTTTGGGTGTTGCCATGCGGGATTTCGGCCTCTCGGTACGTCGGGGGTGCGCGAACGGCGAGTCCGCCATCTACGCGACGAGGCTGCGAGCCACGTCCCCGAGCTCAGTTGAACGGGTGCTCCTCGGGCGGGAGCGGAGGATTCATGCGGAACGTCCGGTTGTGGCAGACGGGCGACGGCCAGGCTGACGTCCGGATCCGCCCAGCGGTCTCAAGCGCCGCCTGCAGGCGGTCTTCAACGGTTCCGTTCACATGCCCGACCCCCCTCCCATCGGCATTGATCGATCTACAGCCCGCCTGATCGCGGGCACGGATCAGATCCATACGCCTCAGCCGACAGCCGGCCTGTCATTCTGATGTAGCCGACAGCCAAACGGTATACGGGATATCTTTCCGGTGACAAGCATCTCACGGCGTCAACTCTGCGCACCGCGGCGGCTAAATTCAGGGAATCTGCGGACATCGCTAGCCACGATGGACAGCCCACGCGCCGCGAGGCGCCGCATCCAGCACGTCCAGTGCAGCTTCGCCCACAGCCAATCCGCAGTCTGCCTGCTGTCAGTCGATCACAAGGGGGCTGCCGTGATGGCTTCGAACGTTGCTGACGGCCGGTTCGGAATCGGGGTCCAGCTCAACTCGACCGGTGCCGGCGAACTCCGCCGCCAAGGCGCCGCCGCGGAAGAGGCGGGCTTCACCTTCGTCTCCGTCGGCGACAACCCCGAGCACATGCGCGACACCTTCGTCTCGCTGACGCAGCTCGCCCACGCCACCGCTCACTGCTCGATCGGCACCACCATCACCACGCCCCACCATCGCGATCCGCTCGTCGTGGCCAGCGCGTTCTCCTCGGTGGCCGAGCTTGCCCCAGGACGGGTCTTCGTCGGCATCGGGACGGGGCGTGCCCGGCGCCCCGCGCGCATCAGTGAGTTGCGCGAGCACCTGCAGGCTCTGCGTGCGCTGTGGTCACGCGAGGAGGTGCTCCACCGGGGCGAGACGTTGCGGCTGTCCTGGGAAGCGGCGCCGGTCCCGATCGTCGTCTGCGGGTCTGGGCCACGGGCGTTGGAGACGGCCGGGGAATACGCCGACGGCGTCATCATCGAGACGGGACTCAGCGAGGACCTCGTCGCCCGGGCGCGCGAGTGGGTCGCGGCCGGCGCGCGAAGGTCGGGACGCCGTCTCGAGGACCTGCAGCTGTGGTGGTACGCGCGCACCAGTATCGGCACCACCGCGGCGGAGGCCCACGCCGAGAGCGACGTCTCGATGGCCGCCGCCGGCGCGAACCTGGCACGACACGACCCGGGCCTGACCGACGTACCCGAGCGCTACCGCGCCGGCCTGCGAGAGCTGGGCGAGCGCTACGACATGTCAGCGCACCTGCGCACGGACGCCGACAACCCCAACCGCGGCCTGATCGGCGACGAGCTGCGCGAGTATCTGACCGACCGCATCGGTGTCGTCGGCGCACCCTCCGACTGGCTCGGCAGGATCGCTCAGCTGCGCGACAGGGGGGTCGACAACATCCTGTGCATCGGCGCGAGCGGCGATAAGAACAAGCTCATCCGGCTCGTTGGGGAACACGTGATACCGCACCTCGGTGGTCCTCGCGGTCCCATCGGCTTCGCCGCGGATCACGCAGCGCGCTAGACCCCGAGTACACCCGCCCTAGAACGAACGCGTGCCGCCCGGACTTCCGATGAGTCCGGGCGGCACGTCGATGCTGTTACTGCGGCCGGATGGTCCGCAGGGTCTGGCGCTCAGCGGCCACCGTTGACGTCGATGGTCTGTCCGGTGATGTAGGACGCCTCGTCCGACGCCAGGAACGTCACGACGTCGGAGATCTCCTTCACCTCGCCGTACCGACGCAGGGGGGTCATCTTCTTGGCGCTGTACTCGTCCTGCTCGTGGGCCTTGAAGTACTCGCGTCCACGGTCGGTCAGGATCGGACCCGGGGCGACGGCGTTCACGTTGATGCCGTACTCCGACAACTCGAGCGCCACATCACGGGTGAAGCCGTGGATGCCCGCCTTCGACGTCGAGTAGGCGGATGCGCCGAGGTAATACGACTGCCACGGCGATCCGTGCCGCGCACCCGAAGAGATGCTGATGATCCGTCCGGAGCGTTGCGCGACCATGTGGGGCGCCGCGGCCCGTGTGCAGCAGAACATGCTGCGGAGATTGAGCCGGATCACGAAGTCCCAGTCCTCGTCGGAGAACTCCCAGATCTTTCCGACCCTCGCCCCGCCGACGTTGTTGACCAGGATGTCGATGCGCCCCAGATCCTGCACAGCGGTCTCGACGAGCGTGTTCGCGACCTCTGCCTCCGTCGAGTCACCGACGACCGTGCGAACCTGCCGGCCGAGCGCGGAGACACCTTGAGCGGTCTCCTGCAGGCCCTCGGCATCGATGTCGCCGAGCACGACATCGGCGCCCTGCTCGGCAAGACTGATCGCGATGGCTCGACCGATACCCTGTGCGGCGCCGGTCACTACGGCGATGCGGTTGGCGAGTCTGCCCATTTCAACTCCTTCTTCGACAACGTCGGTTTGTTCCAAGCCAGATGCACCGGGTCAGCGCAGCGGCCTACCAGATCTCGTCCACGTAGCCGTCGCGGTGGAACAGCTTGTGCGAGCGCTCGCCGCTCCGCAGCTCCTTGGTGAGGGCGATGTCGATGTCGAACGTCTGCGGGTCCAGCACCACGCCGTAGTCCCGCCGGGCGCCCTCGACGCTGACGAAACCGCCGAGAACGTCCTCCCGGACCAGGTCGGGGGTACGCAGGAAGGGATCGCCCCAGCCCCCTCCCCCGCTGGTAAGGATCCGGATGACGTCGCCCTCTTCGACGGCGTTGCCGTCGCTCATCGGTGCGAGCTCTCTCGCCTGGGGAGTTCCGGGATTGATCGTTATCGAACCGGATCGCCCGGACATTCCGCCGGAGACACCCCACGGCGGGAACTGCACGTTGTCGATACGGATGGCGATCTGACCGGCGGGGCGCAGGAAGGTGAACTCACGCACGACCCCGCAGCCGCCACGGTGCAGTCCGGGGCCGCCGGAGTCGGGGTGGATGGAGTACTCCTCCAGCCGCACGGGGTAGGACATCTCGATGTACTCGATCGGGTAGTTCTTCTGCCCCACGTGATAGATCGCGTCGGAGCCATCGGCGTACGGCCTGGCACCTCGCCCAGACGCCATGCCGTCGGTGACCAGCAGCCAGCGGCCGGTGGCGGGATCGAACGACCGCAGCATGTAGAGGCAGTAGTTCGCCGACGCCGCGGTGGAGTCGCCCTCGGTGGCTTGCGCGAGCACGCCCTGGATCGCCGAGGCGAAGCGCTGCCAGGCCGAGCCCCGGCTCCCGAGAGCCGCCGGGAAGCGGGGCTGGACGATGGAGCCCTCTCGCAGCTGGACGACATCGGCGATGTCCGCGGCGCCGCCGTTGAACACGATCGAGGAGTCCTGCGGCAGCACGGACTGAGCGAGTGCCAGCGGGGGAACGGACGTGTGCATGAGGAAGTTCGCCGGTCCCAGCGACTGGTCGCTGCTCTCGGTGAGGTCCAGCCTGACCGAGTCACCGTCCCGCTGCACCTCCAGCCGGATCCAATGCGGTCCGTCGGCCGAGCTGGTCTCGATCGGCTCGGCGAAGCGGAGCGTTCCCTGCGGCAGCACCTCGCGGACCCGGGCACGCAGGGCCTCGGTCGTCTGCGAGAGGAACGTGTCCATCGCCTGGCGCAGCGTCTGCGCCCCGAACCGCTCGGCCGCCTCCACCAGCCGGGTCACCCCCATCTGGACGGCCGCCGTCATCGCCCGGATGTCGCCTTCGAGCATCTCCGGGAACCGGGAGTTGCGGATGAAGAGCCTGATCAGGTCCTCGTTCCACTGGCCGTCCCGGAACACGCGAACGGGCGGGACGATGATCCCCTCCTGGAAGATCTCGGTCGCATCCGGGGACAGGCTCCCCGGCCGCATCCCGCCGATGTCCCAGAAGTGCCCGAACACCTCGCAGAAGCCCACCAGCGTGTCGCCGGCGAACGCGGGTGAGATGAAGACCAGGTCCGGGGAGTGCGTGACACCACCCTGCGAGGCGTAGCAGTCGTTGTACCAGTAGATGTCGCCGTGCTGCATCGTTTCCGCGGGGTAGATGTCGAGCAGCGCCTCCACCTTGTTCGCGCCCACGGGGTTACGCAGCAGCAGCGCCCTGCCCGAAGCGTCGGTGTATCCCGCGTCGTAGTCCTTCTTCTCGTTGATGAACGGAGACATGCTCGTGCGTTCGATCAGCGTCTCGATCTCGGCCACCGCCGACGCCAAAACACCCCTGACGAGGCCCAGCGTCACCGCGTCGGGACCTGACGTCGTGCTGCCACTCACCGAATGTCCTCCTCGTCCCGTGCCGGTCATCCGCGGCCGCTCGAGTTCTGAATGATGATGTTGCCCGTGTCGTCGACCCGCGCGGTCTGACCCGGAAGCACGACCGTCGTCGTGTCCATCTGGTCGATGACCGCCGGACCCGAGAACTCGTCGTGCGGCGAAAGCCCGGCACGCTCGAAGATGGGGCACTCAACGTACCCGCCGGTCTCACGGAAATAGACCGGGCGCGTGCCGCTCGCAACGGGGCCCTCCGAGCCCGGTTCCGCGCGCAAGGCGGCCAGCTCGCCGCCCAACCTGCCGATCGCCGCGGTGCGCAGGGTCACCACCTCCACCGGGGAGGTGGGTGAGTCATAGGTGTACAGGCGCCGATGCTCGGCGTGGAAGGTCTCCACCATGCCGGCACGCTGCTCCAGATCGAACGGCCCGATCTCGACCGGGATCGTGATCTCGAACTGCTGGTTCTGGTAGCGAAGATCGGCCGACCACTGGACGGTCTGGCGCTCGCGGGGGACGCCTTCCCCTTCGAGCCAGGCCCGGGCATCGGCATCGAGCTCCTGGAAGCGCTTCGCCACTGCCTCGTCGAGCGGATCCACCGCCACGCTGGAGCTGGCGAAGTCGTTTCGGATGTCGCTGGCGATGAGACCCAGCGTGGAAAGCACGCCAGGGCTCTCCGGCAGGACCACGAACGGGATGTCCAGCAGCCGCGCGATCGGCGAGGTCTGCAGCGGACCCGCGCCGCCGAAGCCGATCAGGGCGAAGGCCCTGGGGTCGATGCCCCGCTCCACCGTGAGCACACGGATGGCCCCCGCCATACTCTCGTTCACGATGTCGAGGATCCCGATCGCGGCCTCTTCCACGCTGATCCCGAGTGGCCCCGCGACATGCTCCTGGATCGCGTTGACGGAGGCGTCGACATCCAGCTGGAGACTGCCGCCGGCAAGACTGCGCGGCAGGCGCCCCAGCGCCAGGTTGGCGTCGGTGACCGTCGGGCGCACTCCGCCCCGCCCGTAGCAGGCGGGTCCGGGAACGGCCCCGGCGCTGGCGGGACCCACGACCAGGTTCCCCGAGTCGGTGACCGAGGCGATGCTGCCCCCGCCCGCGCCGATCGTGTGAATGTCGATCATCGGCGTGGCGAGCGGCCAGCTGCCGATCTGCCCCTCGGTGGTCGAGGCGGGCACGCCCTCCCTGATCAGGCTCACGTCGGCACTGGTACCGCCGACATCGATCGAGATCAGCCCGTCGAAGTGGGCGTCGCGTCCCACCTTGCCCGCGCCGACGACGCCGGCCGCCGGTCCGGACAGCGCGGTGAGGATGGGCTGCTCCATCGCGGTCTCGGCACTGATCACCCCGCCGTTGGACTTCATGATGTAGAGCGGCGCCTCGATCGATCGCGCCTTGAGCTCGTCTCGGAGCTGGCCGATGTAGCTGCTGACGGCCGGCATCACGTAGCCGTTCAGCACGGTGGCCATCGACCGCTCGTACTCGCGGAACACGGGCAGCACCGTCGAGGACAGTGAGTACCACGCCTCGGGGTGGACCTCCGCCATGACGTCCCGCGCCCGCCGCTCGTGCGCGGGGTTGGCGTAGGAGTTGAGGAAGCAGATGGCGATGGCGTCGATGCCCCGTGACCGGTAGAAGAGGGCGGCCTGGCGGCAGTCCTCCTCGTTCAGGTCACGCAGCACGGCCCCGGACGCCAGTGTGCGCTCGGCGACCTCGCGGACCAGTTCCGGAGCGACAGGACGCGCCGGCTTGATCCAGGTGTAGATGTTCGAGCCACGGGGGACGTCATGCCGCCCGATCTCCAGCACGTGACGGAAGCCCTTGGTGGTGACCAGGCCGGTCGGGGCCCCTTGCGCTTCCAGGATGGCGTTGGTCGCGGTCGTGGTCCCATGCACGATCCGCGCCACCTCCCCGGGCTGCGCTCCGGCCAGGGCCAGCGCCTGGTCGACCGCGGCCAGGAACCCCTGTGACGGGTTGTGCGGTGTCGTCGCCGTCTTACAGCTCCAGGACTGTCCCGAGGCGAGGTCCGCGATGGTGACGTCGGTGAACGTCCCGCCGACGTCGACGCCGATGGCAAGGTTACGCACTGGGTCTATTACCTCCTGAGTTCCGCTTCTTGCAGTGGGCATGTCAAGCCCTGTCATGTCCGGGTGTCGGCGTGGGCGCGGACCAGACCTCTCGCCCACCCACGTAGGTGGCGACGATGGGCATCGACCGCAGCGTGTCGCCGTCGGCGGTCAGCGGGTCGCCGGAGAAGACCGTGAGGTCGGCGAACTTTCCGGCCTCGATCGTTCCCGAGGTCCGCTCCGAGAAGCCCAGCCACGCTGAGCTGGCTGTGATCGCCGTCAGGGACTCGTAGTTGGTGATGGCCTGGTCGAGTGCCACCTCGGTGCCGTCGATCGCCCGCCTGGAGATCGCGACGGCGGCGTCGCGGAGAGGGTCGATCGGCCAGTAGATGGGAGAGTCAGCACCGAACGTCAGGTCGAAGCCGGCATCGAGGAGTTGCCGGAACGGGAAGGACCCCTCGGTGCGAGGGGAGCCCAGGGTCTGGTTCGCCTCGTTCGCCAAGTAGTACATGAAGGCCGGGTTCGGAACGGGTGTCACGCCGAGAGCCTTCGTCCGGCGGATCCTGGTCTCGTCCATGAGCCAGTTCCCCATGTGCTCGATACGGTGCCGCAGATCGCGGCTGTCGTCCCCGATGAGCGCCTTCTCGTAGCTCTGCAGCACCATGTCCGCGGCGCGATCGCCGATGGCGTGGACACAGATGCGGATCCCGGCGTCGTGGTAGGCGGCGACCACCTCGTCGAGCTCGTCCTGCTCGATGCGAATCACCGGGTGGTTGCCGCAGGGCTCCCCGTCGACCGGGGTCCAGGCCGACATGCGGCCGGTGAACCCGCCGTCGATGCTCATCTTGATCCCAGCGAACCGCAGCATGTCGCTGCCGAAGCCACCCTGCAGGCCGAGCTCCAGCACCGCCCACTTGGAGATCTCAGACTCGATGACCCGCACGATCAGGTCGACCCGCAGCGGCAGCCGCCCCTCGCGCTCCAGCTCCTGGTAGGCACGGATCTCCTTGGCGTTGGTCACCATCTCGTGGATGGAGGTCACCCCGCGAGCCGCGGCCCCCAGCAGGTGGGCCTCGATCGAGGTCTTGTACTCCTCGAAGCCGCCCTCCAGCAGGTAGGGGCGCAGCGGAAGCTGGGCCCGCTCGTGCAGGACGCCGGTCGCTCGACCTTGCCGGTCACGGGCGATGAAGCCCCCCGCCGGGTCCGGTGTGGAGTTGGAGATCTCCAGCAGCTTCAGGGTCTGCGAGTTGACCACGCTGATGTGACCACCGAACCTGACGGCGACCGCCCGGCCGGGGACGGCCTCGTCGAGCTCCGCGAGCGTGGGCAGCCGGCGCTCCTGCAGACGGAACTCCTGCATGGGACTCGCCATCACGTGCAGGAGCTCTTGATCGGGGGCCGAGTCCGCCTCCGCGCGCAGGATCTCCAGGAGGTCGTTCACGGTCTTGATCGGACGGTAGAAGTCGCGGCAGTCCACGAACGACGACCCTGTCGCGGTCGCACCGAGGTGAGTGTGGGTGTCGACCAGGCCCGGCGTCACCACCCGGCCGGCCAGTTCGACGACACGCGCCCCGGGGGACACCGTCGGTACGACGTCCTCTCGACGCCCCACGGCGCGAATGGTGCCGCCACTGATTGCGATGGAGTCCGCGCTGTAGCTCGGCCCGTCGGCCATGGTGAGGATTCGGCCGCCGAGCAGAAGCAGTTCCGACGGTTCTGGCATGGGGATTCTCCCGTTCTCGCCTCGGGTGCGGGCATGTGACACGCCGGGGCGGGGCTGGACGAGGTCCAGCCCCGGCCCCGGGGCGTCAGCCCACGTCGACTGTGGTGGGGCAGTGCATTTGGCTACTCCTCGCCGGGCGCCGCACCCACGCCCAGATAGCCGCGCACGATCGCGTCCTCGTCGAGCTCGGAGGGCAGGCCGTCGAACGCCACCGCCCCGCGGTGCAGCATCACCACCCGGTCCGCCATCGCCAGCGCGCGGGTCACGTACTGCTCGACCAGCAGCAACGCCGCACCCGTGGCGGCCAGCTTCTGCAGCACCTGGAAGATCTCCTCGACGATGCGGGGCGCCAGACCCATCGACACCTCGTCGAGCAGGACGATGTTGGCCTGCGACAGGAACGCCCGGGACAGTGCGAGCATCTGCTGCTCACCGCCCGACATCGTCCCTGCGACCTGGTTGATCCGGCGCTGAAGGATCGGGAACATCTCGATCACTTCGTCGACGCGGTCCGCCGTGGCCCACTTCGGGACCTGAAGGCGGAGGTTCTCCCGCACGGTGAGCGATCGCCAGATCCCCCGGCCCTCCGGAATCAGGCAGAGACCGGCCTTCGCCCGGCGTGCCGCGGAAGCCGTCGTCAGATCGGTGCCGTTGACGGCGATCGTGCCGGCGGACGGCCTGAGCAGACCGCTGGCAGTGCGCAGCAGCGTCGTCTTCCCGGCACCGTTCGGCCCCAGCAGGGCCACGATCTGGCCACGCGGAACCGTGAAGGACACGTCATGCAGGACCGTCGTGGTCCCGTATCCCCCACTCACCGAGCGCAGTTCCAGGGCAGCCTCCGGCAGGGCGGCACCACGCTTCACCGTTGTCGCGGACTCAGCTGTCATCACACCGTCTCCGTCGCGCTCGCGGACTTGGCGGCCTTCTCGGTCGCCGATGCGGTCTCCAACTCGTCACCGAGGTAGGCCGCCCGAACGATCGGCGAACTGATCACATCGGCGGCGTCGCCCTGATAGATCAGCTTCCCGAATTCGATCACGTAGATGTACTCGCAGATCTCCGACACCAGCGCGATGTCGTGCTCGACGAGCAGGATTCCCACGCCCCGCTCAGCGACGACACGCTGCAGGATCTCGCCGAACTGCGCCGTCTCGGCACGATCGAGCCCGGAGGACGGCTCGTCCAGGAGCAGGATCTTGAACGGCCCGGCCAGGCACCGAGCCAGCTCCACCAGGCGGCGCTGACCGGTGGACAGACCACCCGGGGTCAACTCGGCCAGGTCTTCGATATGACACAAGGCCAGGGCCGCGTCCGCGGAGGCCAGCGCCTTCTGCCTGACCGTCCGGGACCCCATCATGTGACTGAGGATTTTGGTGCCGGCGAACCTGGCCTCATACCCCAGTGCCACGTTCTCGCGCACGGTGAGACTGTCGAACAGCTCCATGCGCTGGAAGGTGCGGCCGATGCCGTTCCGGGCGCGCCTGGCGACCCCGAAACGTGTCACATCCTTGTCCTGGAAGAGCACCCGGCCACGCGACGGCCGCAGGAAGCCGGAGGCCACGTTGAAGATCGTCGTCTTTCCCGCCCCGTTCGGCCCGATGAGCCCGGTGATGACCCCGGTCCTCGCGGTCAGCGAGACGCCGTCGACTGCGGCCAGGCCACCGAACTGGACCCGCAGGTCGTTGAGCTCGAACGTCGCGGGCTCCGCCCGCAGTACCGGCGGCGCGACCGCGGCCGCCGCACGACGCACCAACGCCTTCGGCTTGCGGAACACACCGTCGAGGAACCGACGCAACGGCTCCGGCGTGTCACCGGCATCCTGAACCTTCTTCAGCGTGTAACCGAGCGCACCGAGCCCGAAACCGAGCTGCAGCCAGGCGGCCGCGGAGGCGTTGCTCCAGTACGACGGGATCAGGGTGCTACCCATCGCCGCGCCGAGCGCGTACCACGGCGCGTTGCCCAGGTTGATGATGATCAGGCAGAAGAAGGTCAGCGACATGAGCGGCATGTACGCCGTCTCCGTGGCGATCCCGAGCCCGCCCGCCTCCAGCACACCACCGATGGCGGCCAGGAACGCCGAGATGCAGAACACCAGCAGACGCGTCAGATGGATGGAGGTACCGCTCGCCGACAGGCCCGCCGAGCTGTCGGCCAGGGCCCGCAGCAGCCGGCCCAGGCGGCCACCCACGATCGCCAGCACCAGCACCAGCGTCAGGACCGCCATCAGCAGGACGAAGTAGTAGTACGTGGTGTCCGTGTCGGGCAGACCGATCGAGGCGAAGTCCGGACGCGGCACGTCGACGCCGACGCCCATCTTCCCGAACATGTACCCGCTGCCGTACATGATGTACTGCAGCATCAGCCCGAAGCCGAACGTCGCCAGCGCCAGGTAGAGGCCCGAGAGTCGCATGGCGGGGATCGCGAGCAGCGCCCCGATCGGCACCGCGATCAGCCCGGCCACAAGGACCGCGGCCAACCAGGGCCAGCCGTGAACCACCATCAACCTGGAAAGGGTGCACGCCCCGATCGCCATGAAGCTGACATGACACAGCGAAACCTGCCCGGAGGTACGCACGAGCAGCCCGAGCGACAGGAAGACGATCACCATCGCCAGGGTCCGTGACCAGTCCGTCAGATGCAGACCGGCGAACTGAGGAACGAACAGCAGGACCACCAGCAGCACCGCACCGAACCCGGCCTGCACCTGCCACGGCCCCTTCCACGCCGCCGCGGCACGAGGCAGCAACGGCGCCGCATCGGCAAGGTGACGACGCGGAGAGACCAGCAGCACCAGGAACAGGATCAGGAACGGCAGCGCGGCGGAAAGCCCCGCCCACAACCCGGTCGTGAACCACTTCGTCGCGAAGGCGGCCGCGACGCCGATGATGAGCGCGCCGGCATAGGTTCCCGGCAGGCTGCGGAACTGGCCGATCGCCGCCGCACCGAACGACGCGATGACCAGGAACGTGAGCGTCGTCGCGTCGAGGGCGATGAACGGGACGATCAACAGGCCCGACACAGACGCGAACACGGAGCCGATGACCCACGCGGTACGACGCACGACCGTCGGGCGCATGCCGGCGATATCGAGCAGCGACGGGTCCTGAACGACCGCGCGCATCGCCAGACCCATGCGGGCGTAACGCAGGAACAGGTAGAGGACGGCGGTGGCCACCAGACCGGTGCCGATCACGATCAACTGGTCGGTGGTGACCACAGCGCCACCGACATGGATCGGATCAGTGGGCAGGAACTTCGGGACGTAGCGGACCTCGTGGCCCCAGATGATGACCGCGATGGCCTGGACCATCAGCAGGATGCCGATCGTGGCCGTCACCCGCATCACGAGACTCTGGCCCTCAAGCCGCCGAGCCACGAGTTCCAAGGCCAGACCGAGCAACGGCGCCGCGATCAGCACACAGATGACCGCGGACAACTGCCACGACAAGCCCTGCTGGACATGCAGGAAGTAGAAGAGATACGCGGCCGCGGTGGCCAACGCACCATGGGCGAAATTGAATAAGCCCGATGTTCGATAGGTGAGGACGAGCCCGACCCCACTGACGGCATAGGCAGAGCCGAGCGTCAAGCCGGCAATGATAAAGGGTATCAAAGTCGTCGTCCCCTTAGGTTCACGTAAATGCGCCGATTCATCGCTAATCGGCCTTTCTCAGGGTTGGGCCGAGGCCGTGGACACGACCTCCGTGCTGCCGCTCTCTCACAGCACTGCGACCGGTCCGGCAAGCTGGCCACCATCGACGATGATTCGACTGCCGGTCGTATAGGAACTCGCGTCGGAGGCGAGGAAGAGAGCCGCCTGAGCCACCTCCTCGGCCAGGCCGATCCGAGGAATCGGCAGACCGCCATACCAGGCGTCCTTGTCGATGGCTTCGAACTCCGGGCTGCGACTCATGTCCGTGTCGACCCCACCGGGGTGGATGGAGTTGACCCTGATCCCGGTGCCGGCATACTCGACCGCCGCGTTCCGGGCGAGGGATGCGTTGGCGGCCTTGCTGGTGCCGTAGGCGGCGTGGGCGGCGATGCCCGTGTCGCTCGCCGCCGAGGACATCACGACGATCGACCCGCCACCCTTGCTCCGCATCACCGGCGCGACGGTCTTGATGCCCAGGAAGGCGCCGATCACGTTGACCTGGAACACCCGCGTGAGGTCGTCGACGGTCAGGTCCGCGATCAGCTTGGGACAGTTGACGCCGGCGTTGGCCACCAGGATGTCCGGCGGGCCGAACGCTTCGGTGCAAAACCGAACCGCCTGCTCCCACGCGGCCGGCTGGGTGACATCCAGATCGGTGTAGGCGGCTTCAGGCCCCAATTCCTCCGCCAGGGCAAGACCCTCGTCGCGGAGGACGTCGGCGATCACGACCGACGCTCCCTCCGCGACGAACAGCCTTGCGATTGCCGCGCCAATTCCTCGTGCGGCGCCGGTGACGACCGACACCTTGGCCTCGAGACGACCACTGCCGTGCATTTCGGTCCTTTATCATCTAGTGGTGCGATCCGATGAGTTCGCGAACGAACAGGCTCGACGGCGGTGGCCGCCCCGAGGGCAGCGCACTAGCCCTTGAGGGAGGCGACGATCTTCGCGATCTCGTCGGCGGGCGCACACTTCGGCTTCACACCGTCAGGCGTGCCGAACTTGCCGGCGTTCAACGAGTACGTGTAGTAGCAGTTGTTCTGGAACGGCTCGCCGGGCTTGAAGTTCAGCGGTCCGGTAAGGCCACCGAGCGTCTCGTCCTTGAGGGCGTAGAGACCCTTCTTGACGCTTTCAGCGGTGATCTCGCCCTCGGGGGAAGCCTTGACAGCGGCCTCGAAGAGCTTGCCGGAGACCCAGATGCCCGGGTCGATGAAGTTCAGCGGCTTGTCCTTGCTGCCCAGTTTGGGAGCGAACTCCCGAAGCGCGTCGTGGAACTCCTTGGTAGCCGGCGTCGACTCGTCGAAGAACGGGAACCGCGCGTCGACGAACTGGACGTTGTTGAACCCGGGCTGACCGGCCAGACGGCCACTCGCGGTCTGCGAGATCATCGGGATGTCAAGGCCCTGGGTCTCACACTGCTCCGCGAACCGCTTGGCGACGTCGGAGGTGAGGCTGATGGAGAAGCTCTTCGCTCCCGAGCCCTTGACTGACTGACAGAGCGCGGTGAAGTCGGGGAGGGACCCGTCCACGGCACTGGAGTAGGCGACCTTGACACCCAACGGCCCACCGAGCGCGTTGAGCAGGTCGACGGTCGTCTTGCAGGTTGCCGAGCCCGCGCAGTAGAGCTGCGCCATCTTGTCGCCGTTCTTGGCCGCGGCCTCGGCCGTGCCGTAGAACAGCGCGATCAGGTTCGCCGAGGTCGAGAAGTACATCGGCGAGAGCATCGCGTTCATGTTGGAGCCGTTGCCGCCGACGAAGGGCACGCCGGCCTTCTCCAGCGCCGGCGCCCAAGCGCTCTCGCCGGAACCCTGGGCGTTCGAGCCGACGACCGCGACGACCTTGTCCACGTTGATGAGCTCGTTGATGTACTTGGCCGACAGGGCGGTGTTGCCCTGGTCGTCCTTGATCACGAGCTCGATCGGGCGGCCCCTGAGGCCACCGTGCTTGTTGACCCAGGATGCCCACGCCTTCGACACCTCGGCACCGGACGCGGCGTCCGCGGAGAGGGGGCCGGTCAGGGTGTGGATCGCACCGACCTTGATGGGCTCGCCGGTGAGGCCGCCCTTGTCCCCGCCTCCATTGTCGTCGCTGCACCCCGCCAAGGCGGTCGCAGCCACCAGCGTCAGGGCCACCAGGGAACGCTTGGCAGCGCCCTGAAGGCTGCGCGTTTTACCGATCACTTTTTTCTCCATTTGGTCAGTTGGGCGAGGCCGGCGCGGCCCGCACACAGCCGATTACGGCGACGACCGCTCGGACGGCTTCGCGATCCCCTTTGCGAGGGCCCTTCGCGGAAGAGTTTGCATACCGTATACGGTATGTGATGAGCACAACAAGAGGTATCCCATCACAATTTCGTATACCGTGTACAGAGGAATTCGGCTACCAGGAGACGCACCTATGGAACGAATCTGGGATCAGTTCTTAACCGACCGTGATCGGCAGTGGCTGGAGCGGTTTCCCCGGCGCCCGCGCATGGGCTTCGGCTCCCGACCGGCGCTGGTCATCGTCGACAACATCAACAAAACAGTGGGGCCGCGGGGCGAGGACATCCTCGCGACCATGCGGGACCAGGTCTTCAGCATGGGCCACGAGGCCTGGGCCGGAATCGACGCCACCGCGGCCCTGCTCGATCTCGTTCGCCGGATCGGTCTCCCCGTCGTTCACGTCTCGACGATCTCCGGCATCAACAGCCCGTGGGACTTCCTGACGTACCAGCGCCGTCCCGACGTGACCTTCGCGCGCGATCAGCACGAGCCCGAGGCCGAGTGGAGGATCGTCGAGGCCCTCACACCACGGCCCGACGAGCTGCACATCCAGAAGGCCGCCCCCAGCGCGTTCTTCGGCACTCCCCTGCTGCCCTCGCTCATCCGCTTCGGTGTCGACACGCTCGTCATCTGCGGCAACAGCACCAGCGGATGCATCCGAGCGACGGTCCTCGACGCGGCCTCGCACGCCTTCAAGGTCGTCATTCCGGAAGAGTGCGTCTTCGACCGCACCCAGGCGTCGCACGCGATGAATCTGTTCGACATGGACCAGAAGTACGCGGACGTGCTGGGTGTCGAGGAGGTCGCTCGACGTCTAACGGAGTTCGGGGCTGACTGATCGCGCTGCGCGCCCGCTCACCAACTGCCGGTGCGCGCGACGTAGTCCTCGGCGACGCCGAGCTCGGCCAGTATGTCGACCAGAGCCCGCACCCGCTCGCCCGCGACCTCGTCGCCGCCCGGCAGGTCCAGCAGAAGACCGTCGATGAGCTTGTCGGCAGCAAGATCACGAACCCGGGATGCCAAGGCACGAAGCGCCGTGTCCGCCTCACCGGAAACGAGCGAGGTCCGCAGGTGGATCCGAGGAGCCGCACGGCCTGCCCGCTGCGCACCCTCGGCCAGGGCGGCCCGGGCCGAGACGAGCGCATCCGGGCTGGGGTCCTCGGCGATCCACACATCCAGGCTCGCCCCAGCCAGGGACCGGGCTGCCGCGGAATCACCGACGCCGAAGATCGGCGGACGAGGAAGCTGGGTGGGGAACGGTCGTTTGGAGTGTCCGTGGACCCGGACATGCCGGCCTTCGAACTCGACACCCTGCTCGCGGCCCTGCCAGATGGCTTCGACCGCCGCGACCACCTCCGCGGCCCTGTCGACCTGCGCCTCCACCGGCAGTTCCTCGTCCAGGCCGTAGAGCCGGGCGGCCTCGTCTCCCCTGCCCGTGGCGACGCACCAACCCCAGCGACCCTGCGACAACCAGTCCAGGTGGGCGCCGAATCGGGCGACATGGGTGGGCGCCGTGAAGTTGGTGCGCAGCACGGTGACCACCCCGAGCCGCTCCGTGGCAAGGATGACCGGGACCGCCCAGAGCACCGAACGCAGCCCACGCTCCGCGGAACCCCCGCCAGCGTATCCGTCGGTCAGCAGCACGTAGTCGATGCCGGCGCGTTCGAGCGCCTTCGCCGACTCCACGTGACGCGTCCACTCGAGCTGGCCCGGGTCGAGCCCGGCGGTGCCGCCGGCATCGCCCGCCAGGTCGGCGCGCCACAGGGCCCCGATTTTGAACGTCGGCTCCTGGCCGGCGAGCGTCGCGCGGCGGGACGGCTGGACGACGGGCGGCTGCTCCCACCGGACCGCCACGGCCGCGTCGATCCGAGCCTCGAGGTCGGGTGACGTCGCCGCGCTCTCCACGATGTCGGGACCTGTCACCACAGCGAGCTCCTCTGCGCGATCGGCTGCCAGACGCCCGCCTCTTGCAGGCGCGCGAACATCCGGCCGTAGCGCGGCATCTCTCCGGCGGTCCAGTACGGCGTGTTGACCAGAATGCCCCGATAGCCATGATCGTGATAGAGCTCGATCAGCTCCTCGGCCACCGTCTCAGGGGTTCCGACAAGCGGATTCAAGGCACCCTCCTTCCTCTCAGCCTGCAGCGCCCCACGCCCACTGTTGGTCGCGTACGCGGCACCCTTGCTTCCCTGGGCGATCGTCTTGGCGAAGACGTTGAGCTCCTTCGAAGCATCCATCGACGCCTTCACGACCTCCCACTCGTCCCGCGCCTCCTGCGCGTCGTCGCGCAGCAGGCAGCGAACACCGGCGAGGACCTTCGCGCTCCTGTCACGGCCCGCGTTCTCGGCCTCCTCCCGCATCCGCTGGTTGAGGCGCTCAAGGTGGGCATGGTCCACCACCGGGGCGAACAGGTAGTCGCAGTAGCGACCCGCGAGACGCAGACCCTGATCGGAAGCACCGGCATTGACCATCGCCGGTCCCCCGGGAGTCGCCGGCCCCGGACCCGGAAGCCGGCCACTCAGACTCACCCACGTGCCCCGCTGCTCGACCTGCGGACGGTCCTGCGCCCAGAGCTTGCGGACCGCGACCACGGCCTCCTCGGCGATCCCGTACCGCTCGTCGTGGTCAGCGAGGCCGTCAGCACCGAACAGCCGCGGCTCATCCGGCCGGTAGCCCGTGGTGACGTTCCAGCCCCACCGCCCGTTGCTGACATAGTCGAGCTGAGCACCGAACTGAGCGAGATCGATCGCGTCGATGAACGTCGGATGCATCGTCGAGATCAGACCCATCCTCGACGTCACCGAGAACAGGGCCATCGCCCACACCACGGCGTGAATGGACGGATCATGATGCCCGATGCGCGACGACTCCTCAGAGACTGTCCCATAGGCATCGGCGAGGACTCCGAAATCGAATCCCGCCGCCTCGGTCTCGACAGCCAGTCGCTGTTGGGCCGCTAGGTCCAGTGCTTCAGGGTTCTGCTCACACACATAGGCGGTCGGGAAGACCGTGCGCGACGTCGGCCAGAACAAGCCGACGCGCAGCAGGTCGTCGGAGCCAGATCGATCAACCAAGGTTCCTCCAGAATTCATCGACTATTAGCATACGGTATCCAATGTACCGTCTACCATGGTCGGTTGGCCAGACACGGACCGGAAAACGATCGAGTCCGCACCGGCGAACACTCCCGCCGACAGAGGGCGGACCGGGTAAGAAGGTTTCACTGACGAGGTGCCCCTCTCGGGTCGGCCGGATGCTGACGTCGCAATCAACATCGCCCCTGTTCAGGAGGGCATTCAGGTGCTACGACACGCGCACACCAGCGCCGACGCCCGGTGGATCAGGGCTGGGCGGGACACGGTTGGATGACGACTTTCGTCGAGGTCGTCAAACCCTCGTGGAAAAGGCCCCGGAGTTGCCTCGCGAACGGGTAAGCGACTGGCGCCGAACAGGTTGCGCAGAAGAATGTCTTGACGACATATCGATCCTCGGTTCACCACATACCGAATGCCACGGAATGGTCACCCGTCGCAAGTCGCCTGCAGCAGCCTGAATCGCGTCTGGTGATAGATGAGCGGGTTGGCCGACTCGGCGACGCTGACCGCGTGCACCCTGAACACGACGACCTCATGGTCGCCGGCCTCCGTCACGGCCGCGATCGAGCAATCCAGCCAGCTGATCGCCTCCTGAACGAAGACCGCCCCCGCCTCCCCCGACTCGGTCACCAGGCCTCGGAAACGGTCCTGCCCCCGGGCGGACAGCTGCTGGCAGACCGCACTCTGGTGCTCACTGAGGATGGAGATACCGATGTGGGGCGCCCGGCGCAGCACCGGCCAGGTCTGGGAATCCTTGCGCACCGAGAACAACACCATCGGAGGGTCGTAGGAGACACCCACCGCGATGGAAGAGGCGATCAACCCGGTGCGCTCACCGTCGACCAGGGCACAGACCGCCCCGACCGCGGCGGGAAACTGGTTGAACGCGGCCTTGACCTGAGCCGAATGAGGGTCGGCGGGAAGCATGCCGCCCAGATCGTGCACGAACTCGCCCGACCGCCGGTCGCTGACCGCGGCGCTCATCGCGCTCCTCCCGCCACCGCACCGGCCTTGGCCTTCGCGATGGCCCTGATCGCCTCGAGGCCGATCGCGTTCTCCGCGACCCACTCACGCAGCAGCACGTCGGCTCGATCCATGAGCGGAGTCTCGAAGTACAGCCCGCGCGTCGGGACGATGGCGCCCAGCTCGACGAGCAGCGGCCGTAAATTGACCTCGGGACCCATGGCGTGGGTACGGTTGGCGCCGGTCATCACTGGAATGGCGCAGACGTCCTTCAGGCCGGCCGCGGGATACCGATCCAGGAAGCCCTTGAGCAATCCCGTGTAGGTCGCCTTATAGGTGGGCGATCCAAAGATCACCAGATCACTCGCCGCAACTGCCTCGTTCAGTTCCGACAACTCCTCGGACGGCCACTCGAAGATGCGGTGGGCGTACCGCGCGAGGTCGACGACCCGAGGCTCGGATCCGTGCTCGATGAGCGACGCCAGGCCAACGGCCAACTGGAGGGTCCGGGAGTCGGGCTTGGGATTACCGACAACAACCGTTATCAACATGTCGTAGTCCATCTGTCGAGTGCGTACCGGATCGAGACAGCGATTCGGCGTGGGCGAAAGAGGAGCCAGATTCATCCACTGGCCTGGGCCCGCCGACTTGGGTGACTCAATCGAGGTCTTTTGTCTCGAGAGATGTGCGACGGCTTACGTCGCTGGCACAAGTGTGCGGCGCCGCGCCGCATTGGCGCAACCCGTCCGGTATGAAGGTTTGCATTGTCGAACTCGCCCGGAGCACGTCGCTCGGGCCGCGACCCCCAGGGGTCACCACGCTCGGTGTTGATTGACGATATCCCGTATACGGTTTACTGTCCAGCCATCCACCGGCCTGCGCAGCCAGAGTGCCGCGCACTCAAGAGCCTGCCCTCAGCGGGCACACGCCGGGCCTTCACTACCGAGAGGTGACCCATGGATATCGGAGTGTTTCTACCCATCGCGAACAATGGCTGGTTCGTTTCGAAGACCGCCCCGCAATACAAGCCCACCTTCGAGCTCAACCGCCGCATCGTCGAGAGCGCCGAGGAGCACGGACTGGACTTCGCCCTGTCGATGGTGAAGCTTCGTGGGTACGGCGGGGAGACCGAGTTCTGGAACTACGCCCTCGAGTCGTTCACCCTCATGGCCGGACTGGCCGCGGCGACCGAACGAATCAAACTGTTCGCATCGACCCCGGTCCTGGCGCTGTCGCCGGCCCTCGCGGCACGCATGGCGGTGACCATCGACTCGATCGCACCCGGACGATTCGGCATCAACCTCGTGTCCGGCTGGCAGAAGGCCGAGTACCAGCAGCTCGACCTCTGGCCAGGGGACGAGCACTACAGCCGTCGCTACGACTACGCCGGCGAGTACGTGACGATCCTCCGAGAGCTCCTCGAGACCGGCCGATCCTCCTTCCAAGGCGACTACTTCCACTTCGACGACTGCCAGTTGCAGCCGCTGCCCAGCGCACCGATCCCGCTGGTCGGCGCCGGCCAGAGCCAACGCGGCATCGACTTCTGCGCGCAATACGGCGACTTCAACTTCGTCAACATCAACGGCATCAACCAGCCCACCTCGTTCGCGCCGCTGGCCGAGCGCGTCGCCGCCGCGGGAAGCGCGGCGCAGCGCGACGTCGGTGTGTACGTCCTGGTGGCGATCATCGCCGCCGAGACGGACGAGGAGGCCTGGGCCAGGTGGCGGCACATCCAGGGCGGGGTGGACGTGAAGGCGCTGGAGGGAATCGGCAGCCAGATGTCGCTGGACACCGTCCACAGGGATCAGGAAACCTCTTCCGTGAAGCGCGCCCTCAAGGTTGTCGAGGACACCAGCTCGTCGGTCTGCGGCCTGCTCATCGGCTCCTACCAGAGCGTGGCCTCGATGCTCGACGAGATGGCCGCCGTCGAGGGAACGGCGGGCATCATGGTCGTCTTCGACGACTTCCTCGACGGACTCGACGCCTTCGGCAAGCACATTCAGCCGCTCATGACCTGTCGGGCAGATCGTTAACACGCTGTTTGTCCCT
This sequence comes from Dactylosporangium sp. NPDC051484, assembly GCF_040689395.1. Lineage (NCBI taxonomy): Bacteria > Bacillati > Actinomycetota > Actinomycetes > Micromonosporales > Micromonosporaceae > Dactylosporangium > Dactylosporangium sp. NPDC051484. The sequence goes on along the minus strand of NZ_JBFAZX010000014.1, from coordinate 108,398 downwards.
CCGCTCTGACCCGAAGGGCCCCGTCCGGCTCCACCACCGGACGGGGCCCTTCCACACGAGCAGCGGCCGGCGTATCGGCCGATCGCAGGCAACGAGTGCTGTCAGGCCACCCCGTAGGTCTTGATGTTGGCGAACTGATCCATCCCTGACCGCCCGAGCTCGCGCCCGAGTCCAGAGGCCTTGGTGCCGCCGAAGGGGATCTCGATCGGTGCGCCCAGAATCCTGTTGATGCCGACCCCGCCGGTGTCGAGCCGGCGGGCGACCCGGTGCGCCTGGTCGAGGTCCTCGGCGTAGACGGTCCCTCCCAACCCGAACATCGAACTGTTGGCCGACGCCACAGCCGCGTCCTCGTCCGAGACGCGATAGATGATCGCCAGCGGTCCGAACGCCTCCTCGGAGTAGAGCCGCATCTCAGGGGTGATGTCGGTCAGCACGGCGGGGGCGAAGAAGAAGCCCGCGCCCGGAAGCCGTCCGCCCGGCACGAGAACCGTCGCACCCTTGGCAACCGCGTCGTCGTACTGCTCCTGAAGCAGCTCCGCGGCCTTTTCGCTGGCCATTGGACCGACAACGGTCGCAGGGTCCTGCGGGTCTCCCACCTGGTGTGTACGGAAAGCCTCGACGAAGGTGTCGATGAACTCGCCGGCAACCGGCTCTTCCACGATGATGCGCTTGGGAGAGGTGCACACCTGGCCGCTGATCAGCAGTCGGCACAAGGCAGCCGTCTGCGCGGCCTGGCTGACGTCCGCCGAGGAAAGGACGATGAACGCATCCGACCCGCCGAGCTCCAGAACCACCGGTTTGATGTGCCGACCGGCCTGCTCGGCGATGCGCGTCCCAGCGCGGTGCGAACCCGTCAACGTCACCGCCCTGACCCGCGGGTCGGCGAGGTAGGCGGAGACCTGATCGAACGTCAGAAGAGCCGTTTGATAGGCACCCTCGGGAAATCCCGACTCCACGAAGAGCCGGTCGAGCAGGAGTGAGGACCCTGGGCAGATCTCTGCCGGCTTCACGATGATCGTGTTGCCGAGCATCAGGTTCGGGGCCGCCGCCCTCGCCGCCTGGCCCAACGGCCCGTTCCACGGCTCGATCGCCAAGGTGACGCCCATGGGCTCCCGCCGCGTGATCAGGCTCGTGAACCCCGCGGCCTTCGCCTCCTCGTCGGCGAGCAACTCGGATGCGTGGTCGGCGTAGTAGCGGAAGATCTCGACGAACGAGTCGACCTCAGCCCTTGCGAAGAACTGGGTCTTGCCCATCTCCTCTGTGACCTTGTCTGCGAGCTCGTCGCGCCTTTCGGCGACAGCGTCCGCGACGCGGCGGAAGAGCTCGACCCGGTGCTCCACCGTGGTTTCGCGCCAGCCGGCATAGACCTCGTGCGCTCGGGCCAGAGCGGCCTCGGCCGTCTGGTCGTCATAGGCCGGAAACTCCTGAACGAGCTCACCCGTGCTCGGGTTGATCGTGCGATACGCGTCCTGCTGCAGGTTCATTCGCGCAGACTCCTTGTCGGTCGTCAGAACGTGACCACGCCGCGAATGTTCTTTCCATCCAGCATGTCCTGGTAGCCCTGGTTGATGTCCTTGAGCGCATAGCGCGTGGTGACCATCTCGTCGAGCTTGAGGGTCCCCGCCTGGTACAGGTCGATCAGGCGCTGCATCGACCGCCGCGGCGATCCGGTGCCGTAGATGACGCCCTGGATCCGCTTCTGGTACATCCCGAGCTCGGTGAGGTTGAGGCGCACCACGTCGTCCCCCGCCAGCGAGCCCTGCGCCGTGACGACGACGGTGCCGGCCTTGCGGATGGACCTGAAGGCCTCCTCGACCCGTTCACCGTGGACGTTACCGACGGTGATGACGGTGGCGTCGGCTCCCTGGCCGTGCGTCAGGCTCTTCGCGTACTCGGTGGCCTGGTCCATGTCGGCGAACGCCGCGGTCGCGCCGAGGGTGAGCGCCGTGTCGCGCTTGAAGGCGACGGGGTCCACCGCGATGACATGGGTGGCCCCAGCGTGGCTGGCACCCTGCACCGCACTCATGCCGACACCGCCACACCCCATCACGATCACGGTGCCTCCGGGCTGGGCATTGGCCGCGTTCACGGCCGAGCCCCATCCCGTGGTGACGGCACAAGCCACGATGCAGACGACATCGAGGGGAAGCGACGAATCGATCTTCACCAGTGAGGTCTCGTCGTAGACCTGCCACTCGGAGAAAGTGCCGATGCCCGTCCCCACGGGCTTGCCCTGGTACTGCATCGGATAGGTGACACCGTCGAGCTGAGCTCCCGACATCACGTTGGCGCCGCTGTCGCACAGATTCTGCTTGCCCTCGGCACACCACCGACACCGGCCGCAGGAGGGAATGAACACGGTGAGCACGGAGTCGCCGACTTTGAGATTGCGCACGCCTCGCCCGACCTCGCGCACGACGCCCGCACCCTCGTGGCCTCCGCACCACGGAGTGATGCCACCGAACACATTGAAGTCGGAGGCCCCGTTGGCCATGTGCTCGTCCGAGTGGCACAGGCCCGTGGCCACCATCTCGACGAGAACCTCGCCCTCGCCGGGTCCGTCGAGGTCGACCTCAGTGACCTCCCACCGGCCGGGCTGCTGGAACAACAGGGCTGCATTGGTCTTCATGGCTACCACCCAGGGATCGGCTACTTCATTTGACCGGCACGGCGAAGAACGCAGTGCAACGGCGGGCTACTGCATTCCGGATACCGTATATCGTTGTGAGTGGGATGTCCATCACATCCGCACCGCCGAGCCGACCGTCGGTGCTAGATCATCTGTCGAACCGACGATCTTGCGTGAACGGGATCGGTCCAGGTGTGCCCGCCGAGGGCCGAGATCACTGGGCGGACGACCGGATCCACCAGCCGTTTCGGCGGTCAGCGCGCGAGACGGAGCGCGGGTGCGGTAGCGGCGCGAGCCAACCGGGAAGCGACCAAATCGTGATCTTCGGCTACCAGGCCGACCGTCACCCGCAGATGTGGCGGCATTGGACCGACCGTGAAAGCCGCGCCCGCCGCGGCGCTGATACCGTCACCGGCCAACGAGAGCAGAGCCGCCTGCTCGTCCGCCACGGGAAGCCAGAGATTCAGCCCGTCACCGACCGGCAGTTCGAAGCCGGCACGTGACAGCGCTTTGACCATGCAGCGTCGCCTGCGGGCGTACTCCTCACGCGCGTTGCGGACCGCAGCGACCGACGAGGGCTCGGTGAGCAGGCGCGCCATCAGCTGCTGAAGCAACCGGCTGGTCCAGCCCTGGCCGAGCAGGCGCCTCTCCAGCACCGGGTCGAGCACCGCGGCGGGGCCGCCGACGGCCGCGAGCCGCAGATCCGGGCCGTGGGACTTGGAGAAGCTGCTCACGTGCACGGTCTGCATCGGCAGGGAGGCGCCGATCGAGTACAGCGGCGCCATGGAGATGTCACCGGCCGAGTCGTCCTCGATAACGCAGACCGCGGGATGCCTCGCCAGCACGAGGGCCAGCTCCGCCGCGCGCTTCTTCGACCAGGAGGCGCCCGTGGGGTTGAGCGCGCGAGGTTGCAGGAACACCGCGACCGGGCGCTCCATCAGCGCCGCCGCCAGCCTGTCGGGCAGGATTCCCTGAGCGTCGGTGTCCACGCCCACCGGCCGAGTGCCGATCGCCTCGAGCAGGTCGAGCAACGGCGGAAAACTGGGTCTTTCCACGACGACCCGATCACCCATGCGCAGCAGAGCCGAGGCGATCTGGTCAATCGCATCCATCGCACCGTCGAAGACGCCGATGCGTTCGGGTTCGTAGGGCCAGCGCTCGCGCAGCAGCACCGCGAGCTCGGGATGGACTGGCTCGTCGAGATAGCTGCCCGGCACGGGGAAGATCCCGGTCAGGGGCGGCAATGGTGGCAGCAGCTGTGGATCTGGCACGCCGGTGGAGAGGTCCAGCGGGAATCCAGTGCGGCTGCGCAGGGCTGCGCGATACCGACCTGGCCCACCCGTGCGAGTCTCGGCGATGGTCGTGCCGCGGCGCCCGTCGGTGCGGATGGTGCCCGAGCGCCGCAGCAGTTGCCAGGCCGCCCCCACCGTCGTCGGGGAGACCTGCAGCGCGTCGGCGACCTGACGCACGGGCGGCAGCTTCGCTCCGGCGCTGAGCCGGCCCTGCCCCACCGCCTGGCTCACCGCCTCCGCAAGTCCGCGAGCCGTCGGCTCGCGCAGCAGTTCCCGCAGCACGTCAAGCATTTTGAAACAGTACAATTTCAATATTGTACGGTCAACGGCTGTTACGTAATCTCCGAAGCATGCCTCGCATCGCACACTGGATCGGCGGCGCCGAAACCGCCGGCACCTCGGGCCGCGTCGGCCCCGTCTTCAACCCAGCCACCGGCGAGCAGATCGCCGAGGTCGACCTGGCCTCGACCGCCGAGGTCGGCCACGCGGTCAAGGCCGCCACCGAGGCGGCCCGGGTGTGGCGCTCGTCGTCGCTGTCCCGACGGGCGGCAGTGCTGTTCAAATTCCGCGAACTGCTCGCCGAACGGTCCGGCGAACTCGCCCAGATCATCACCCGGGAGCACGGCAAGGTGCTGTCCGACGCGGCCGGCGAAATCGCCCGCGGACTTGAGAACGCGGAGTTCGCCACCGGCGTGCCGCACCTGCTGAAGGGTTCATACTCCGAACAGGCGTCGACCGGCGTCGACGTCTACTCGATCCGCCAGCCACTGGGCGTGGTCGCCGGGATCACACCGTTCAACTTCCCAGCCATGGTGCCGCTCTGGATGTGCACCACCGCGATCGCGGCCGGCAACGCGTTCGTGCTCAAGCCGAGCGAGAAGGACCCATCCGCGTCGCTGTTCCTCGCCCGGCTCTGGCAGGAGGCGGGACTTCCGGCCGGCGTCTTCACCGTCATCCAAGGCGACAAGGAAGCCGTCGACGCCATCCTGGCCCATCCCGACATCGCCGCGGTCAGCTTCGTCGGCTCAACCCCCGTCGCCAAGTACATCTATACGACCGGCACCGCGCACGGCAAACGGGTACAGGCACTCGGCGGAGCCAAGAACCACATGCTGGTGCTGCCCGACGCCGACATCGACGCCGCCGCGGACGCCGCGGTAAGCGCGGCCTACGGATCAGCCGGCGAGCGTTGCATGGCGATCTCGATCGTGGTCGCGGTCGGCGACGTGGCCGACCCACTGGTGGACGCCATCGCGAGCCGGCTGCCCAAACTGCGCATCGGCGACGGCACCGACCCGGACGCCCAGATGGGCCCCCTGGTCACCCGAGAACACCGGGACAAGGTCGCCGGATATGTCGAGCGCGGCGCAGCAGCCGGCGCGACCGTGATCACCGACGGCCGGACCGCGGACGTGCCCAAGAACGGCTTCTTCCTCGGGGTCACGCTGCTCGATCACGTCACGCCCGAGATGGACGTCTACCGCGACGAAATCTTCGGACCGGTCCTGGGAGTGGTCCGCGCCTCGACGTACGCCGAGGCGCTCGCCCTGATCAACGACAACGAGTACGGCAACGGCACCGCGATCTTCACACGCGACGGCGGGGCAGCCCGGCGGTTCCAGCTGGACGTCAACGCCGGCATGGTCGGGGTGAACGTGCCGATCCCGGTCCCGGTCGCCTACTACTCCTTCGGCGGGTGGAAGGCGTCGCTGTTCGGCGACACTCACATGTACGGCCCGGATGGCATCCACTTCTACACCCGCACCAAGGTCGTCACCTCACGCTGGCCAGACCCGGGCACCTCATCAATCGATCTCGGCTTCCCCCAGACCCGGTAGAGGACCAGAGCGATGAACGACAAGACCGTGCGCGCCAACGACCGCGCCCATGTCTTTCATTCCTGGGCGGCTCAAGGCCTGATCGACCCGTTGCCGGTGGCGGGTGCCTCGGGAAGCTACTTCTGGGACTACGCGGGCAAGCGGTACCTCGACTTCTCCTCCCAGCTCATCAACGTCAACATCGGCCACCAGCACCCACGGCTGGTCGCGGCGATCCAGGAGCAGGCGGCCCGGCTCTGCACCATCGCGCCGGCCTTCGCCAACGACAAGCGTGGCGAGGCGGCCCAACTGATCGCCGAGCTCGCCCCGGCGCCCCTGAACAAGGTGTTCTTCACCAACGGCGGCGCCGAGGCGAACGAGAACGCGATCCGGATGGCCCGGCTCCACACCGGCCGGCACAAGGTACTGGCCACCTACCGCAGCTACCACGGCGCCACCGCCACCGCGATAACCGCCACCGGCGACCCGCGACGCTGGCCCAACGAGCCGGTCGCGCTGGGCGTCGTGCACTTCTGGGGACCGTACCCGTACAGGTCGCCGTTCCATGCCGCCGACGAGGCGCAGGAGTGCACCCGGGCGCTGCAGCACCTACGCGACACGATCGTCTTCGAGGGCCCGGCGACAGTTGCCGCGGTGTTGCTGGAGACCGTGGTCGGCACCAACGGCATCCTGGTGCCACCGCCGGGTTACCTGGCCGGGGTACGCGAGATCTGCGACGAGTTCGGCATCGTCTTCATCGCCGACGAGGTGATGGCCGGGTTCGGCCGGTGCGGCGAGTGGTTCGCGGTCGACCGGTGGGGAGTAGCCCCCGACCTGATCACGTTCGCCAAAGGGGTGAACTCGGGCTATCTGCCGCTCGGCGGCGTGGTCATCTCGGACGAGATCGCCGACACCTTCCGCGAGCGGTCGTTCCCGGGCGGGCTGACCTATTCCGGGCACCCGCTCGCCTGCGCCTCGGCGGTAGCCTCGATCCAGATCTTCAAGGAGGAGGGGATCGTCGAGCACGCCCGGTCGATCGGCGAGGATGTTCTCGCCCCGGGCCTGGCCGAGCTGGCCGCCAAGCACCCCTGCGTGGGCGACGTACGCGGCCTGGGCGTCTTCTGGGCGCTTGAGCTGGTGCGCGACCGCGAAACCCGGGAACCGCTCGTGCCGTTCAACGCGGCCGGCGCGGACGCGAACCCGATGAACGAGCTGGCAGCGGCCTGCAAGCAGCGCGGGCTGTGGCCGTTCACCCACTTCAACCGGGTGCATGTGGCGCCGCCGTGCACGGTCAGCGCCGCTGAGGTTCACGAGGGCCTGGCGATCCTCGACGAGGCGCTCACGGTCGCTGATCGGTACTCCACCGCACAGGACCAGTGAGACCACGAGGTTTTCTGGTGTCCGGCGGGCCGAAGAAGCCACGGTCCGCCGGGCACGACGACGGTCATGGTCTTCCTTGAAGAGCTGACGCAGGTTGGCCCGGGTCGCGGCGGCCGACGGCAGTCGCGCCGGCGACCGTCGCGGCGAAGCCTGCGAAACCGACCAGCGCCATGACGTCGAACACCCGGCTGTCGAGATCGGCGGCGAGGCGGGGCCCGAGCAGGCCGCGCGGATCGACGACCACGTCGACCGGGCTGCCGTACTCGTACACAACCGTGTCGCGGAACTCGCCCGGCAGCGGGGCGCCGGATGCGTCGTGCAGCGTGTAGCGGTACAGGCACCGGCCGTGGCGGGTCGAAGTCTCCAGGCAGGACATCTCGCGGACCGTCGCGGTGGTGCGGGTGCCCGCGGCGCGCAGGTACCAGTCGCCCGGGCCGGCGTACGCGGTCAGCAGCAGCACGAACACGAAAGCGAACGCCACCCAGGTCGGCCAGGTCCGCTCGCCGCTGAGCCAGAACAACAGGATCGGCGCGACGAGCAGGGCCGCGGTCGGCAACGCCGCCACCGCCCACCACACCCAGCTACCCAGCGCACCCGCCACGCCAGCGATCAGCCAGACCAGCGCGGTGGCGCCGACCAGCAGCGCGGCGTGCGGCCAGCTGCCCCGCCCCACGAGCCTCTTCATGATCGAATTGTGGCACCGGTACCGCCGCCGGGGCTGTCGGCTATCGGTCGTTTCGTGGTGATGCGGCGGTCTGTTCGCCGTCTTGCGTGGCGCGGCGGCACGTCTTGCGCCGCGTGGATCAGCTCGCGGCCAGTTGGGTGCGGACCAGTTCGCTGAAGGCTCCGGGCCTGGCGAGCAGGTCGTCGGGGCGGCCGGTCTCAACGACACGGCCGTGGTCGAGCATGACGATCCGGTCGGCGGTGCGGATGGTGGAGAGCCGGTGAGCGATGACGAGCGTGGTCCGTTCGGCGCTGGTCGCCTGGATCGCGGTCGTGAGCTCGCGTTCGCTTTGGGCGTCGAGGTTGGAGACGGCCTCGTCGAGGACGAGGATCGGGGCGCCGGTGAGCAGTGCGCGAGCGATGGCGAGGCGTTGCCGTTGCCCTCCGGAGAGCAGGTTGCCGAGTTCCCCGGCGATGGTGTCGTAGCCGTCGGGCAGGTCCTGGATGAAGCCGTGGGCGTGGGCGAGTTCGGCGGCCTTCTCGATCTCCGCCTGGGTGGCCTCGGGGCGACCGAGGCGGAGATTGTCGGCGATGGAGATGTTGAACAGGTGGACGTCCTGGGGGACGTAGGCGATGAGCCGGCGCAGGTCCTCACGGGCGATGGTTCGCAGGTCGTGACCGCCGATGGTGATGGCGCCGGCGCCGACATCCCAGAGCCGCAGGAGCAGGTGGGCGCAGGTGGACTTGCCTGCTCCGGAGTGCCCGACGAGTGCGACGGTTTCGCCGGGCTCGATGGTGAAGCTGATGTCCTGGACCGCCTGCGGGAGCGCGGGGGCATAACGGAAGCTGACCTGGTCGAAACCGACCCGGGTGTCGATGTGCTCGACACGGGCCGGGTGGCCGGGTTCGGGTACGGCCTGCTCCACCGCAAGGAGGTCGCGGACGCGGGCCGCGGCGGCCGAGACGATGCTGAGGTCGCGGGCGACGTCGACGACGGCGGTCACCGGCGCCAGGGAGAAGGCGGCGAGGACGACCGCAGCGGGCAGCAGGTCCACGGGGAGCCGGCCGGACGCGGTGAGTGCGCTGCCGACGAGGAGGGCGACGAGCACGCCGAGCGTGACGAGGGCGTCGGTGGCGGCGAGTTCGACGCCGGCGCGCCGGCTGTGCCGGGTCCGTGCGGCGTCAAGCGCGCGGCCACGATGCCGCAGCCGTGCCGCCTGAGCCTCGCCGGCGCCGAAGGCGAGGATCTCGCGGAGGCCCTGGAGTGCGTCGACGGCTTCGGCGTTCAGCGCGCCGGCCTCGGCTCGGACCGCGTCGCCGTGGGCTTCCGCCCGGCGGCGCAGCCAGATCGGGATGCTGGCCAGAGCCAGCAGCACGGGCAGCAGCGCCAGGGACAGGGCGGGGTCGACGAAGGCGAGGGCGATCAGGGCCCCGGCGGGTACGACAGCGGCGGAGACGAGCGGGCTGAGCGTGTGCGCGAAGAAGGTTTCCAGCAGTTCGACGTCGCTGATCGCGGTGGAGCCGAGTTCGCCGGAGCGGCGGGCGAGCAGGTCACCGGGTGACATCCGGGCGAATGCGTCGTAGACCCGGCCGCGCAGGTCGACCAGGACGCGGAACGCCACGACGTGGGCGAGTTGGGTTTCCAGCCAGGGCGCGACGACGAGCGGGATAACGAGTGCGAGCAGGACCGCGAACCCGCCGCGCAGGCCGGTGGGGTTCGCGCCGGTCAGCGCGCGGCCGACGAGGATCGCGCCGAGGACGGCACTGGCGATGGTGAAGACGTGCGTGGCGATGCCGCTGAGGACGGCGAGGGCGAGGATCCGCCGGTGGCCGCGCAGCAGCCGGAGCAGCGGCAGGAGCCGGGGCGTGTAGCCGGCCGGCGCGGTGGTCGGGGCGTGGCTCATGCGATGGACTCCTGGGTGGCGACCAGCCGGGCGAAGGTGCCGGACCTGGCCATGAGCTCGTCGTGGCTGCCGATCTCGGTGATCGACCCGTGGTCGAGGACCACGATGCGGTCCGCGGCGCGGACGGTGGACAGCCGGTGGGCGATGGTCAGCGTGGTTCGTCCTGCGGCGGCCCGGCGCAGTGCTTCGGCGATCGTGCGTTCGTTGGCTCCGTCGACGCTGGAGGTCGCTTCGTCGAGAATGAGCACGGGCGCGTCGGCCAGGAGCGCGCGGGCGATGGAGAGCCGCTGGCGTTCGCCGCCGGAGAGTTTCATGCCGCGTTCGCCCACGACGGTGCTGAGCCCGTCGGGCAGCGCGGTCACGAACGCGCGGGCGTTGGCCGCGTCAAGGGCCTGCCATACCTCGTCGTCGGTGGCGTCCGGGCGGGCCAGGGTGAGGTTGTCGCGTACGGAGCGGTGGAAGAGGTACGTGTCCTGCGACACGACCGCGATGCGGTGCCGCAGTTCGTCCAGCGGCCAGTCGGTGACGGGGATGCCGCCGAGGCTCACCGAGCCGTGTTGGGGGTCGAACCAGCGCAGCATGAGGCCGATCAGGGTGGTCTTGCCCGCGCCGGAGCGGCCGACCACGGCCACGTGCTCGCCGGGGGCGATGTCCAGGGTCAGGTCACGGACCGCCGGTTCGGTGCGGCCGGGGTAGGTGAAGCGGACCCGGTCGAAGGCGACCGCCAGCGGGGTGCGGGACGGGCCGGCGGGTGTACGCGCGGCGGCGGGGCTCTTGACCGGCGGGTCCGCGTCGAGGATCTCGAAGATGCCGGCCGCGGCGGACAGCGCCGGGGCGCCGGCGTGGAAGGCGTTCTGCAGGTCGCGCAGGGGACGGAAGCACTCCCGGGTCAGCAGCAGGATCATCAGCAGGGCGAGCGCTCCGATGGCCGCCTCGGCGTGCCGGACGGCGCCGAGGCCGGCGGCGAACGCGGTGCCGAACCCGACGGCGAGCCCGACCACGCCGACGTAGAGGACCGTCACGGCGCACAACCGGATGGAGGCGCGGCAGAAGTCCTGGGCTCGCGCGGTGAGTTCCAGTCCGCGCCGCTGAGCCGCGCCGAACACCTTCAGCGTGGCCATGCCCTGGATGGCGTCGAGGTTCTCGGCGTAGAGGGCACGATAGGCGGCCATCCACGGATCCATCCGGCTGGCCAGGACCCGTTGCGACAGCTGCGGTACCAGCGGCACGATCAGGCCGCAGGCCAGGACGACGCCGCCGACCACCGGGTCCAGGGCGAGCAGGAAGCCGGCGATCGCGGCCGCGCCGATGACGGCGGCGACCGCCTGTGGCAGGAACTTGCCCACGTACGCGTCCAGGGCCTCCACGCCGTCGACGAGGATGGACTGCATCTCTCCGGTACGCCGCTGGCGCACGTCGGCGGGGCCGAGGCGCCGCAGTTGCTGATACACCTCGGCCCGGACCGACTCCTTCACTGTGGCGGCGGCGCTGCTCGCGGCCACCTCCCGCCGCCACAGCAGCCCCGCCCGGACCACCTGGACGAGCACCAGCCCCAGCACACCCGGAATCGCCCCGGTGGGGCTAGCGCCGCCGATGACGTCGTCCACGACCACCGCGAGGAGCAGGCCCTGGGCGGCGTAGGTGGCGGTGATGGCGACCGAGAGGCCGACCAGTTCGGCCATCCGCCGCCTGGCCCGCATCGCCCATCCCAGCAGGCGAACGTTCGCGCTCGCCCGTGCCTGCGGCCGGCTCATCGGACGGCGAGCAGGACGCGGTCGTCGAGGTTCTGCCAGATCGTGGCGATCTCCCCGAACCCGGCCTCGGTCAGGGCGGTGACGTGCGTGGCCAGCGAGGTCAGCCGGTCACCGTCGCGCGGGCCGTACACCTGGTCGGCCAGTTCGCGCCGGGCCGTGCGTTCCCGGGCCGCCGAGGCGAGCAGGTCGTTGCCGGCGGCCTCGGACCACCACCGCTCCCAGTCGGGCACGCCGGCAATGGTGAACGCCTCCCGGGCGGCACGCTCGTTGGCCGCCTCGGCGAGCCGCTCGTGGGTGGCCTGCCCGGGGTCGTACGGCATGTTGTCGCCGTTGAGCAGGATCCCGCCGGGGCGAAGCAGTTGCGCCACCCGGCGGTAGACCGCGAACAGGACGCCCGGCTCCAGCCAGTGCAGTGCGGTGGTGGACACGACGACGTCGACGCTGTCGACACCCAGGCTCTCGTGCCAGTGCGGATCGCGCAGGTCGGCGTCGACCCAACGCAGCCGGTCGGCGTAATCCGACAGGGCGTGCCGGCCGAGCTCCATCAGCAGCGGGTCGGCGTCGACGGCGATGGCGGTGGCAGCGGGGTGGGCGGCGAGGATGCGCTGCGACAGCGAGCCCGGCCCGCAGCCGAGGTCGAGGGCGACGAAGCTGTCGCCGATCACCTCGCCGATGGTCCGGGTCATCATCGCGAAGCGTTCCTCGCGGCGGGGCAGGTAGCCGGTCTGCTGGTCGTCCCAGGACGCCAGCAGCTTCTGCCACGGGTCGACGGCTGCGGTCATGTCGATGGTCCTTTCGATGGAGGTACGGGTTGGTGGACGGAGTCCATGCGGAAGAAGTCGCGGGCGGCGACGAGTTCCCGGCTGGTCCGGTGCCGCGCGGTGGTCGCCATGGCGCCGAGGTGAAGCTCGTCGACGATCCGGCCGCCGTGCATGACGGCGATGCGGTCGGCGACGTGCTCGACGACACCGAGGTCGTGGGAGATCACGACCATGGCCAGGCCGTCGTCGCGAAGGCTGCGCAGGAGGTTGATGACGTCGGCCCGGTGCACGCAGTCCAGGGCACTGACGGGTTCGTCGAGGATCAGCAGATCGGGGTCGCAGGCCAGGGCCCGAGCGATGACCGCGCGCTGGCGTTCCCCGCCGGACAGTTGCCACGGTCGGCGCCGGCCGTGCTCGGCGGTGAGACCGACCCGCCGCAACAGCGCCGTTTGCCGGGCCGGCAGGTCGATGGCGCGGACACCGTGCAGGTGCAGCGCTTCGGTGAGCGCGCCGCCGATGCTCTGGCGGCGATCCAGGGCTGCGGCCGGGTCCTGGAATACCAGGTGGACGCGCTGGCGCCGGGGGTCGACCGGTCGTCCGTCGAGTTCGACCGTCCCCCGCAGCCGTGGCTCCAGCCCGGCCAGGGACCTGGCCAGGGTCGACTTGCCGCAGCCGGAGTTGCCGACCAGGCCGACCACCTCGCCGCGGTGCACGGTCAGGTCGGCCCCGGCCAGTGCCGGCACCGCCGGGCGGCAGCCGTGGGCCGGATGGACGAGGTGCAGGTCCCGTGCCGTGAGCAGGACCGGGGTATCCCCGGTGTCCCGGCCGGACCGCGGTGGTGGAAGGTCGGCGGCGGCGATCAGCCGCCGGGTCACCGGGTGCTGCGGGGCGTGCAGTACCGCGTGCGTGTCGCCGGTCTCGACCACGCGGCCCCGGTCGAACACGGCGAGGGTGTCGGCCAGCCGCGCGGCGACGCCCAGCTCGTGCGTGATGATCACGAGGCTGGTGCTGAGCCGGTCCCGGATCTCGCCGAACAGCTCGACGAGCCCGACTGCGGCAGTCGCGTCCAGGGAACTGGTCGGCTCGTCGGCGACCACCAGGGCGGGCTCACCGGCGAGCGCGGCCGCGAGCAGCACCCGTTGGCGCATCCCGCCGGACAGTTCGCCCGGGCGCTGGCGGGCGACACGGGCCGGGTCGTCGATGCCGACGAGGGCGAGCAGTTCCAGTGCGCGGCGCTCGGCGGCTCGGCGGCGAAGTCCGCGGTGCAACACGACGACGTCGGCGACCTGGGCGCCCACCCGCCGCAGCGGGTGCAGCGCGCCACCGACATCCTGCGGGATGTAGGCGACGATCCGGCCACGCACCTGGCGCAGCGCCTTCTCGTCGAGTCCGACGAGTTCCCGTCCGGCGAGGCGGACCGAGCCAGTCACCCGCGCCGACACCTGCGGCGGGAGCAGGTCGAGCATGGCGAGCACGGTCATGGTCTTGCCGCTGCCACTGGCGCCGACGATCGCGAGGGTTCCGCCCGCCGGTACGGACATCGTCACGCCGTCGACCACACGGGTGTATCCGTTGCCGTCGTGCAGATCGACGGACAGCTCGGTCACCTGTAGCCGGGCCTCGGCCGGGATGTCGGTGGCCGCCGCCCGGGTGGCGGGCCGCGCTGCCGTTGCCGGGCGGGTCACGGCGCCGGCGCGGACGCCGTGGGTGAACCAGGTACCCAGCCGGTCGGCCAGCAGGTTGCACGCCACGGCGACGACGGTGACGGCGACCGCCGGTGCCAGGAACAGCCAGGGCGCCGACGACAGGTACGGACGCGACTCGACCAGCATCGAGCCCCACTCCGGTATGGGCGGGCGGGCACCGAGCCCCAGGAAGCTCAGGGTCGCGACCCCGACGATGACCTCCGCGGCGGTGATCCCGAGCAGTACCGTGACCGGGCCCCCCAGCGCCGGCAGCACGTGCCGGAGGAGGATTCGCGGTGGCCGCGCCCCCAGCAGCAGCAGCGCCTGGTTGCTCGGCGCGTCGCGCCGCAGCCGGGTCTCGGTGCGGATCACCCGCACGTACGGCGGCCAAAGCGTGGCACCCAGCGCGAGGGCCACCTGCCACTGGCCGCCGCCGAGCAGACCGGCGAGGACGAGCCCGAGCAGCAGCGTCGGCACGCTGGTGACGACATCCACCACGCGCAGCACGAACCGGTCGAACAGACCACCCCACCAGCCCGCCGCGACGCCGAGCCCGCCGCCGAGAACCAGGCAGACCACGAGGACCGCCCCGACCGCGATCAGCGATCCACGGGCACCGGCGACCAGCCGCACCAATTCGTCGCGCCCGAGGTGGTCGGTGCCCAGCCACGCGCCGACGCCCGGGGCCAGCAACGCCCGGTTCAGGTCCGTGTGCCGCTCGCGACCGGCGGTGAGGATCGGACCCGCTATGCCGGCGAGCACGAACGTGGCCACGACAACCGCTGGCAACGGCCACCAGCTGCCGGTCAGGACACGGCGGACCGCGCCGCCGCCGCGCCGGATCACCATGTACTCCGGGCACGCTCATCGACGATCGTGGCCAGGCTGAGGCTCACCCCACGCACGACGATCACGACGACACACAGCAGCAGGACGGCCGCGTTCAGCGGATACCAGTCCCGGTACCGCAGGGCCGCGATGAGGTACGAGCCGAGCCCCGGCCAGCCGAACACCTCCTCGACCACGAGGGTGCCGGTGCCCAGCGCGGCGAGGATGTTCCCGGCCACCACCAGCGAGGTGACCGTCGCGTTCGGCAGCGCCCAGCGCAGCAGGCAGGTGAGTCGTGAGTGCCCCTGGGCGCGGGCGGTGACCAGGTAGGGCTCGGCCAACACCTCCCGCAGGCGGGTGGAGAGCACCCGCCCGAGCGCCGCGCCGGCGGGCAGGCCGAGGACCAGAGCGGGCAGCACCAGGGACCACGCACCAGCGTCGGTGCCCTGGGTCGGGAACCAGCCGAGTCGCAGCGAGAACTGGGCGACAAGCCCGAACGCCAGCGCGAACCCCGGGACCGACACCAGCAGCAGCGAGCCGCCGCGCAGCAGTGCTGGCACGAACCAGCCCCGCGCCGCCGCCTCGGCCAGGCCGATGAACAGGCCCACGACGATGGCGACCACGCTGCCGGCCAGTGCCAGCGTGACGGTGGGCCCGATCCGCGCCGCGATCTCACCGCTGACCGGCCGGCCGCTACGGATGGAGACGCCCAGATCACCACGGACGGCCCGGGTCAGCATGTCGGCATACCGCTGCGGTGCCGGCAGGTCCAGCCCGAGCCGATGCCGCTCGGCCTCGATCCGCGCGTGAGAAACCGCACCGCCCTGCTCCCGCACGACCGACGACGCCGCGTCCCCGCGGGCGAGCAGCAGCAGGCCGAAGCTGACCAGCGAGATCGCCAGGACCAGCGCGGCCATCTCGGCCAGCCGTGCGGCGGCGGCCGCTACCGGGCCGCCGCCCATGCGTCGGACCATCGCGGTTACCCGGCCACGCCGACCTTGGTCAACGGCAAGTCGTACTCCGTGACCCCCAACTCGAACCCGCGGACCTTCGCGCCGACGGCCCACACCCGAGGCAACTCGACCACCGGCGCCACCGCCCAGCTGTCGTTGAGCGCGGCCCACACCTTGTCGTAAGCGGCGGCCCTGGCCTCGTCGGTCGTACCGGCGAGCGCCTCATCGATCAGGCCGTCGATCGCCGGGGACCCGTAGAGGAATGCCGGTTCGGTGCTGCGGAAGTTCCCGTTCAGCATCGCGAACGGGTCGTAGGGCGGCCCGTAGGTCCGATAGAACAGCAGGTCGTACCGGCGCTTCGCGGCCGCCTCCGTATACGCCGCCGTGTCCAGCTGGTCGATCTGGACCTCGAGGCCGACTTTGGCGAGATCCGCCTGGATCGCCTCGCTGAGCGCCCGCGCCTGGGGCAGCATGCCGGGATCCAGGATGAGCCGGAGTTTGCGCCCGCTCTTGCCCGCCTCGGCCAGCAAATCCCGTGCCTTCTGCGCGTCCAGGTCCAGCGCACGCGGCTGCTGCGGAGCATACGGAATGCTCGCCGGGAACACCTGCGTCGCCGGGCGGGCGAGGTTGTGGAACAGCGCTTTCGAGTAGGCCTGCCGGTCGAGGGCGTAGTTGACGGCCTGCCGTACCCGCGGATCGGCCAGCGCGCTGTCGCCGGTCGTGGTGTTGAACGCCAGCAGCAGGTTCGTCGACGCCGGCTCGGTCAGCACCTTCACCCGGCTCTGTCCACGCAGGTCCAGCGTCTCCTCCGGAGCGAGCGGCGCCATGTACTCACCACCGACGAGGTCGACCTCGCCGGCCTTCAACGCCGCCAGCCGAGCCTGCGAACTCGGAATGACCTTGAAGAGGACCTTGTCCAGGTTGGGCCGGCCGCCCCAGTAGGTGTCGTTGCGGACCAGCACGATCTCGGTCTCCGACGAGGACTCCAGCCGGAAGGGCCCGGTGCCGATCGGCTTGACGAAGTTGCCCGCCGAGTCGAACGAGTTCGGGCTTCGGAATCGCACCGGCCGCATCAGCGTCAGTTCCTGTACCGCCGGGTAGTACGAGCTTTTCAGTCGTACGACCAGGGTCGCGTCGTCCGGGGCTTCGACCGCCGCGATGGTACGGGAGATGCCGAGGAAGGGCGTGTCGCCGATCCAACGCTGCATGTCGGTCTTGGCTACCGGCGCGGTGAACGCCGCACCGTCCGAGAACGTCACGCCCTGACGAAGGTGGAAGGTCAGGGTGAGCCCGTCCGAGCTGACCTCCCAGGTCTGGGCGAGCCCGGGCAACAACTTGCCCTGCGGGCCGTAGCGCACCAGTGGCTCGTAGATCTGATCCAGGACATTGAACGAATGCGTCTTGTAGCTGAGGCTGTTCAGGTCCGCCTCCGGCTGCCCTAATGCCACCCGCAGCGTGCCGCCGGCAGGGACCGCGGCGTCGTCACCCGCACCGGTCTCGCCACCGCCCCCGCACCCCGTGAGCAGCAGAGCCGTCACCGCGGACAGCACCGCCATCCGCCATCGCTTCGCGCTGTGAACGGACCCCATCATCGCCCCCACCTGCTGCCGGTCAGAGGTATTTGCAACCTTGTGGCAATTACGGGCCCGAAACTACTGACACTGCGACCACCCGGACAACCATCCGGTGAACAAGATCACTAGGACAGTGATCAACTGGGCACAACGGCTGAACAGCCGATGGCATCACCGTTGCCGCGGAACACACAGCCGGCGTCGCCGCCGCCGGCTGAGCGCGACGGCCGGAGGATCGCACGCGAACGGCGGTCCTCCGGCCGGAGCGTTGGTCAGCCCTGCGGGTTGAACGCGATCCCGGCGGGCTTGGAAGCGGCAAGCAGCGACTCGAACCTGCCGTCACTGATCTTGATCGTTGCCGCACCGAAGTCGGCAGCCATCAGCCGGTCGCGCAGCGCCGTGCTGGGCCATCCATTCCAGTCCACCAACGGCGGATAGCGCCAGTTGTGGTAGTGATTTTCCGGCGGCTCGTCGTTGGCGTTGGCGAGCCGGAAGAAGTGGGTCGACGCGCCGTCCTTGTGATAGACGGTCTTGGGATGGGTTCCGTCGAACCGCACCTGCGAGCGCGCGTACGTCACCTGGCTGCTGTGCTGCGTCGTGGTCACGTACTCGACCTGGTTGCTCGCCTGGTTGACCCAGGAGATGACGTGCTCCCAGTCGTGCCGGTGGCCGCCGAGGCTAATGCCGGGCAGGGCCTGGTCCTTCTCGAAGTAGCTGGCATAGACGATCGCGCACCAGCCGTTGTTGCACTTCGACCGGGCATACGTTTGCGATCTGTCCAGGTCGGACTGGTCCCGGCAGTTGCCGTTGAGGGCCCCGGTGGGGTTCAGCCCCGGGTTGAGCGTGCCGGTGGGGCTGATGGCCGCGACGGCGTAGCAGCCATCGGTGTCGTAGTCGTACGCGGGTGAGAACGACTGCTCGTAGCCTCCCGCGTTCTGCGGCAGATTGGGCAGCGAATCGGCGAAGGCCGCCGTCGCGGGCAACATGACCCCGAGCGCGGCCAGCACGGCCACGACCCAAGCCATGGTGCGACGACACCCGGCGAACGGGCCGCCGGACCGGGCCGCGGATGTCCCCGGCGGGGCAACTGATGACGATGACACGTGTTCCAACGCTTGCCTTTCGTGGATCGATGCTCATCGGCCGCCCGAGTCGGCGACCATCAGAAATATCGATGAAGACGAGTATGTTGTACGACCGGCAAGGTGTGAACATCCCGTGACCGCCCGACGAAACCCTCAGCGCGGCCGGCGCACCAGGCCGTCGCGCCACTCTGCTCGACGGCGATCTTCTGAGAGTTGGCTGAACCTGCAACGGATCACTGTTCCAAATCCGTCTATAGGGACGAAACACGGACGCGCGGTTCGGGGGGATATCGTGGCGCGCCGAGGGACCGTTGGTTTCGGGGAGTGACATGACAAAGAAGCGTGGGAAGAAGGACCCGCTGTGGGCGCGGTTGTCCCTGGTTTTCGGCGCGTTACTGCTGCTCGCCAGCGGTGGCGCCCTCGTCGGTGGCAATCTGTTGCTGAATCACTACAGCGACCAGATCACCCATGATGGCGGCCTCGGCAGCGCTGCGGCCGGCGCGACCATCGACGGGCCGATCAACCTGCTCCTCGTCGGCATCGACGAGCGCGTGGGTGACGAGGCGATGGGCGCGCGCTCCGACTCGATCATCATCGCGCACGTGCCGGCCACGCACGACGCGGTGTACCTGATGTCGATCCCCCGTGACACTCGGGTACAGATCCCGCCGAGCCCGAAGACCAAGTACCCCGGCGGCACCGACAAGCTCAACGCGGCGTTCCAGTTCGGATACCAGAACGGCGGCGGTCGCAACACCGGTCTGGCGCTGCTCGCCGAGACCGTCACCCATCTGTCCGGCGGGCTGAAGTTCAACGGTGCCGCGATCGTCAACTTCGACGGGTTCCGCGGCCTGGTCGAGGCGCTCGGCGGCGTGCACATGTGCGTCGACGAGAAGGTGACGTCGATCCACGTCGGCCGCAACACGAAAACGGGCGAGGTGGGAAAGACCATGCCGTACAACTTCACCAACGGCAACCCGACGTCGCTGAAGCCGAACATGGAGCCGAAGGTGTACGAGGTCGGCTGTCGCGACTTCCTGCCGTGGGAGGCCCTGGACTACGTCCGCCAGCGCGACAAGCTGGCCAGCGGCGATGGCGACTACGGCCGGCAGCGCCACCAGCAGCAGTTCATCAAGGCGATGCTCAAGAAGGCCACCAGCGCCGGCGTGATCACCAACCCGCTCAAGGTCAGCGAGATGCTCAACTCGGTCGGCCAGGCCGTGTCGTTCTACAACAACCGCGTCTCCCTCGGGGAGTGGATCCTCACGCTCAAGGGCGTCAACCCCGACAAGATGATCACGCTGCGCACCAACAACGGCCAGTACAACCCCGAAAAGGTCAACGGCCAGTTGTTCGAGAGTCTCGACCAGACCGCGCTGGACCTGCTGAAGGCGTTCAACAACGACACGGTCGCCCAGTTCGTGGCCAACCACCAGGAGATGATCGCCAACGACGCCGCGACGCCGGCCTCGAACCCGTCGAACTCGGGCCGCTGACCGGCCCAACCCGCACCGCGCGGTCCCGCCCACCGGGCGGAGCCCGCACCGTTTCCCATCATGAACATGCCAGGCCGATCGATCTATGGGTGGACCGGCACCGCCGGGCTCCGGATAGCGCCACGTCGACCTTGCCGCGCGTCCGGGCGCGGATGGCGCGCCTAGGGTCCGGACATGGCTCGATCTCATCCACTGCGCACTGACGCTCCCACCCCTTCCATTGGACTGCGCGAGCCCGCTCGGACACCTGTGCTACGGCCCGATCGGGTGCTCCCCTGCCGTGAGCGAGACGTCGTCGTCTGTACGGTCACTCCCCCGCCGTACGGCCGAGCGCGCCGGACCGGAACGCACGGCATCGCTGCTGTGGCATGGTTTCCTGCCCGGGAGCCGTGGCGCGAGCACCCGCCCAGACGGGGCTGACGGCGCGCACCTCCCGCCACGCGTTGACCGTCCGGACGTGCGTCTTGTCCCCTCGCGTGTTTGAGAAGTGCTCTGGTTCGCTCGCCGAACCTGCGTAACCGTCGGCGTCGATGCGGCCAGAGTGGCCGAATGTCTCGGCTACCCATCGACCCTGGCCGACGAGCAGGTCTCGACCCGTCTGACCGACCTGTCGGCCGGTTCCGCACCTGACGCTGTACCTTCCCTTGTGGCCTACTTCGCGGACCTGACGCCCTACGCGTACTCGCACAGCGATGAAGACATCGTCTGGCGCGAATGGGGCGAACTGAGCTACCGCCCGCGGTACGAGCGGCGCAACATCGGCTGGCTGGACGCGTCGCACCCGTTTGACCGAGGCCCGGTCCCGGCCTGGTTCGCTGGCGCGCTACTCGACGTAATCGACGGCCCACCCGTCAACGAATCTCGCGGCCTGCACGACTGCGAGTTCTGCCCGCCTGACAAGGGCAGCATCGCCTATCCGCGGCCGAGCCGGAACTGGCTGGCTTACTACGAGATCAGGGTGCCGGCCAGGCCGGGCGTGATGTTCGCAGCGCCGGCGCTGGTCTGGCATTACGTCACCGCGCACGACTACCGGCCGCCAGCGGAGTTCGTCGAAGCGGTGCAACGCTACGACGCCAACTGGGCCACCGAGCCGAGCCCCTGGATCCCACCCGACGCGGAGCGCGACATCTGGAACCGCACCGCCGGCAACCACCACCGACACCACCCTCGCCTGGGACCGGTTGCATCCCCGCCTGGCCCGCCGGGCTGCGTGGGATCCGCTGGGCCACGATCACCACGATGATCAGCCGCATCGCCCGAGGCCAGCCCGCCACACGCCAACCACGTTGGCACTGGCCCGACGACAAGTGAGCCCGCTCGCCCCCGTCCGCGGAAGGTGCAGCCGATCAAGAATGTGGCCAGCCAGGACTGGTTGACGCGGACAGCGGGTTCAAACGTGTCCGGCACTATCGACGAGCCGGTCCGGCCGGATGACGATGGTGCTGACGGTGCCGTTGCCCCAGAGCGTTGTATTCAGCAGCATCTTTCCGTCGAGGAGAGCACGGTGAACTCGGCCCATACTCGGTGGCCATGCGCCACCAGTCGGCGTTGACCTTCGTTGCCAGGGCGGGATCGTCGACAGCGATGGAAGCGGAATCGAACCGTCCATGCTGCGGCAGGCAGCTGGCCGGACCCTGATTGGGCGGCAACGGCTGGTGGACCTCCCCGCGCACCGTTCAACGAACTGCAGGCCAGCTGGGCCAGTTCAGCCGAGACGGCAGCATCGGCCAGCGACATCAGCGAGCAAGAGCTGACCTCTGGCCCGCGCGGCTTCATGCCGCTGCCCGTGCCAGATCCGCGGACCGCGCCAGACCGGCGCGAGCAGGACACCACTTCTCAAACACATTCTTACGGACCGAACGGATGAATATAGATCGCCCGAAAGGCCGACATGGGTAAATCTGTCTGATTCCGAAGTATTGACGTGGACAAGTCAGCGACTGGAAGCTTAGGTGCTTTGAAGCGCGTCATGCGATGTGAACGGAGGCATTGATGCGGACGGCTGCACTGCCCGCGGATCGGAAACATCCGGTCTTCTTCGACCACCCGGTCGACCACCTGCTCGGGAACCTGCTCGTCGCCGGTCTGCTCGGCCTCGCCGACGAGGTTGCCGGCGGGGCGCTGCAGCAGACTGCCGGATGCGGCTCGCATCACGTGCTGCACCGCAGCGACCAGGTCGCGGTCACGCACGGCTCTACCCGCATCCCCGACGTCACACTCTTCGAGCTCGACGGCACCGCGGGCACCGTATGCATCCTCCCGGAGAAGGAATGACCCAGTTCCCGTTCGACAGCCGCCCCGGCGTCGCGCTGGACCCCGAGCAGGCGGCGCTGTTCCGGCGAGAGGCGCTCGTGCCGGTCCGCATCCGCGGCAACCACCCGGCGCTGCTCGTCACCGGCCACGCCGACGTGCGGACCGTGCTGTCCGACGCCCGGTTCAGCCGCCAGCAGTGGCACGGCGGCACCATGTTCGCCCGCAGCCCCGACACCCTCGCCCTGGCCACCACCGACCCGCCGCTGCACACCCGCCGCCGCCGGACGGTGCAGGCCGCGTTCACCCACCGCGCCGCCGAGGCCGACCGGCCATGGATCGAGCGGATCGCCGAGGACCTGCTCGAAGCGGCCGGCGCCAAACCCGGGACAGTCGACCTCGTCGCCGCATACCTGCGGCCGCTGCCATACCTCGTCGTCGCCCGCATCATCGGCGTCCCCGACGGCGACGTCGAGCAGCTGTGCGCCTGGACCGACGCCATGATGTCCGCCGGACACTTCCCGGCCGAAGAGGTCACCGCGGCGACCACCGCCATGCACGCCTACTTCCGCGATCGGCTCGGCACCGGCGACGGCCTCCTCGGCACCCTCCCGGCAGCCCAGGACCCGCTCAGCGACCAGGAGATCGTCGTCATGGCCTCCGGTCTCGTCATGGCCGGCGGGGACGCCACCGCGAGCCATCTGAGCAGCTGCGTGTACCACCTCCTGCACGACGACGAGCTACGCCGCACCCTGGTCGCCCGGCCCGACCTCATCCCGGCCGCGGTCGAGGAGCTGCTGCGCTGGGTGTGGTTCGCCGGCACCGGCGGCCAGCCCCACGTCCTGCTCGCCGACGCGGAGCTCGCCGGGGTGCCGCTGAAGGCCGGCCAGGTCGTCATCCCGCTCGTCGACGCCGCCAACCGCGACCCTGCCGTCTTCACCGACCCCGACACGTTCAGCCTCGACCGGCCCGCCAACCCGCACCTCGGCTTCGGCCACGGCCGGCACATGTGCCTCGGTGCACCGCACGCCCGGGTCGAGCTGCGCACCGCGATCGGTGCCCTCCTGCGCCGCTTCCCGGACCTCGCCCCCGCGCCCGACCTGGACGGCCCGGCGTGGCGGGACCGGATGTTCCTGCGCGGCCTGTGGCGCCTTCCGGTGTACCTGCGGTGAGGGCCTTCATCCGCGGCAGTTATCCCCTGGTGCCGTCCGTGCTGTTCGCGGTCTGCTGGGCGTACGGTGTCACCGGCCTCTTCGCCCTCACCGACCCGCACGGCGGCACCTGGCGCCCCGGCGTCGGCACCGCCCTCGCCGCGCTCACCATCGCCCTCGACATGCTCCTCATGCGCATCGTCGACGACATCCGCGACCTGCCCTACGACCGCGCCCACAACCCGAAGCGCCCCCTGGCCCGCGGCGCCGTCACCGTGCCCGCGCTGCTGCGCTGGTATGCCGCGATCGCGGTCCTTCTGCTCGCCATCAACCTGTACGACGTCCGTGCCGCCGCCGTCCTCGCGATCCAGCTGGTCTACGCCCTGCTCCTGCTGCTGCCCGGCCCCGACCCCGGGCGCCTCGTGCTGACCCTTGTGCTGAGCTCTCCCGTACAGCTCCTGCTGCACCTGTATCTGTACCTCGGCTACCTTCGCGCCACCGGCGGCTCGTTCGACGCGTCGTTCTGGCCGGCCCTGGCGGTGGTGGTCCTCGCGACGCTGCACCTGGAGCTGGCCAAGAAGATCACCCGGGCCCCGCGACCGGGCGAACGCACCTACGTCACCACGTTCGGCCTTGCTCCGATTGTGGCAACGGCGCTGCTCGCCGCTGCCGGTGCCTGCGCGGTGCTGCTCCTGACGGTCCGTCATCCGAGCTGGTGGATGCTGCTCGCGCTGCTGCCCCTGGCCCTGCCCGCCCTGGCCTGGCGGCGCTTCCGCCGGGCCGAGCGCTGGGATGCGCAGCTCGCCGCCTACTTCCTGCTCGGCTCGCTCGCCACCTGGGCGGCGACGGCCATGGTCTGAGCCCGTGCGTGCCGCGAGCGGAGCGCGGGACAGTGCCGCAGCGCGACCTTCATCCGGCGTTCCGGATCCATTGTCCGACAACATGATCTTTGTTCCGGCAGCTCGTCGGCAATAGACCCCGTACCCACAGCGGATACGAGGAGTACGAGACATGCCAAACAACCCCAGCCGCCGCAGCCTTCTGCAAGGCCTCGGATTGTTGGGAGCCGGCGCGGCCGCGGGAACGGTCCTGTCCCCTGCCGCCGCGTACGGCGCTGACGATGACGAGCAGGGCCGACAGCCGGACCCGAACGCACCCCGGTTCACGCTCGCGGTGATCCCCGACACGCAATACCTGTTCGACGCGGATCGCGGCGACCCCGCGCCGCTCAGGGCAACCTTCCAGTACCTGGTGACGGCACGCGCCCGGGAGAACATCGTCTTCACCGCACATCTCGGCGACGTTGTGGAGAACAAGGCCGCGGCGGAACTGGCCCAGGCGGGCAAGGTGTTCGAGATTCTGGACCGGCAGCGGATGCCCTACAGCGTGTTGGCCGGAAACCACGACATCGACGACAAGAAGGACGACCAGCGCGGTCCCAGTCCCTACCTGGACGTGTTCGGACCAGCCCGATACCGGAAGATGTCCACCTTCCGCGGTGCCACCGCCGACGGCTACAACACCTACCACATCTTCACCGCCGGCGGTCGGCAATGGCTGCTCTTCGCCCTCGACTGGCGCCCATCGGCGGGGACGCTCACCTGGGTCCGGGAGGTGCTCGGCGCACACCCGCAACTGCCCGCGATCCTCACCACCCACGACCTCGCGTCAGCCGACAGCAACGGCCAGGCGCGGCTGTCCGGGCACGGCCAGCGGCTGTGGGATTCGCTGGTCAAGGAGCATGACCAGATCTTCCTGACCCTGAACGGTCACTACTGGCCGCCGGGCCGTACCGTGCTGCGCAACAACGCCGGGCACGATGTCCACGTCCACATCACCAACTACCAGGACCGCTACTACGGCGGCAGCGGCATGGCCCGCCTCTACCACTTCGACCTGGCGCGCAACACCATCGACGTCGAGACCTTCTCGCCCTGGATCCTCGACAAGGACCCGAGCCGGCGCAACGAACTGGAGCAGCAGGAGGTGGAGCTGACCGACCCGGTGAACCAGTTCAGCGTGGCGATCGACTTCACGAAGCGCTTCGCCGGCTTCGCACCGGTCCCGCCACGCGGACCCAGGCCGGTCAGCCAGATGCTCGTCCCCGGCACCGTCGCGTACTGGCGCTTCGACGCGGTCGGCCCCGACGGCACCCCGGTCCCCGAGGGCGCGCAAGTCGCCGACCTTTCCGGCCGCGGAAACCACCTGACCCGGGTCACCCTCCCGGGCAGCGACCAGACCGCGATGCGCTCCAGCGCCGAGCACCATGCCGACCAGCCCGCGCACGGCAGCATCTTCCTCAACGGGAAGAAGCAACCGGCGCGGGGAGCGTACCTGCGGACCGCGGACGACGCGGCGCTCAACCGGCTGACGTTCGCCTCCGGATACACCATCGAGGCGTTCGTCAAGCTGCCGGCGGACGTACGAGCCACGAAGCACGCATGGATGAGCTTGCTGTGCCGGATGGGCAGCGGCCAGAACGCGGGCAAGACCGGCGACGATCCGGCCGAGCCGCTCGCGACCCTCAGTCTGTCCGACGGCATGGCGCTGCAATGGGCGGTCTTCCCGCTCAACCAGAACGGCATCTCGACCAACTGGGGTCACGAGATGCGGGCCGGGGAGTGGTTCCATGTCGCCGTCGTCAATGACGGCCGGAACACCACCATGTACGTCAACGGCGCGAAACTGCTGCGCAACCCGTCCACCCCCGGCCAACGGCCTGGCCACCAGCAACGAGCCGTGGCTTGTCGGGGCGTACCACTACGACCGGATCATCGAGCAGGGCTTCTACGGCTGGCTCGGAGACATCCGGATCGTGGACCGGCCGCTGCCGGTCCGCCAGTTCATGCGCGCCTGACGGATGACGTAGGGCACGGTCAGGAAGGGTCCCTTCCCAGTCGAGCAGGAACTCTTCCTGACCGCTGCCCGCCGCGCACCCGACGGACGCGATCTCCACCCACGCTGGCGATGGAGTTCGCGCCCAGCCCGGACGACCCGTGGGACGAGGACTCGGCCACCGACCGGCCCGAGTCGCCGGCGGTGCTCACCATCGCCGTGTACCCGGACCGCACGATCGTGCGCGCCTTCGACGTGCTCACCGGCAAGCAGATCAACGAAATTGAGGTGGCCAGGCCGGAAGCGAGCCGCTGACCTGCGCTCCGGCCCCGTCCGCATACCCCGATACCGTTCGGGGACCGTGCCGGGCGGGGCCGGTTCGTGCGTCGGCAGTCGCCCACACGTCACCCAGGCCGGATGACCGGCCATGAGCCGATCGCACGTCCGCCGGCTGACCGGCGGCATTCCTGCGGTTCGCGGTCCTGGACCTGCACACCGCAGGCCACAATGAGCTTCGTACGGGCAGGCAGCCGACCACGTTCTGAAGGTACGCGCGATGACATCCGTTAGACGTCGCCGGCATTCGATCACCAGACGCGTCCGCTTGGCTGGTGCTACCGAAGAGAGTACAGCGGCCGGAATCTACGGCGTCATCGTCAGCGCGGCTGTCATGGCATCCTCGCACGCCGGCTCGGCGACGGCCCTCGTCGTGGCGGTAGCGGTCACACTCATCGTCTATTGGAGCGCCGAACGCTACGCCCGGCTGGTGGCGGAGCGCATCCATGAAGGCCACCGGCCGGCATGGCACCAAGTGCGGCAACAGCTGACGACCGGTTGGGAGATCGTGACCGCCTCCGCTCTGCCCGTTGCCGTCCTCGTCGTGCTACGCCTGATTGGCCTCGACCTGTACCTTGCGGTGCTCTGGGCGTTGGTTTGCAGCACGCTGTTACTGTGCCTGGCCGGCTGGGACGTGGGTCGACGTGGTCAGCTCACCGGCCCCGAACGATTGGCGTCGGCAGCGGCCACCGGGATGTTCGGCGTCGTGATGATCTTGCTCAAGGTTGTGCTGCACTGACGCTCATAGTCGCGGACCGTCGGGACGGCAGGGAGCACGAGCAGCAGGACCAGGTAGGGCACGGCAAGGAGTCCTCCGGTGAGCACGGTCAGCAGCAGCACGACGGTTCGTACCCAGTCGATGCGGAACCCGCCGTACGCCGCGACGCCCAGGCAGACGCCGCCGAACCATTTGCCCTCGTTGATCCGGCACCAGAATCGGCCACGCGAACCGCTCTCTGCGGAAGGCGGCGAGGGGCGTGCTGGGCTCACCGGTCCGAACTCAGCCAGGATCGCTGCCATCTGGTCACCGGTCACCGAGTCCTCGCCCGTGCGAGTGCTCAGCCGGCTGCCGATCGCGGACTCGAGATCCCGGACGATTTCGTCAGCGTCCGGGTCAGAGCGCAGTTCGCGTCGCGCGTCATCGAGATACTGCCGCAGGGCGTCACGTGCTTCGCGCGTGGCCGGGAAGACCGCGACATGCCCGGTGAGGCGGATGGGTGTCGGCTCGTTCATGGGTCATCGTCCAATCGCGTTGATCATGCGGGTCAGCTCGTTCCAGTGCTCGCGGAACGCGGCGAGCTGGTCCCTGCCGGCGTCCGTGAGGGAGAAGTACTTCCGCGGCGGCCCCGACAGTGACTCACGCCACTCGTGCTGCACAAGACCGTCTCGGCGAAGTTTGCTCAGGAGCGGATACAGCGCGCCCTCCTGAGCCGGGAAACCCGCCTCCTGTAGCGCGGCGAGGATCTCCGCCGCGTATCGCTGCTGGGACTCGACGGCAGCCAGTACGAGTGGTTCGAGCAGGCCGCGCCGCAACGCGGCGAGCTTTGGATCAGTCTGCACGCTACTACCTTGCCACAGCAAGGTACCTTTGGTGAATTGCCGGTCCCCCCGTTGCCGCGCCGCGGCTGATCAAGCAGACTGTGCGACCATGGCCGCCTGCGGAAACGGCGCGCTGTGCGATCGACGGAAGGAACCGCACCTGTGGGCATGGTGTTGATCGGGCGGCGGCTGTCCGCCGATGAGCTACGGGCAGTGCTGGAGGATCCGGCGAAGGTCGACGACCTGCTCTACGGCGACCTCGATGACGACGAGACCGAGACGCCCGGTCCTGAACTGGATCTGGACAAGTCCTGGCACGGCATCCACTACCTGCTCACCGGTACCGCATGGGAAATCGGTTCGGACGCGGCCGGCGCGGCGATCCTCGGCGGCGACGAGATTGGCGAGGACGTTGGTTACGGGCCGGCCCGGCTGCTGCGCCCCGGAGCCGTCCGCGGGATCGCCGCAGCGCTGGATGGGCTGAGTGTCGAGGCACTCCGCGCCCGTTTCGACCCGGAGGCGATGAAGGCCGCAGACATCTATCCGAGCATCTGGGCAGACGGCATTGACGAGTTCGACAGCTACCTCGCGCCGCACTTCACCGAACTTCGCAGCTTCTACCAGGCCGCCGCGGCCGACGGCCAGGCAGTGCTGCTCGCCGTCACCTGACCGGCGACACGGACCACGGATCCGTCGCCGGTCCGGAAACGTCCCACGGGCCGTGGCAACCTGGTCGGCGTCGATCCAGTGCTCAACCGCGCCGGGCGGTGACGATTATCGCGGTGAGCGTGCCGGCGGAGAACAGCACCTGGTTGGCGAGCGCGGCCTGCGGGTGTTGGCTGACGATGGCGAACAGTGCTGGCCAGAGTCCGAGAACGGCGAGGTCGATGCCGCTGAACAGCCACATGAACAGCCCGGTCGGCAGCGTTCCGGTGGGCGAGACGATCGGTGCGATGTCGTGCCGCACCTGCTGGCGGCGGGCCGAGCGCAGCGCGCCCGCCGCGAGGCCCGGACCCGCGCACGCGCCGAGCAGGGCCCAGGTGCCCAGCCCGCCGGACGTCGCCTGCGCCCCGACCGCCAGCAGCGCGACCGTGCACCAGACGGTGCAGACCACGACCGGTACGGCCACCCGGCCGGTGAACAGCTGGCCGTCGGTGAGGCCGAGCAGCCGGGCGAGGGCCCGGTCGTCCCGATCGCGGCGGGCGTTCGCCGTGCTGGACGCGGCGGCGGCGACCCCGGACAGCAGCCACACGCCGGCGATCACCCAGCGTGACACGGGCAAGCCGGTGGCGAGCACCGGGACGGTGGCGAGCGCCGCGGCAAGCAGCAGCCGCACGGGCGAGCGGGCCAGCAGCAGCGCATCCTGGCCGGTCGCGGCGAACCGGCCGGCGAGGCGGGGCAGCCGGTCCGGGCCGAGGCGACGCCCTCGCCAGCGGCGGTCCTCGGCTGCGCGCGACGCGAGCCCAGGGTCCAGCGTGACGAACACAGCCGTCGCGGCGCCGCTGCTCTGCGCGGCGTCGGTGAGGTTGGCCAGGGTGAGCGCCCGCAGCCGGTACCAGATGAAGATCGGCACTCCCAGCGCAGCGGCACCGACGAGCGCCGCCACCCAGCCGTGCTTCGCGGTGACCAGCGGCCAGCCCCACGGGCCGGTGTAGGCGACCGCGCCCATCGGCAGACCGGCGGCGGACCCGACGGCGACGGCCGCGGCGGCCAGCACCAGGACGGTGGCCCACCGCGACAGCACGCGCGCGGGGCGGCGGCTCGCGGCCTGCACGCCGACTGCGGCGCCGACGCTCAGGACCCCGCCGGCCAGCGCGGCCAGCAGCACCGCACCGGCTCCCGCGGTCGAAAGGGTCAGGGTCAGCAGGCCCTGCGTCAGCCCTGCCAGCAGTCCGATGCCGACCACCTGCGCGCCGGCCGGCGCCAGCAGCGCCCGCCGGTCGAGGGGCGTGGTGAACAGCCACTGCAGCGCCGGGGCCGATGTCGAGACCGGCCCGAGCGCCGCCGCGGCTGCGAGGAGCGCCGCCGTCCAGCCCAGACCGGCGGCAAGGACGACACCTTCACGGGTACCGGCGGACGCCGCCGTCTGTCCACTGAGGATGGACTGCAGCTGTGCCCAGACGGCGTACCCGACCATGGCGACCAGCAGCACGAGCGTGTACACCGTCTCGAAGCGGTCCGACCCCTGCGCGGCGGCGCGCTGGCGGCGTCGGATCCACCGGCGCACCCGGCCGACGCCGATGCCCACGTTCGCCGGCGCCGTCACGCCTCGGCCGTCTCGTCGTACCAGTCGTAGCCCAGTTCGACGACCGCACAGCCCCCGGTCACGGTCGGATCGTGCGAGGCGAGCAGCGCCGCGCCGCCGCGCCCCAAGTACTCCCCGACGAGCGCGGCGACGACAGCCCGACCGTCCTGGTCGAGGTGGCGCTCCGGCTCGTCGAGCAGCAGCAGGCGGCTGGGCCGATCGAGCACCATCGCCAAGGCCAGGCGCTGCCGCTGCCCCGAGGACAGGCTCGACGGCGCCGCGTCCGCGAAGCCGTCGACCCCGAGCCGCTCGCTCAACTCGCCCTCGGCGAACCAGCCGCCGTCGATGGGCCTGTTCGCCAGCCGGACCAGGCTCAGGTGTTCCTGGGCGGACAGCCCGGGATACCAGGCGGGCGAGTCCAGCAGCGCCGCGACCGTCCGGCGGAACGCCGCGCTGCGCTCGTCGACCCGCTCGCCAGCGACCCGGATGGTGCCGTTCATCGGCATCAGCAGCCCGGCCACACAGCGCAGCACCGTCGACTTGCCTATCCCGTTCGGCCCGCGCAGGGCCACCCCCTCGCCGCCCCCGACGGTGAGAGACAGCTCCTCGATGACGACCCGGTCGCCGTATCCGACCTTGAGCCCATCCATCTCCAGCATCGGCCGAGTGTAGATGCCGCGGCCGGGACAATATGAGTGATGGCCACACGGCATTGGCGCCCAGTGCGCCAGTACGCGGTCAGCCACTCAAGAGAGATCGGACAGGTGCGAACGTACGGCGATGCGGTCGGCAGACGCCAAGCGCGTTCAGAGCCGCGATCGCCGGCGCACCGTAGCCCTTGTTCTGGGCAAAACCATAGCCGGGGTGCAGCGCGTCCAAGCGAACCATCTCAGCATCACGGGCAACCTTCGCCAGGATGGCAGCAGCCATGATCGCTTCCTCTGTCCTGTCGCCGCCGGGCACCGCTCTCACCTCGGCCACCTCCAGCTCCGGGGCGTGGGCGCCGTCAACGAGGCACAGTGTCGGGCGCGGGTCCAACTGGGCGACAGCCCGCGCCATCGCAGTCCAGGACGCGGACAGGATGTTCAGTGTGTCGATCTCCTCTACGGACGCGCTCGCGACGGCGAAGAGCTGTGCGCGTTGGCGGATCTGCACAGCCAGCTGTTCGCGTTTGCCCGCACTGATCTTCTTCGAATCACGAAGGCCGACGATGCCGTGATCGGCGGGTAGCACGACCGCGGCCGCATAGACCGGTCCTGCGATACAGCCCATACCTACTTCGTCGACCCCAGCGATCAGCACGCCTCCATCGTCCTGGCAATGTCAAGCGGCTACTTCAGCGACTCGTCGTTACCTCGTGCAAGCTGCGGTAGAAGCTACCTTGAAGGGGCACCGTTCAAGGAGGCCACTTGATCATTATCGCCGGAACACTCCATGTCGACCCGTCCGACCGTGACCGATACCTGGCCGCGGTCATCGACGTCGCGCGTCTGGCCCGGCGCGCGCCAGGCTGCTTCGACTTCGTGCAAGCCCCAGATCCTCTCGATCCCGAACGGATCAACGTGTACGAGCGCTGGGAATCCGACGATCATCTACACCGATTCCGTACCGCGGGCGGGCCGGGTTTGGAGCTTCCCCCGCTGCGATCCGCCGACGTGCACAAGTACCGGATCGCCGGCGTCGAAGCGCCGTAGCGCCCGTCGCTGGCCGGAGACCCGGCTGAAATCACGGACACGACCGCGCCGCATTCATCTCGACCACGGATCGAAGCCGCCGGCATGGGTGGAGGTTCGTGGCTGGTCGGCCGTATCGGGTTCGCCAGTCGGTTGCCGTGGCTGTATGAACGGCAGGGTCGCGTTGATCAGCGCTGACACCCCCAGGACGTTCAGCCGTCGGGGTACGAAGGCGTGTTGATGCCGGTTCATGCCGTGAGTCTCGTCGCGATGGGTCTGTGGCTGCTCGACAACTGTGACCTGGAGGGGTGCGCAACGACGGCTGCCGAGGTCGGCCAGTGGGACTTCCACCTCGCGGTCGCACCGGTCCGCTTCGCCGGCACGTCGGGCAGCCCAGTCAACCCGATCGCCACCTTCTGACGGCGGTCCACGAGGGGTGCACCAGACGGAGCACGTTGAAGGCGTTGCCGCGGCCGGAGTCCGCGGCGCCGAGGCTCCAGCGGGGTGCTGGGGCCTCGGCGCCCTACGGCTCGCTCGACAGGGCGGGGGATGCAACAGCCGGCGGGGTGTCCGGCGGCTGGAGCGATCCCCGTCAATCAGGCCTGCAGGTGTACGCGGCGGCGCCGCGCGACGAGCACCAGCGCGACGCCAGCCGCGACCGCGACCGCACCCGCGCCGACGAACAGCATGGTGTTGTCGCCGGTGACCGGCAGGCCCGGGCCGGCGCTCGACGAGACTGACGGCGAGACGCTCGGCGAGACGTTCGGCGAGCTCACGGCGACCTTCTTCGCCGGCACGTAGACGCTTGGCTCGTCGCTGTCGTCGGCGCTGACCTGCGCCAAGGTGTGGTCGTCGTTGCCGCTCTCACCGGCCAGGATCTTCCAGCCCGTCGGGGCGGTGAAGGTCAGCAGGACGTCGCCAGCCGGGAGGTGGGCGAGACGGAACAGGCCTTTGGCGTCCGTGACGGCCTCGGCGTACTTCGTCTTGCCGTCGACGCTAGCGGCGACGACCTTGACACCCGGGACGCCGGGCGTCTGGGGCGTCCATGTGGCGTTATGGGACCCACCCTGGAAGACATAGCCGCCGAGATCGTCGAAGGCCCCCGCTACCAGCAGCCGCACGCCGGTGACGTTGTCGGCGTCGTTGGCCTCGCCGTTGTCGGCGGTGAGCTCGAAGGCGACGTATCCGCGGCCGTACCGCCACGCCTGGTGGTTGGTCTTGCCGGTGAGCTGGACGGTCTTGGTGGCGCCAGCGGCGAGGTCGAAGCCGGTCGACAGCACGCCGTAGTCAACACCGTCGACGCCCTCGCTGTCGCCGCCGGTGTAGTGCACGTGCTTGGCGTCGACGGAGCTCTTGTTCTTCACCGTGACCGTGATGGTGAAGGTCTCGCCCTCGGCGTAGTTGGCCTTGTCGGCGGCGGAGGTCACTGCGATGTCCGGCTTGGGGTCGGCGGCCAGGGCGGCCGTCGCCGGGAGGACAGCCACGACCACGCCCGCGAGGGCGGCGGCGGCAAGTGCGCGCATTGGGATCTCCGTAATGGGGGAAGGAATCAATGCGACGGTAGCGGCTGGGCGGGTCGCTCCGCTGTCCCGCGATGAAGAACCGAGATCGGAAAGATATCTGATCACCCTTCGCTTGATCTTCTCGTCACTTGTCGTTCTCGTCACTTGCTCGCTCGCCGGACCTGCCGCCAATTGGCCCGCGGAGTGGAACAACATCAAATCGGCGTGTAAGAATCCGCCGGCATATGCGGGTGACCGCCGGCGTCCTCCCAGTACAGCCCGCAATGCCGCTTAGCGTAAGTTGATCATGCTGCTCGGGGTTGGATGGGATACAGCGCGATCGTGGCTGGTCCGTGGTGGCGGGTGCTGGCCGGCTCGTCACGTCGTTTGACGCGGTACTGGTTGTGGCGGGCGCGTTTGACCGCGCGGGGGCAGGTCCGGTGCCGCCGTGGCGGGTTGAGCTTCGCGGTGATCTCGGTGTGGATGGCTGGTAGGGCCTGGGTCCAGTCTTCAGGGGGAAATGGCCGCGGAGGTGGCGCCGCGGCGGACGATCCGCAGGGTTCTCGTGAAACCGACCCGGTCGGGGTCGATGTCGGCGGCTTCCGCGGCCCGGGTGATCAGGACCGCGAGGGCGTGGTGGACCAGGAGCCAGGCCCAGATCTCCTGCACGACCAGGTCCGGCAGCCGTGAGCGCAGGACACGGCCCGGCCCGCGCAGGTGGGTCTTGAGCTGGTCGTTTCCGGTTTCCTGTTCCCAGCGCAGTGGTAGGCCTCGGCGAGTTCGTCGGCGCGGGCCGTGCCCGGGTCGCCGATCGTGCTCAGCAGCACGATCAGTTCCCCGGTGCCGTTGCCGGCCCGGTCGGGGATGTCGTACTCGACCACCCGGGCCACATGTGCCACCGGCAGGCCGCGCTCGTCGACGGCCTCGCGCAGCACGGTGAGGTCGTTCCCGGCGCGGGCGGCGGCCAGGATCGCCTCCCGCCGGGCACCCCGGACCGCCGGCTTGATCAGGACGGTCAAGGTAGGTGCCGTCCGCCAGGACCCGCACCACGGGCAGGTGCAGGCCGGTCGGGGCCCGCCACAGCAGATCCGCCCCCGTCGCCGCCGCACGGTCCCACGCCGGCCAGGAGTAGAAGTTACGGTCAGCGGTCAGCAACTCACCCCGGCGCAACCGCGAGTACAACGGCATCGCCAGGGTCTTCTCCCCAGTGCCCCACGCCCCGACCTGCGCAGCCAGGAACGCATGCGTGCCACACTCAGCCAAAGCCACCACCCGGGCCTTCGGATACGCCGAACGGTTCGCCCCGGACCCGGCGTGGCCGAACTCCTCGGCGTTGGCCGGGGTGTCCGGCACATCCACATCGAACCCGTCGATGGCCAGGACCCGCCACGAACGCAGCATCGCCCCCCGGGTCAGCACCGAACCGACCGGCTGCGCTGAGGTGTTCGAAGTTCGAGCCCGGCGCCCCACTTCACGCGACGGCTCAGCCTCGAACTTCGGCCGTGATTCCGATTGACTGCCGCCGCGGGCGGCGGCCGGCCCGCGGGTTCATCAGCGGTTGCACAGTGAGCTATTCCGTGCAACGGTCGTTGAGCGGTCGGTAGTCACCGGCTGGGCTGGTTGAGACGGGCTGCGCTCGTTGTGGTGCAACGTAAAGACGTAGAACCTCGGTATGAAGGCTCCCGCGTACGGGACGCGGCGGGCACACCGCCGGTCCAGCCGCGTCCCGCGGAAGCCCCGCCGCTGACGCTCTCCTGCAGGATGGAGAATTCGGCGTCCGCCGTCACACGTCCGGGATCGACCTCAGCTCGGTGATCTGTAGTCCCCACGGGTCGGCACTCGTTGCTCGGTCGGCGAACGCGCCGTGCGGCGCTACGTACACGTACCAATCGCCCTCGATCGGCTCGACGAAGAACTCGCCCTCACCCCATGGCGCGTCCGCCAGTGTCGAGCCGGGGCACCAGACGAACCCGGACGACGCCGCCATGCCAGGGCCTTGCAGGTCGTAGCGAACGCAGGCGTTTGTCCGGCTCACCGTGTTAAACGAATAGGGTCCGACGTTGGTGGGCTCATACGCGGGCGCCCGGTTGGCGAGCCGCTCCAGATCCGCCCGGTAGTGCGCAAATGTGGCCTTGCCGACGAGGTCGCCGGATGCCGTCCACCAGCTTGCCGTGAACACAGCCGGCACCACGACGAGCGGCCACAGCCGCCATCGAGGCTCAGGAGGAGAGTCCCCGAGCCACGCCACGCCGGTCACCACCCACGCCAGCCCCACGATCGCCCAGCCCCACAACGCCCCAACCAGGGGGTCGTAGTAGCCGCCGGGCACGCTCACGCCGTAGAGCATCAGATCGGCCGGCACCACCACGGCCCCCGCGGCCCACCACGGCGATTTCCACCACGAATTCATGCCGCTCATCATGTCCGGGGTCAGCGGTCCCGGGCGACCCGGCACCGGCCAGGCAACAAACCTTCCGTCTAACGGCTCGTTGGACCACCTTCATACCGGGGTTCTGCGTCTTTCCGTTGCACCACAACAGGTTCCGCGTGTCTCAACCGGCGCGATCGACGCCCACCTACCGTCCTGAGACCGTTGCCCGGAATGGCTCAGTGCCGGCGACCGGACCGGCGCAGGCGGGTGCGAGGGTCTCGAACCCTTGCGTTCCGGCAATACATTGTCGAGCATCATTGTATGACTTCACTACTCCGTCGCCTCGCGCTGGCATCCGCAGTGGGCATAGGTTCGCTTGTGCTAGCGCCGGTCACACCGGCTGCCGCGTACAGTGCGTGCGCGGCTGGCACGATGTGCGGCTGGCTCTTCTACTCCGACATCGCGCGCACCCACCAGCAGGGCGGGCACACCACGAACTGTCAGGGTGTCGTCCTCGACTGGGGCATCAAAGCCGGCTACTCCACCTACATCGTGCAGAGCTGCGGGACCGGCCCCGGCCCGGCGTGACGCCCGGCCGGCCGCGACCCGGCTGAACAGGCGGCACTGCAGGACTACCGTTGCTCCGCGTGACCCACGTCGAGATCGAGATCACCGAAGAGCTGGTCCGGGATCTGGTGCGCGACCAGCACCCCGACCTCGCCGATCGCCCGGTTCAGCTGGGCGCGCTCGGATGGGACAACCAACTGTGGCGGCTCGGCGACGACCTGGCCGTCCGGCTTCCCTGGGCGACCGGGTCCGCGGACGCGCTGCTGCGCAAGGAGCACTCCTGGCTGCCCACGCTTGCCCCGCGCCTCCCGCTGCCGATCCCCGTCCCGCAGCGACTCGGCGAGCCCTCCGAACGGTTCCCGCGGCCGTGGCTCATCACCACCTGGGTTCCGGGCACACCCGCCGACCGAATCCCCGTCACGCGCGCTCGGGATGCGGCCGAATCGCTGGCCGCTTTCCTGACTGCTCTTCACCAACCCGCCCCCAGCGGCGCGCCCGCCGGTCGGGACCGTGGCGGGCCGCTGGCCGACCGAGCCGAGGGATTTGCCAGGGGGCTCACGTCCGCCACCGAACGAGGGCTGATCAACGACCCGGACGCCGTCCGCGCCGTCTGGCACGACGCGGTCACCGCGCCTCAATGGACAGGCCCACCGCTGTGGCTCCACGCCGACCTGCACCCGGCCAACGTTCTCGGTGGGCGGCGGAATGCGACACCCGAACAGCGGCCCGAGTTGGCGCATGGTCAGGTTGGTGCGCCAGTAGGCGGCGACCAACAGGACCCGGTCGGCCAGTGGCAGCGTCCACTGTCGGCCGGGGCGTCCGTCGGCGATGGCGTCCCCGCCGCGTTGGGCGAGGCGCACCAGCCGGCGGAACTGGGCCGGGCGTAACCCGGTGAACGGCACGATCCACTCCGGGTGTGCTGCTCGAAACCCCGGCCGAGTACGACGCGCACCTCGCTTGCCGAGAGAGAGAGAGACGGAGATCAGGCCCGCAACATCCCTGTAAAGCGATAGGTTAAGTATGATATTCTCCCGGGCATGGAGACCTGGGACGCGCTGGCGTCACGGCGCAACGTCCGGCAGTACAGCCCGGATCCGATCCCGGATGCGGATCTCGGCCGCATCGTCGAGGCCGGGTGGCGCGCCCCGTCGGCGTCCAACCGCCAGCACCGGGACTTCGTCGTGGTCACCGACCGGGAGCAGCTGCAGCGGCTGGCGACGGTGTGGCGCGGCGCCCAGCACATCGCCGGCGCGGCGGCCGCCATCGCCCTCGTGGTGCCCGACACCGACGACGAGCGCACCCGGCTGATCGACCAGTTCGACCTCGGCCAGGCCACCTTCGCGATCCTGGTCGCCGCCGCCGACCTCGGCATCGGCACCGGCCACTCGTCCGTGGGCGACCAGGACGAGGCGCGCGCGATCCTCGGCGTGCCAGCGGGCCACACGATCTGGTATCTGATCGGCGTCGGCTACCCCGCCGACAGGCCGCTGCGCCCGATCGCGAAACTCGACCGCCGCCCGGTCGAGGAGGTCGTGCACCACGGCCGCTGGCGGTCGCGGTGACCCTCCGGAGCCTGGCCTTCCTGACGCCGGGCAACTTTGCCGATGACGAGCCGCATGCGGGCCTTGAAGCGACGCTGCAGCTGTTCGAGTACGGTGAGAATCTGGGCTTCGACGGAGCCTGGATTCGGCAGCGTCACCTCGAGCACGGCGTCGGGTCCGCGGCGGTGTTCCTCGCCGCGGCCGGCCAGCGCACGACACGCCTGCAGCTCGGCACCGCGGTCATCCCGATCGGCTACGAGAGCCCGTTCCGCCTCGCCGAGGACCTGTCGATGGCCGACGTGCTGTCGGGCGGCCGGCTCCAGGTCGGGTTCAGCGCCGGCGCCCCGCCGCACGCCGACCTCATCGGCGACCTGGTCTTCGACGGCGACTGGCGCTCGTTCGATCTGTCCTACAACCGGATCGCTCGCCTGCGGGACAACCTGCGCGGCGAGTTCATCGGCGGCCCCGACACGGTCATCCACTCCCCCGGCAACGTTCAGCGCCCTCGCCTGCAGCCGTACAGCAAAGGCCTCGTAGACCGACTGTGGTACGGCGGCGGCAGCCTGCGATCGGCCCGCTGGGCGGCGTCGGCCGGCCTGAACCTGCTCGCCGGCAACATCGTCTCCGGCGAGGGCACCGACGACTTCGTGACGGCGCAACTCGCGCACATCAGTGAATACCGCGCGATCATCGGCCGCTCGGCCCGGATCGCGGTGGGCCGCGTCATCGTTCCGCTGGACAGCGCCGATCGCAAGACCCGGCAGCAGTACCTCACCTACGCCGAATCGCGCCGCGAACGCACCCTCAAGCCGCACGGCGAGCGCCGCACACTGTTCGCCCCGGACATCATCGGCACCAGCGACGAGATCGTGGACCGGCTGCGCGGGGATGCCGCCGTGCAGACGGTCGACGAGCTGCGTCTCGAGCTGCCGTACGAGTTCGACCGGGCGCAGTACGAGCAGATCCTGCACGACGTGGTGCACTCGGTGGCGCCGGCGCTGGGCTGGCAGCCCTCGTGAACGCTGGGTGATCGGTAGCCGGCCAAGGCCGGCTTCCGGGTCCAGGTCGTCGATCCGGTGCCGGAGCACGTGAGCGAGGCGGCCGCCCGACCCGGTGTGACGGCCGCGCTCGGCGACGCCCCGGCGCTGCCGCGCGTCGACGCGGTACTGCATTCCTCAATCCGCGTCCGCGCCGCGCGAACGTGCGTTAGCCTCTCCCGCGACTCGGCCTGATCGGCGGGCGTAGTGGAGATGATCACGCCCTCAGACCGAGACGTCCACCGGCGGCCGCAGCGGAGCGAGGGCGGCGACGGTGTCGTGCGCCGGGTGCTTGGCGAAGGCTTCCACGACGCCGCGGTCCGCCGGCCGTGGGTCTCGGTCGAACGCGGGCGCGATCAGCCTGCTCGACGGCTGGCGGGCGGTCGTGCGGCGCCGGTGCCCGTATGGTCGAGGGCCGGGGCGTGCAGCAGGGGCATGAGCACCTGGTCGACGACCGCGGCGACCATCGTCTCGTTGGGCACGTCGCCGTCGATGGCGCGGCTGCGCAGCAGCGCCGGGCCGACGTCGGCGATCAGGTCGGTGGCCCGGTCGGGACGGATCTCGCCGCGCTCGGCCGCGGCCCGGAGCACGGCGAGGATCGCCCGGTGGGCCGGGCCGAACACCCGCTCGTCGGCAAGCCGGCGGCAGTCTTGGCCGGCCTCCGCGGCAACGACGTGGAAGGCGATGCCCTTGGTGACCACGAACGCGGCACACAGCCCACCGAAGATGGCCAGCAGGTCCTCGCGCAGGCCGAGGCCGGGTGGTGTCTCTGGCACGCTCGGCAGGCTCTCCCGTAACGCGTCGAGGACGAGCGCCTCTTTACTGTCCCAGCGCCGATACAGCACGGGTTTACTCGTGCCAGCGGCGGCCGCGACCCGATCCATGGTGAGCCGGGCATAGCCGATCGCGCCGATCTGCTCGAACACGGCGTCGAAGATTGCCTGTTGCAGCTCGTTGCCGCGGCGCCGGATCATGCCCCATCTTCCCACGTGCACCATAGGAAACTTTTCCGTTTCTTATGGGCGCCATGCGATGGTACCTTCTGCCCAAGACACCAATTCGTTTCCTATCTACGGCAGTGTCACCGGAGGTCCCGTGTCCACGTCCGAAACCGCCCCGGCCCGGGACCACTCCGGGCTGATCCTCACCGCGATCGCAGTGAGCCAGCTGATGGTGGTCCTCGACTCCAGCGTGGTCAACATCGCGCTGCCGGCCATCCGCGCCGATCTCGGCTTCTCGCCCACCGGCCTGTCCTGGGTCCTCAACGCCTACATGCTGACCTTCGGCGGCTTCCTGCTGCTCGGTGGACGGGCCGGCGACATCCTGGGCCGCCGCCGGATCTTCCTGGCCGGCATCTGGCTCTTCACCCTGTCGTCGCTGCTGGCCGGTCTCGCGCCGAACGCCTGGGTGCTGGTCACCGCCCGCGCGTTGCAGGGCATCGGCGGTGCCATCGCCTCACCCACCGCCCTCGCGCTGATCGCCACGAACTTCACGGGACCCGCACGCGCGAAGGCGATCGGCGTCTACGGCGCCGTCTCCGGCGCCGGTGGTGTCGTCGGCATGATCCTCGGCGGCGTGCTCACCCAGTGGGCGTCGTGGCGCTGGACCATGTTCGTCAACGTCCCCATCGGGCTGTTCGTCGCCGCCCTCGCCACCCGCCACATCAGGGCGTCGGAGCGGGCGAGCGGCCGGTTCGACCTCGCCGGCGCGCTACTGTCCACGGTCGGCGTCACCGCGCTCACCTACGGGCTGATCCGCACGCCACAGCACGGCTGGGACGACCCGCAGGCGCTCACCGCACTCGCCGCCGGCGTGGTCCTGCTGGTCGCGTTCGTGGTCGTGGAGAGCCGGCACACTGCCGCGCTGATGCCCCTGCGGCTCTTCACGCACCGCAACCGGGTC
This sequence comes from Dactylosporangium sp. NPDC051484, assembly GCF_040689395.1. NCBI lineage: Bacteria > Bacillati > Actinomycetota > Actinomycetes > Micromonosporales > Micromonosporaceae > Dactylosporangium > Dactylosporangium sp. NPDC051484. The sequence continues at coordinate 67,628 of NZ_JBFAZX010000014.1, read as the reverse complement.
AGTGCCAATCTGCTGCTGTTGCTGCTCGGCGGCACCACCTTCGGTCTCTTCTTCTTCGTCACCCAGTTCCTGCAGAACATCCTGCGACTCGACCCGTTCGAGGCGGGCTTCGCCTTCGTGCCGTGGGGAGTCGGCATCTTCGCGTTCTCCCATCTGGTCAAGCCCCTGGCGGAACGCTTCGGCGTCAAGCCCGTGCTCATCGCCGGCGCGGCGAGCACCGCGGTCGCCACCATCTGGCTGAGCCGGATCACCGAGCACAGCTCCTACTGGACCGCGGTGTTCGGGCCGATGACCCTGTTCGGCATCGGCGTCGGCCTGCAGTTCGCCCTCATCACCCGCATCGCGCTCAGCGACGTCCCGCCGCAGATCGCCGGCGCGGCGTCGGGCGTGCTCAACGTCGCCCAGCGGCTCGGCGGCTCCTTCGGCCTCGCCGTGCTCGTGGCCGTGTTCGGCAGCGTCGTGGCGAGCGCCGACCACAACCCGGTGCATATCGCCCATGGCTACCGGGTCGCGTTCTTCGTCGGCATCGGCTACGCACTCGTCGCGCTGCTGCTGGCCGTCTTCGGTCTCACCACGGCCGCGAAGCCCGCCAGCCGGCCCGCGCCGGGGCTCGCCGAGGCATCCGCGTGAACACCGATCACATGACAAGGCCCCCGTCCCGGCCAGTACCGAGAGCACGGTGATGTCGAGGGCGGGGCGCCCAACGTCAAGGCTGGATGTCCAGGCCGAAGGCGTAGAGCCGACGGCCGGCGACCAGCCGGGTCTCGCGGTCGGGGAGGCGGCGGAACCCCAGTTCGGCGTAGAGCCGGTGTGCTGCCGTCATCTCCGGGCCGCTGTTCATCACGACTCGTACCGCACCGCGCTGTCTGGCCAGCTCGATGACGTGCACGACGAGCAGTCGCCCGACGCCGTGGCGCCGGGCCTGCGGCGCCACGGCGAGCAGCCGGAAGTCGAGCTCGCCGGCGCGGGCGAGCTCGCCGATGTGGCGGCCCGGGCGCGGCGTGGCGACTGTGCCGAGCAGGGCATCGACGGCGTCGACCGCGACCCACACCTCGTGCTCGGCGGCTCTGGCCGCGACGTCGCGGATGTTGGCCCGGTAATCCTCCGAGATCTGATAGTCGTGGCTGTATGCGGCCTCGCCCAGCGCCGCGGCCGCCTCGTACTCGGACGGGGCGACCGGGCGGATGCGGATGCCGGTGATGGTGCTCATGGTTCAGAACGCCAGGGCCAGGCGGTGGACGGCCTCCCGCAGTTCGTCCGGCGTGCGATCACCGAAGGCGAAGCGCAGATAGCGGGCCGACTCGCGCTGCGGGCTCGCGGCGAAGAACGCGCCCTGCTGGTAGGCCACGCCCTTGGCGAGCGCCCGCTGGTAGAGCGCATCCGGGTCGATGTTGTCGTCGGTGAGCCGTGGCCAGAGGAACAGCCCGCCCTCCGGTGCCTGGGTCTCAAACGCGCCGGGCAGCTGCTCGTGGAGCGCGTCGATCAGGACACCGGCCCGTTCCCGGTACAGGGCGTTCGCGTGGGCCAGAACCCGGTCGAACCACTGGCCGTCGCCGGTGACCAGCCGCTCGACGATCGTCTGGGTCACCGTCGGACTGTGCGAGTCGCCGCGGTTGCGCAGCCGGATCACCGGATCGACGAGGTGGTCGGGCAGCACCAGCCAGCCGAGGCGCCAGCCGGGGCCGAGGGTCTTGGTGAAGGTGTTGACGTGGATCGCCCGGTCCGACTGGTTGAACACGGCGACGCCCTGCTCCTCCCCGGCGAAGCGCAGTTCACGATACGGGTTGTCGACGATCACGTAGAACCCGTAGCGCTCGGCGAGGCCGATCAGTGCCTGCCGTTTATCGGCCGACAGCGTGACCTGGGTTGGGTTGTGGAAGTCGGGCACGATGTAGGCGGCGGCGATCCGTTCACCCGCGGCGAGCCGCCCGGCGAGGTAGTCCACGTCGAAGCCGTCGGCGAGGACCGGAACCGGCAGGGTCTGGGTCGTTGAGACCTCCAGCGCGCGCAGGAACAGCGGAAATACCGGGTCCTCCACGGCTACGGCGGCACCGCGCTCGACGACCGTCAGCACGGCCAGCGACAGGCCGTGCATGCCGCCGTTGGTCATCACGATCCGTCGCGGATCGACGCCCTCGCGCTGGGCGATCCAGTTTCGCAGCGCGACGAACCCGTGCGTCTGCGAGTACTGCAGGCTCGCCACCGCCGCGTCCCGGTCCTGCCACAGCTCGGCCGTGGCCCGTCCGATGTCCTCGACGGGCAGGGCCTCGGGAGCGGGTATCCCGCCCAGCAGGCGGATCGCACCCGGCGCGGCGGCGATCAAACTGGCGTCGCCGAAGCCCTGCGGGGCCGTGAGCTGGCGCGAGAAGGCGGTCAGCTCGGAGATGTTGTGGTCGTTGACGGCAGCGGTCATCGAGATTCCTCGCTTTGCTGGGGTGCGCTGAGGAGCTGGGCGGGACGAGGCGGGACATGTTCGCGAACCCAGCCGGTCACGATGCCGGCCAGATCGTCCTGGCTCTCGTAGAAGGTGTGGGTCGCGCCGGGGATCACCGCGACGCGCGACCCTTCGGGGAGCAGGTGCGCGCCCCGGGCTGTGATCGCTGCGAGCCGCTGCTCGTGCGCTCCGGTGTCACCGTGCACGACGAGCACCGGGACGCGCACGGAGGTGAGCAGCTCCTCCTGCGTGCCGGTGGCGCCGAGCCGGGGACGGCGTCGGTTGACGGTGACGTGGGAGCGCACCGCCGATCCCTCGATCGGCAGGTGGACGTCTTCGTCGCGGTGCCAGGCGGCGAGTTGGTCCTCGTCCAGGAACGGGTAGGGCCGCTCACCGTCCCCGGCCCCGGTGAGGGCGCCGGTCAGCACGAGCGTGACGACCCGCGGTCGCTGCGGTGCGATCCGCAGCGCCACGGCCGAGCCCAGACTCTGGCCGTGCAGGATCTGCCGCCTGTAGCCGAGCGAGTCGAGGTGATCGAGCGCCGCGCGCGCGTCGTCGAGCAGCCGTTCGCCGTCCACGACTGCACCGTCGGAGTCTCCGAAGCCGCTGAAGTCGAAACGCAGCACGGCGTGCCCGAGGTTCGAGTACTCCTCGGCCAGTCGGTCGAAGCGTCCGCCGGCGCGCCGGTCGGACAGGAACCCGTGCAGCAGGACGACGGCGCTGTCGCCAGTTGCGGGTGTGAACGTCGCCGCGAGGCGGTCGCCGGTGCGGCTGCGCAGCTGCAGTTCGGTACCGATCGCCGCGCTCACGCGAGGTCCAGGTGCTCGCGCAGCCGGCGCAGGCTGACGGCCGCCCGGAGAACGGTCGCCGGTGGCGGTCCACCGATCTGACTGACGGACACAGGGATGCTCCCTCCGAAGGAGTCGACACAGACGGACGGGCCTTTCAGGCGTGCCGTCCGGATCACCGCGAACGGCGTCAACATCGGGTATCACCCGATGTTGACGGTGTTGCAGCAGAGGCTATGCCGCGGAGATTAAGCGATTATTCCTATCTATGCAATAGGATATTGCGCACCGGGCCGGCGCAACGCGGGAGGATCAGACCGAGCGCGGGCACCGGGGGAACGCCCAGGTGAGGTGCGCCGCGGCGACGTATGACGCGGCGGCAGAGGTGCCACAGTACGTTGAGGGACCGTGCCGAGGCCGCGTGCGGCGTGCGCGGCGGGCGTCGGCGCGTACGGGCGGGTGAGATGGGACGGGCGAGCAATCGTGCACGGCGTGTGAAGGCCGGCTCGCGGAGCGAGCGAGCGGCAGCACCAGCGGTGGGCCGCGTACGCGGCCCGGGGTTGGACGACCGCCGCACGACCGGGCCGGACGACCGCCCGGCCGTTCCTGGCGTCTACATCGGGTCGGCGCGCCGCCGGCGGATCCGCCTGCACCGGGTGCTGCTGGTGTGCGTGCTCACCGCCGTGCTCCTGGCCGGCGGCGCGGTGGCCACGGCCGCGGTGCTCGCCGGCCGGTTCGACCGCGCGGTGAACCACGCCGACCTGCTCGGGGACGCCCGCTCCGGGCCGCGCCAGGACGTCGCCGGCCCGCTGAACTTCCTGCTCATCGGGTCCAACTACCGCGCTTGGGACCCGAGCAACGGCGAGCGCGCCGACTCGATCCTGGTCGTACACGTGCCGCGCAGCATGGACCGCGCATTCCTGGTCTCGGTGCCCCGCGACCTGTACTACATGATCAAGCCGTACCCGCCGACGCAGTTCGGGGGCAGCACGGAGAAGATCGACGCGGCGCTCAACTTCGGCGGCATGCCGCTCATGGCGCAGAGCGTCGCGGACCTGATCGGCGTGCGGTTCGACGGTGCGATCGAGGCCCGCTTCGACGGCTTCACCAAGGCCGTTGAGGTCCTCGGCGGGGTCGACATGTGCGTGGACGAGAAGACCGTCTCGATCCACGTCGGCCACGACAAGAACGGCAAGCTCGCCACCCCGTACACGGAGACTGAAGCCGAGCCGATCCCGGTGCCCGGCGTCACTCCGCAGGTGTACTACCCGGGCTGCCAGCACCTGGCCCCGTGGCAGGCCCTCGACTTCGTCCGGCAGCGGGAGCTGCTGCCCAACGGCGACTACGACCGGCAGCGCCACCAGCAGCAGTTCCTGATGGCCGTGCTCAAGCAGAGCACCTCGGCCGGCACCCTGTCCGACCCGGTCAAGCTCGACCGGGTCCTGCAGGCGGTCGGCAAGTCGCTGACCGTGGACACCAACGGCACGTCCGTGGCCGACTTCGTCTTCGCGTTGCGTGGCATCACGGCCGACTCGCTGGTCGGGCTCAAGACGCCGTCGCACCCGGAGATGATCGGCGAGACCTCGTACGTGATCGGCGACCCCGGCATGGACGATCTGTGGCAGGCGATCCGCGACGACACGCTCGGCGGCTGGGCCGCGGCCCACCCGCAGTTCGTCAACTCGCTGCGCAACGCCGCGCCCGTCGCGCGGAAGTGAACGCGGGCGGCGTGAGCCCGCTTCCGTCAGCCCTACATGGCGGAGTCGTAGGCCGTACGCGCGGCGTCGATGTCGCCGATGTGGCGCTGGGCCCACTGGGTTACCACTGCCATCACCGGAAGCAGGCTCTCGCCCAGCGGCGTGAGCCTGTACTCGACGCCCGACGGCACTGAGGCGGTCGCCGACCGGGCCACCAAGCCGTCGCGTTGCAAGCCGCGCAGCGTTTGCGTGAGCATCTTCTGGCTGGCGCCTGCGACCGCACGCGCCAGCTCGCCGTGCCGGCGCGGCCCGTGCGCGAGCTCTTTGAGGATCAGGCTGACCCAGCGCTCACCCATCCGGTCCAGGACGCGATGCGTCGGGCATGCGGCCATCGACATCAGGTACGTCGAACGCGCGCCGGCTCGGCGTTCATGTGCGCTGCTGATTGCCATCGGATCCTCCAGGCACTTCAAAGTGCGTACTGCCGCCGGGACAGCCGCCAGCTTAGCGTCGGGTCATGAGTGTGATCGGAATGCTCGGCGCCGGCAACGTGGCCCGTGCGCTGGCCTCAGCCCTGTCCGCCGCGGGCCACGACGTCATCGTCGGTACCCGCGATCGTCTGGAGTCCGCAGCGGCCTCGGCGGAGATCGCCGTCAACGCACTGCCGGGTGCGGTGTCGGTGGAGGTACTCGAAAGGTTGCGGCTGCCTTTGGCGGGCAAGGTGCTCGTTGACGTCGCCAACGCCGTGGAGCAGGGCCCGGACGGCTTCGCGTCTGGTCTGCTCTATCGGAACCTCGCCCAGGAGATCCAACACGTGCTGCCCGACACCCGCGTGGTCAAGGCGCTGAACACGGTGGGGCCGGCGCCGCTGATGGTCGCCCCGGCCAGCTTGGCCGTGCCGCCGTCGACCTTTCTGTGCGGCGACGACACGGATGCCAAAATCGCGGTGGCCGGGCTGCTCACCGACCTGGGCTGGGCGCCGCAGCGGATCATCGACCTCGGTGGCGTCGCGAACGCCTGGTGGCCGGAGTCCTTCGTGCTCATGGTCCGGCCACTGATCGCCGCCCTGGGACCGATCCCGTTCGCGCTGGCGATCGCGCATTGAGGCACCGGCGCTGCACAGTGCCCCATCTCGGACCTCGAGCGGATGGTGTGGTTCAAATGAAGGGTTCGGCGTAGACCCAGTGCTCCACCAGCAGCCCGTCGACGACCCGGACCATTTCCATCCCGGAGACTTCGAAGGTCTTGCCGGTCGGTGGCTGGCCGAAGAAATCTCCGGTGTGGGTTCCGGTGAACCGGTACCGGTGCGCCACCCACTCGCCACTCTCAATGCTGTGCAGCGAGGTCATGGCGAAGTCAGGCACGCCCGCGACGATGCCACGCCACTTGGCCAGCCAGTCCTCACGGCTCACTTCCTGGCCTTGGTCGAGCGAGTGGGGGGCGATGTGGCCTACGGCCGTCTCGAAGTCGCCGGCTGCCCATGCCTCATTGATCGCCCGCACCGTCTCGGCTGGACCCGTGGGAGACATCTCATCCCTCCATACAGGGGATACTCCCCGTTCGACAATACGGGGATTATCCCGGAAGGCCTCGACATCGTCATCGAGGGGCTCCGGCCGAACACAGTCGAGTAGGCGTCGACCGCCTCGCAAACCCAGCTATCCTATGGATCCAGTATGGATTCGTCCACGGTTTACCTCACGGTCGTGACAAGGGTGACAGGACGGGCCATCGAGCGTTGACACCGTCGACGAGTGCTGCTGCACTTGCGCCATGGCACCAGCGTTACGGTCTGCGATCCGCGGCCACATCGACGTCGGCCGCGTTCGGCCGACCCTCTGTCCGGCCTGACCTGCGCTCACCGCCTTCGTTCCCGCACGTCCGGGCAGGCGCACTCCCCCGTCGAACCAACAGCAGACCATTCCGGTGCGGCATCACGCCGGCCGAGCGGTACGTGCTGTCCGTACATCACGCCCGGAGGTTCGTGATGACCATCGCCCCCGTCCGACCCGAGACATCCACCGTGGACGCCGACCTGTTCCGGCGGCTGCTGCGCCACCACGCCGCGTCCGCCGTCGTGATCACCGCGGCGGGCGCTCCCCCGGCCGGCTTCACCGCCACGTCGTTTACGTCGGTCTCGCTCGACCCGCCGCTGGTGTCGTTCAGCCTGTCCCGCACCGCGTCGGCGTGGCGCACCGTCGAGCACGCCCGCACGGTCGCCGTCCACGTCCTGGGCCGCGAGCACGAGCACGTCGCCCGGACGTTCGCCACCAGCGGCATCGACCGCTTCGCCGCAGGCGTGCCGTGGGAGCCCGGCCCGGACGGCGTGCCGCTGCTGCACGGCGTGCCGGCCCGCCTGATCTGCCGGGTCACCGACCGGATCGCGGCCGGCGACCACACCATCGTGCTGGCCGCACCGGTTGCCGGACAGCACACCGACAACGAACTCGCGCCGCCGCTGGTCTACCACGCCGGCCGGTACGGCACCCTGCACCACGGCGGGCACCGGTGAGCCAGGTGTCCTCCCCGACGTCCGAGGTCAACCCGCCCGACCCGTCGCTCGACAACACAACGAGCGAGATCCTCGACAGCGCCGTCTGGGCCGCCCTCACCGGGCCACACCACCGGCCCTTCGCCGAGATCCGGGGGCAGGCCGCCCGCTACCACCCTGACGTCGCACCGTTCGTCACCATCTCGGGCCAGGCCGACGAGCGGGTGTGGGACGACCTCGCCGGACTAGTCGGCCCGGGCGCGACGTTTGCCCTGACCGGCACCAGCCTGACCCCGCCGGACGACTGGGACGTCGTCACCAGCGACGGCGGCGTCCAACTGGTCGACGTCGCCGTCGAGTTCGCCGACGACCCCGAGGCGGTGCCGCTCACCGCCGCCGACGTGCCGGAGATCCTCGCCCTCATCGAGCGGACCAAACCCGGTCCGTTCCGGCCGCGCACCATCGAGCTCGGCACATATCTGGGCATCCGCCGGGACGGTGCGCTCATCGCGATGGCCGGCGAACGGCTGCACCCGCCCGGCTGGACCGAGATCAGCGCGGTCTGCACCGATCCCGCGTACCGCGGGCAGGGGCTCGCCACCCGGCTCGTCCGGGCGGTCGCCGCCGGCATCCACCGCCGCGGCGAGACACCGTTCCTGCACGCCGCGGCGACCAACACCAACGCCATCCGGCTGTACGAGTCCATCGGCTTCAAGCTTCGCCGGCGTACCAAGTTCAGCGTGGTGCGGGTCCCGGAGGCCCGGACGGCATGATCAGCGGGAGGCGACACCGTCGTTCGCGGCGGTGAGCCGCAATCCGTCAGGCCAACTTGACGTCAGGGTGGCCTGACGACATGCTGGACGCATGGTCACACCGGACGAGGTGGAGCGTCGGTTCACACTGCTGACCGCGGCGACGCGGTTCGATGAGCTGCGCCGCCGCGACGCGCTGGCGCCGCCAGGGGCGGAGGACCCGGATCCGCAGGCGGTGCCGCTGACCCGGGACGAGGCGTTGGAACTGCTCGCGTTGGGCGAGGTGCTGATCCGCAAGGCGGGTTACGGGCGGCAGCTCACGGTGCGCACGGCCCGCGCCACCGGCGCCTCGTGGTCGCAGGTCGGCTCCGCACTGGGCACCAGCAAACAGTCCGCGTGGGAGACCCACCTTCGCTGGCTGGAAGAGCAGGCGGACCCCGATGAGTGACGATACGACCCTGCGTCCGTTCCGGCTGGCGGTGCCTGAGGCTGACCTGGCGGACCTGCGGGACCGGCTGGCGCGGACCCGCTGGCCACAACAGCTGCCGGGCACCGGCTGGAGCCGCGGCGTGCCGGTCGAATACCTGAAGGAGTTGGCCGAATACTGGCGCACCGGCTACGACTGGCGGGCGCAGGAGATCCGGCTCAACCAGATCCCGCAGTTCACCACCACCATCGACGCGGTCAACGTGCACTTCCTGCACGCACGTTCGGCCGAACCGGACGCGTTGCCGCTGATCATCACCCACGGGTGGCCGGGCTCGGTGGTCGAATTCCTCGACGTCATCGGCCCGCTCACCGGTCCCCGCCGGCACGGCGGTGATCCGGCCGACGCCTTCCACGTCGTGGCGCCGTCCATCCCCGGCTTCGGGTTGTCCGGACCCGTCCGCGAGTCAGGGTGGGACGTGCCGCGTATCGCCCGAGCCTGGGCCGAGCTGATGCGGCGGCTGGGCTATCACCGCTACGGCGGGCAGGGCGGCGACTGGGGGCACGCCATCACCCGCGAGCTGGGAATCATCGACAGCGACCGGCTGGTCGGGGTACACCTCAACACCGTGCTGACCCTGCCGTCGGGTGATCCCGGCGAGGCCGCGGCACTGGACGATGCGGATCGGGCCCGGCTGGAGCAGTTCTCCCGGGCAGAGCTGGAGCTGTCCGGCTACGCGAAGATCCAGGGCACCCGGCCGCAGACCCTGGCGTATGGACTGACCGACTCCCCGGTCGGCCAACTCGCCTGGATCGTCGAGAAGTTCAAGGAGTGGACCGACTCGAGGCAGTCGCCCGACGACGCCGTCGATCGCGACCAGCTGCTGACCAACGTGACGCTGTACTGGTTCACCGGCACCGCCGGCTCCTCGGCCAACCTGTACTACGAGACCTACCACCCCGCGACACCCCCGGCCAACCGGCGGTCGAGCACACCGACCGGGGTCGCCGTCTTCCCCCGCGACGCCGCGCTACCCGTGCGGCGGCTGGCCGAACGGGACAACCACATCGTCCACTGGCGCGAGTTCGACCGGGGCGGCCACTTCCCGGCCATGGAACAGCCCGCCCTGCTCGTGGACGACATCCGCGCCTTCTTCCGCCCGCTCCGGCAACGACGACAGCAGCCAACCTGAATCGCGACCTCGAGGCGCGGTGCGGCCGTTTCAGTACACCCGGAAATCGAAGGCGTCCGTGTACTGTCGCGTGCGTCCGGCCACGACCGTCAACGTGGCGGTCCAGGTGCCGGCGGAGGGCACGTTGACGGTGGTGCTGGAGAAGGTCATCGGGGTGGGTGCGCCGGGCTGGATCGCGCCCGGGATCCGATACGGGAAGCGGACCTCGAGCGCCCGCACCGGCCCGTCGGGCTGGCTCAGCACGAGCTGCAGCGACTCGGCCGGCGGCGTCGCGTCGGTGTGGCCGGCGACGGTGATCCGGAAGCTCTCCGGGCCTCGCCGCAACGGCGCGACAGCGATGCTCACAGCGTACGGGCCGATCGCGGTACGCAGCTGAAGTTGGGGGGCGTACGCCGCCTCGGCCGGTGTGATCGAGGAGAGTACGCCGGACACGACCACGACGGCGGCGCCGGCAGCGGCCTCAAGGCGAACCCGTCCGCGCAGCCGGGCCGTCTGCCCGGGAGCGGGCCGGGCGTCGGTGTCCGAGGAGCCGGCCAGGGCGATCTGCCGGCGAATCCAGCGGTAGCCGGTGAAGCCCAACGCCACCGCCACGACCACGAGGAGCACCTTCGCCGCCAGCACGAACCCGTACGTCGTGGTGGTCAGGGCACCGGGAAAGCGGACCTCGACGACCGATTGCAGCAGGCCGGAGGTCAGCAGAACGGCCACCGACACGGCGGCGTACACCGACCACAGCGGTAGGCGCCGTAGCCGCTCACCGGTGATGCGCCGGCGCAGCAGGAGCCAGCCGAGGGCGGCCAGTCCGCCCAGCCAGGCGGTCATCGCGGTGACGTGCAGCAGCGTGGACGCGAACTGCCACCACGCCCCGCTGCCGCCGTGGCCGTTGCGCACCACGCTGCCGAGCGTGGCGAGTGCGAGCAGGCCCGCGACCGTCCAGCGGATCCGCCGGTGCGCGGGCCGGCGCCAAGGCGGCAGCACCAGGACCGCGGCGCCCAGCAGGGCGAGCCTGGCCCAGACCGCCGCGGCGTACGAGGCTTCGGCGAACGTGCCGAGACCCGTCCAGCTGGCTCCGCCGCGCGTGGCGGAGGCCTGCCACAGGTACTGCACCACGGCTTGCGCCACGGAACCGGCCGCGACCACGGCCGCGCCGATGCGGGCCGATCGCCACAGGATCCGCCGTTCGTGCTCGTCGGCACCCAGGACCAGGGCCGCGGGGACGAGCCCCAGGGCTGCGATCAGTCCGAGGTACACCAGGGCCTTGGCGGCGGCCACCGCGAGCTCCCACCCGGTGCTCGGCGCGCTGCCGGCCGCCGGGGTGGAGACCGCGGTCGCGGGCACGCCGTAGCCGAACTCGATCGAGCCGCCGATCGGGTGTGTGTCCGCGGAGACCACCGACCAGCTGACGATGTACACGCCGTGTGGGAGGCCGCCGCGGAGGCCGATGACGAGGGTTCGGCGGCCGGGCTCCAGCCGGGCCTGCCCGGTGTCGACGCGCCTGCCGTCCTCGTCGATCGCACTCGCGGCATCGGCCGCTGACGGCAGTGTCACCGGCTCGTCGAACGTGACCCGCACAGCGGACGGTGCCGTCTGCAGTTGCGAGCCGTTGGCGGGGTCGGTGGACACCACATACGCGTGGGCCTGGGCCGGGGTGGCCCACAGGAGCACGGCGACCAGTGGCGTCGCCAGGACCGCGAGCACCGCCGCGGCACGTGTCACCGGCGGCCTCGGGTGAGGGCCGCGCCTGCCGCCGCCCCGGCGAGCAGCGCGAGGACGATCCCGGTGACGCCCAGCCCGATGCCCCACCCGTCCCCTCCGGCGGACGGGCCCACGGTGGTGGGCGGCTGCGCGCCGACGACGATGCTGGGGGCCGGATGTTCGGGCTTCGCGTCGCCCTGGGCCTGCTGTACCCAGTCGACGTCCGTGCCGTCGGAGTAGTGCTGGATCGCCGGCAGGTACACGGTGCCGCTGCCCGGCAAGGGGCCCACGGCGAGCGCGAAGGTCCCGAACTGGCCGGGGCCGATGCCGTCGCCGGTGGCGGTCCACTCCACCTTCGTGATCGCCGATGTGATGGTGTCGCCGTCGTCGTCGGTCAGCGGCTTCGGCAGCGTCGACCGGTACGTCTTGACCGTCCACCCGGCAACGGCCTGGGTCAGCACCGACGTGAACGGGGTGTCCGTGGGCAGCTGCACCGTGAGGCCCGTCGTGCTGGCCGTGTCGGACTCGGTCGGCACCTTGAATGTCAGGGTCGCCCAGGAGCCGGGCTGCGCCGACGAGGCGGAGACCGTGACGTGGGCACCGGCCGGCGAGGCGAGCCCGAGCGTCAGGACGAGGACGGCGGACACGACAACGGCGAACCTGTACATCGATCGTTCCTTTGTAGACGGTCAGCGGGCGGGCTTGAGCTCGTCGGGCGGTGTCGTCGCCTCTTCGTCCAGCAGTCCGAGGATCCGTTGCCGGAGCGCGACGAACGCGCCGTCGGACTGGTCCCGTGGACGGTCGAGGCCGACCTCGATCACCTCCCGGACCCGGGCCGGGCGCGGCGAGAAGACGACCACCCGGTCGGCGAGGATCAGCGCCTCACTCACGTCGTGGGTGATGAGCACGGCGGTGAATCCGCGGCTTCGCCACAGCCGCTGCAGCTCGTTCTGCAGCGCCCGGCGGGTGAGCGCGTCCAGCTTGCCCAGTGGCTCGTCCAGCAACAGCACCGACGGGTCATTGACCAGAGCACGGGCGAGCGCGGCGCGTTGCGCCATGCCGCCGGACAGCTGGGACGGCCAGGCGTCGGCGAACTCGGTGAGGCCGACGAGTCCGAGCGACTCGTCGACCCGGTTCCGGGACTCCCGGGTGGACAGGCCGCGCGCCTGCGGGCCGATCGACACGTTGCCGCGCACGGTGCGCCACGGCAGCAGCGTCGGATCCTGGAAGACCAGTGCCCGGCTCGGATCGGGGCCGCTGACCCGGCGACCACCGACGTTCACGGCGCCGAACAGCGGCTTGTCAAGCCCGGCCAGCAGCCGGATGAGGGTGGACTTGCCGCTCCCGCTCGGACCGATCAGGGCGACGAACTCGCCCGGCTCGACCGCGAGCGAGACGTCGTCGAGCACCGGCAGGTCCCGGCCGCCGCTGCGGAAGGCCTGGGTCACGTGGACGATGTCGATCGCGGAACCAGTGCCCGCACTCACCATCGGGTCAGCTCCTTCTCCCAGCGCAGCACCCAGTTGCGGGCGCGGAACAGCAGGGTGAGCAGAATCCCGCAGACGACCACGAGCACGACGATGCCGGCGTAGACCGCGGGGAAGTCGCCCCAGCCCTTCTTCCAGTTGAGGTACCAGCCGAGGCCGGAGTTGACGCCGAAGTTCTCCGCGACCGTGAGGCTCACGAACGACACGCCGAGAGCCATGAAGGCGCCGGTGAAGATGCTCGGCAGCGCCGCCGGCAGACTGACCCGCAGCACCAGGAACCAGCTGCGCGCCCCCAGCGTCTGCGCGACGTCGAAGTACGAGCGCGGGACGCTGAGGATCCCGGCCCGGGTCAGCACCGTGATCGGGAACCACACGCCGAGCGCGATCAGGAACACCGCACCGGAGTACGCCGTCGGGAAGAGCACGAAGATGATCGGCACCCAGGCCAGCGACGGCACCGGACCGAGGAACACCAGGACCGGGTGCACCCAGTAGTTGGCCGCCTGGAACCACCCGATCACCACACCGGTGAGCAGGCCTGCGACCAGCCCGACGACGAAGCCGGAGGCGAGCAGCAGCAGCGAGTTGCCGAGGCTCTCGGACAGGATCACCCGGTCGTCCCACAGCCGGTCGACGATCTGCTGGGGAGCGGCGAAGTAGGGCGGCGCGAGCACGACCGTCTTGGCCGTCGAGATCTCCCAGAACAGCACCCATATGCCTGAGCCGAACAGCCAGGCGGCGCCGTGCGACACCCGGTCGACGGCCCAGGCGCCCGTGCGCCCGCGCACAGCGGTCAGGGCCCAGATCGCCACCCACACCGCGGCCACGACGAGGCCGGCGATGACGGTGAAGGTCGTGGTCGCCCGGATCGACTGGGTGTCGCGCATCGGCAGTTTGTCGCTGTTGGGCACCGCTGTTGCGACGACGGAGAAGACGATCCAGGCAAGGATGCCCGCGCCGATGAGGATCGGGTTGACCCGCGCCGGGTTGGCGACCTTCTCCAGGGCGGCATGAATACGGACCGCACCCTGGACGGTCGCCTCGGCCTTGAGCGAGGCCGGGGCGGCAGTGATGGTGTCAGCGGCCACGGTCGTCTCAGAAGTTCAGGCCGAGGTCGACGAACGCCTTGTCGGCCAACGCCTGGACATCCACCCCGGCCGGCAGGAAGCCCGTCTTGACGTACTTCGCGATGCCCGGCTGCAGGGACTCGCGGAGGTTCTTCGGCGACGGGTCGAACGTGAGCGTCTTGAGCACCTGCAGGATCTCGTCGGGCTTGCCCGCGACGTAGTGCTTGCTCGACTCGATCTCGGCGGTCTCCTCGAGGTTGGCGCCCACCCACCGGGAGCCCTTGGCCCAGGCGGTCACAAGCTTGCCGGCGGTGACCGGATCCTCGCTCACGAACTCGTTGTTGATCGCGACCGCGCAGCAGGGCTGGTTGGCGTTGGCGCTGATGTCCCGGTTGTTCGAGATCTCCTTCGCCCAGCCCTCCTGGACGCCCAGGATGATCGGCAGGAAGCCGCCGCCTGTCGCGATGGCGTCCACCTTGCCGTCCTTCAGCGCCTGGGGCAGCAGGGCCTGCTCGATGACGACCCACTCGACCTGCTTGGCGGCCGGGCTGGAGTTGATGCCGGCGTCGAGCAGGTCGAGGGAGAAGAAGTTGGTCGCCGAGCCCTGCAGGTTGCTCACGCCGATCTTTTTGCCCTTGAGCGAGGCGACCGTGGGCACCGAGCCGTCGTTGCGGACGTAGAGGTCCAGGCAGCCGTGGTGCAGACCACCGCTGAGCTTGACGGGGGTCCCGTTGTAGATCGGGCCGAGGTAGTTGAAGAAGATGCCGTTGGAGGCGACGTACTTGCCCGAACCGACGGCCGCGGTGACGTCCTCGTCGGTGCCGGTCTTCTTCAGTACGACGTTGAGGCCCGCCTCCTTGAAGAAGCCCTTCTCGTAGGCGATGACCAGCGGTGCGTCGCAGACGCCACTGGGCGTGGTGAGGGTGAGCTCGCGGTCGGCCCACGACTTGGTCACCGTCAGCCCGTTGGCCGAGCTGGCTTCCTTGTCACGGCTGCGCACGAATGCCCAACCGGCGAGGCCGCCAGCGATCAATACACCGGCGCCGACGCCGGCTGCCGTGAGCAGGCGCCGGCGGGAGACGCCCTGCGGTGCGTCGAGGTCGACGTTGGCCTCGACGAGAGCGTCACCGGCCGGAGCGGGAGTGGGATCCGGCTCCTCCGGCCCGTGTTCCTGAGGTTCCTGCACAGGGCTATCCGTCATGGTGGACCACCTTCTATGCCGCGCTGGACCGCTTGTGTGGCTGGACGGACCGCATGGCGGCCCGGAGCATCTGGACCGTAGCGCGCGCCATCGCAAAGGGCAACTATTCCTATCTGTTAAATATATATTTAGCCATGTACCGGTATCTTCACACAGCCAGGGCTGGACGCATCCCACATTACCTATATGCTTGATAGGAAAACCTGCCTGGGAGGTCACCATCGCGATGGAACACGTCTACGAGTCGGTCCTCGACGCGGTCGGCCACACGCCGCTGATCCGGCTCACCCGGGTCACCGAGGACATCAGCACGCCGGTGTACCTCAAGGCGGAGTTCCTCAACCCGGGCGGCAGCGTCAAGGACCGCGCGGCCCGGCACATGGTCGCGGCGGCCGAGCGTGACGGGCTGCTGAGGCCGGGCGGCGTCGTCGTGGAGGGCACGTCGGGCAACACCGGCATCGGGCTCGCGATCGCCGCCGCGCAGCGCGGTTACCGGGCGATCGTCGTGGTGCCCGACAAGACCAGCACCGACAAGCTCGCCGTGCTGCGCGCGTACGGCGCCGAGGTGATCGTCACCCAGGGCGCCCTGCCGCGGGAGGACCCCAGGCACGTCAGCCAGGTCGCGCGACGCATCGCCGAGGAGACGCCCGGCGGATGGTTCGCCAATCAGTACGACAACCCGGCCAACCCGCAGGCGCATGTGGACACCACCGGCCCGGAGATCTGGGCGCAGACCGGCGGCCGGGTCACCCACTACGTGGCCGGCATCGGCACCGGCGGCACCGTCTCCGGCACCGGCGCCCACCTCAAGCGCGTCAGCGGCGGCAGGGTGCGGGTGATCGGCGCCGACCCCGAGTACTCGACCTACGGCGGCGGCGACGGCAGCCCCTACTACGTCGAGAGCATCGGCCACTACCTGCACCCCGAAACGGCCGAGGACGTCTGGCCGCAGTCCTACCACACCGACGTGCTCGACTCGATCGAGCGGATCGACGACCGCGAGGCGATCGCGATGACCCGCGCGCTGGCCCGCCGGGAAGGCCTGCTGGTCGGCGGATCGGGCGGCGCCGCCGTGGCCGCCGCGCTGCGGGTGGCCCGCGGCCTCGGCCCCGACGACCTGGTCGTGGTGGTCGCACCCGACTCCGGCCGCAACTATCTTTCCAAGTACTTCGACGACGACTGGCTGCTGCGCAACGGGTTCCTCGACGGCGACCGGACCCGGCCGGTGCTCGGCGACCTCGCGGCCGACGCGCCGGAGCCGGCCGCCGTGCCGGCCACGGCAACCGTGGCCCAGGCACAGGAGGTGTTCGACCGTACCGGCGCCGGGGTGGCGCTCGTCGTCCTCGACCGCTCCTCGACCTCACCGTCCCGGGCTTTCGGCGACGTCGTCGGCGCGCTGTGGCGCGACTCGCTGAAAGGCGACTCGATCGCGCCCCTGATCGCCGCCGCCCTGCCGACGGCCGGCATCGGTGAACCGGTCGACGCCGCACTCGCCCGTATCGACAGCAACTGGTTCGCGGTCCTCGCCGACGGCCGGGTCCGCGCGATCCTGCCCCGGCCCGCCTGAACCAGCCATCAGGCGATACCGCCGAAATCGGATGCCGCGATCAGCGGACTTCGATACGCTCCCCACGCCCAGGCAACGACGACACTCAGGAGATCGAACGATGAGGACCGCAGGCACCTCGCCGACCCCCACCCGATCTTTCATGTCCTCCTGGGAGCGCATCCTTGTCTCGCTTGTTCGACCTGCTCGAGAACTTCGTTGACCCGTTTGACCAACGCGATCTGAGCACGCCGCCGTCCGGCGCGCGTGCCTTCCGGTGCCGCGCCCATCGGCCTGATCGCGGCCGCACTCGCGCTCAGCTTCCGGATCACGGCGATGGCCGAATGGCTGCTCGACGGTGTGTCGTCGGTGTTCGGCGCGGTCGGTGCGCTGCGGCGCTCGCTGCGCACGATCGCCCAACCGCTGGCCGTGGCCGACCGGCCCGGTGCCGGCCCACTCGTCGTGCGCGGGGGCCGCATCCGGCTCACCGGGGTCAGCCATCACTACGGCAGCCCGGACGTGGCGGGCTGGACGGGGTGTCGCTCGAGGTCGCGCCCGGCGAGCGAGTCGGACTCGTCGGGCGTTCCGGCGCGGGCAAGTCCACGCTGGTCAACCTCGTGCTGCGGTTCTACGAGCCGGAGACGGGCACGATCGAGATCGACGGCCAGGACATCACCTCGGTCACCCAGGAGAGCCTGCGCCAGCAGATCGCCGTAGTGACCCAGGAGACGATGCTGCTGCATCGCTCGGTGCGCGACAACATCGCGCACGGCATCTCAGATCCCGGCGAGAGGACACCTGCGGACGAGGCAGCGGTCCGGGCGGCGGCGCGCCGGGCGGCGGCCGACGACTTCATCGCCGCGCTGCGCGACACCGAGGGCCGGCAGGGGTACGACGCGCACGTGGGCGAGCGCGGCGCGACGCTTTCAGGCGGCCAGCGGCAGCGCATCGCGCTCGCTCGGGCCTTCTACAAGAACGCGGCGGTCTGCGGCCTGTCGGCCGCGACCCGGACGTTCAACTGGATGCCGCTGGACCACGTCGGCGGCCTGGTCATGTTCCACGTCCGGGACGTGTATCTCGGCTGCCACCAGGTCCACGCCCGGATCGAGTGGGTCCTGGAGGATCCGCTGCGGTGGCTCGCGGCGATCAGCGAGCATCGCTGCGACACCACGTGGGCGCCCAAATCCGCCTTCGGTCTCGTCGTCGACCGGGCCGTGGACATCGCGGGCCGAGACTGGGACCTGAGCCGGCTGCGGTACATCATGAACGGCGGCGAACCGATCCGGGTGCGCACCGCGAACCGGTTCCTGGCGCTGCTGCGGCCCTACGGCCTGCCGGAGACCGCCATGCATCCCGGCTGGGGCATGTCGGAGACGTCGGCCGGGGTCGTCGACTGTGTCTTCCCCGCGGGGCTGGACGAGGCCACCCGCTTCATCCCGGTCGGCACCCCGCACCCGGGTGTGTCCCTGCGCGTTGTGGACGCCGAGGACACCGTCGTGCCGGAGGGCGTCGTCGGCCGGCTCCAGGCGGCGGGGCTGCCGATCACCCCCGGCTACCACGCCAACCCGGCACAGAACGCCCGCAGCTTCACCGCGGACGGCTGGTTCCGCACCGGCGACCTGGCGTCCATCACCGGCGGCGTGCTCACCGTCACCGGCCGCGTCGACGACGTCATCGAGGTCGGCGGGGTGCGCTGCCACGCCCACGAGGTGGAGGCGGCGGTCGAGCAGCTGCCGTTCGTCACCCCGACGTACACGATCGCGGCCACGGCACCGATCGACGGCACCGAGGCGCTGGTGATCTACTACCACCCGCGCTCCGGCGGCGGGACCGGCGAGGAGGCGTGGCGGATCGTCGCGCACGTCCAGGCCGCGCTGCGGGTGGCGGTCGGGCGGGTGGTACCGATCGCGAAGGACGAGGTGCCGAAGACGGGCATCGGCAAACTCCGCCGCGCCGCCCTCGCATCCACGTCCTGAGACTCCGCTCCTGCCGGCACCCGGGACGCAGGCCCGGGTGCTGGCACTCGGACCGAGACTGTCAAGAAAGTTCCCCGGTCACCCGCGGCACCCCTCGCCACCGGCTGCGCGATGGCCGCCGCCTGGGCGGGGCTTCAGTCCGTTTCGACGATCCGGTTTTCCCAGGCCCACACGGCGATCTCGGTACGGTTGCGCAGGCCGAGCTTCGCCTGAATCGCCGAGACGTGACTCTTGACCGTACTCAGGGAGATGAACAGCTGGGCACCGATCTCCAGGTTGGTGCGGCCGCGCGCGATCTCCCGTACCACCTCGACCTCGCGTTCCGACAGTGAACGTACCGATTTGTCAGGTTCTCGCAGGGGCGCGGTCAGGTGGCGCAACAGTCGTACGGTGACTGACGGGGAGACGAGTGCGTCGCCGTTGTGCGCCGCGCGCACCGCCTCGACGAGCAGCGCGGGGCCGGCGTCTTTGAGGATGAAGCCCACCGCGCCGCCGCGCAGGGCACCGTAGACGTATTCGTCGAGGTCGAACGTGGTGACCACGATGACCCGCATCGGGTTGGGCACGCCCGGCCCGGCCAACGCCCGGGTGACCTCGATGCCGTCGAGCCGGGGCATCCGGATGTCGACCAGGCAGACGTCGGGGCGTAGCCGGCGGGCCTGCGTGATCGCGTCGACACCGTCTGACGCCTCGGCGATGACGTTCATGTCCGGCTGGTCTTCGAGGATGAGCCGCAGGCCCCCGCGGATCATCGCCTGGTCGTCGGCGAGCAGCACGCGGATCGTCATCTCATCCGCCCGTTGTCGATAGGAAGGGTGGCCAGGACCGACCAGCCCGTATCGGGCCGGGGACCGGCGTGCAGCGTACCGCCGAGGGTTTCGACGCGTTCGCGCATGCCGATGAGTCCGTACCCGCCGCGTTGAGCGACGCGGGCACCGCCTCGGGGTGCATCGTCGAGCACCTCGACGGTGAGGCCGGAAGGGTTCTGCCCGACGGTGACGGTGACACTGTGGGCATCCGGCGCATGACGGGCCACATTCGTCAGCGCCTCCCGGACGATCCGGTACACGGTGCTGGCCACTTCCGGCGGCCACGCCGCACTCTCATCGGGTAACCGCAGGCGCACCGGCGGGCCCTGCCGGTTGAAGCGCTCGACGAGTACACCGAGCTGTTCCGGCCCGGCCGAGGCGGGTGGCGCGTCGTCGGTGTCGCGCAGCAGCCCGACCAAGCGACGCATCGCGCGCAGCGCCTCGGTGCCAGCGGTCTCGATCCCGGCCAGCGACTCGGTCACCTGCCGCGGGTTCTTGCGGGCGACGAGATGGGCGGCCTGCGCCTGGATCAGCATGCCGGTGATGTGGTGGGCCACCACGTCGTGCAGTTCCTGGGCCAGCTCCAGCCGCTCGTTCTGGCGTACCTTCTCGGCCGTGGCCGCGGCTCGGTCGTCCAGCAGTCGCAGCGCCAGCCCGACCGCGACGGAGCCGAGCCAGGCCGTGACGTTCATCGCCACGACCGCCGACGCGCCCGACGAGTGCGGCCGGGCGGCCAGGTAGGCGACGGCGACCACGGCGAGCCCTCCGGCGGCGAGCGCGCCGGCCGGCATCGGAGACAACGCGCGCAGGGCCGACCCGATGAGCACGGCGAGAGCCAGCGCCACGGCCGGTCCTGGCTCGGCCGGCAGGTGGAACACCCACGCCCCCGCGATGGCCAGTCCCGCGATCCCGAGAGCGGCGGCCGTTGTCCACGCCCGCTGCCGCCGCCGTACGAGCGCCAGCGCACAGACCAGGACGGCGGCCGCACCACCCGCGAGCCAATACCGGATGCCCCACGTCTGGGCGATCCCGACGGCCTCGATGCCGATCGCGCCGAGAAAGACCACGGCGAGGCCCGCCGTCGAAGCGGCCCCGAACAGCCGGTCCCCGATGCTCACCCAGGTCACGTTACGAGGCCCGGCCGGGCCGCGCGCAGACTGGCCTCGAACGCCACGGCAACCAGCCAGGCGACCGCGCGGTGTGTCGTGTCCATGTCGAGGACGCTAGAACGTCACCGTCCCGCGCGAACCGGCCGAAAGTAGGATCGTCCGCACGCCAGCCCCCGCTTTGGACCGATGCCAGGCCCGCGCACGGTTCGCAGGATGAGCCCATGGAAACCCAACTCGTACTGCACGCCGAGCGGCTGAGCAAACGGTACGGCCGCCGTGTGGCATTGACCGACTGCGACCTGGTGGTCCCGCGCGGGCATGTCGTCGGGCTCGTCGGCCCGAATGGGGCCGGCAAGTCGACACTTCTGCAACTGGCCTGCGGACTGATCGGCCCGACCTCCGGGACCTTGTCCATTCTCGGGTCCCGGCCCGCGGCCAACGGGAGGCATCTGGCCCGGGTCGGTTTCGTCGCTCAAGACACTCCGGTGTACGCGTCGTTCAGCGTCGCGGAGCACCTGAAGATGGGCGCGTGGCTGAACCCGTCCTGGGACTCCGCGCTGGCCGAGCGGCGAATCGCGGAGGTGGGTCTGGACCCCGCGCAGAAGGCGGGCCGGCTGTCCGGTGGCCAGCGCGCGCAGCTCGCACTGACCATCGCCGCCGCGAAGCGACCTGACCTCCTCATTTTCGACGAGCCCGCCGCAGCGCTGGATCCTCTGGCGCGCAGGGCCTTCATGCGCGGCCTGGCGGAGTTCGTGCGTGAATTGGGAGCCAGCGCCGTGCTCTCCTCGCACCTGTTGAGCGATGTCGAGCAGGTCTGTGACTACCTCGTCGTGCTCTGCGACTCACGCATCCAGATCGCCGGCCCGGTACGCGATCTGCTCGCCGCACACCACAGCATCATCGGCGATCCGGCCAGGATGGCCGCCGGGGTCGAGGTCATCTGGACGGAGCACGGCCGGGCCCTGGTCCGAGGCCACGCAGGGGCACACGACGGCACGGCTCGCAACATCGAGCCGGTCACGCTGGAGGAACTGGTCCTCGCCTACATGTCACGGGCCGCCGCAACGGGTGCCGCAACCACGAGTGCGGCGGTGGCACGATGATCCGGATGACCCTGCGGCAGTTCCGCGTCCCGGCGCTCGTCGCGGCGATCCTGTTCGTCCCGGCCGCCGGCTACCTGGTCCACCTCGGCCAAGACATCCGGGCCGCGCGCGACCCATCCCAGCTTCCGAGCCAGTACGAACAGACGATGCTGTTCCTCGCCGCCGGTTTCGCTCTGGTGCCCACGCTCATCGGGGCGTTCTGGGGCGCGCCACTCGTCGCCCGGGAACTGGAGACCGGCACCCAGCGACTGGCGTGGAACCAAAGCGTGCCCCGCCGTCGCTGGCTGGCGGTCAAGCTGACGGTCCTCGGCCTTACCAGCATGGCCGCCGCCGGCACGCTCAGCGCACTGCTGACCTGGGCGGCGGCCCCGGTCGACGAGGTGGCCGACGAGCGGTTCAGCACGATCCTGTTCGGCGCGCGCGGCATCGCGCCGATCGGCTACGCCGCCTTCGCCTTCACGCTCGGCGCCGTCACCGGGCTACTGGTACGCCGTACCCTGCCAACGATGGCACTGGCGTTCCTGGCCGTGATCGCGATGCAGTTCGCCGTACCCAACCTGCTGCGACCGCACTACATGCCCCCCGAACGGATCACCGCGCCGATGACTGCGGACGCCATCAACCAGGCCCGAATGCTGGGCAGCATCACCGGCGGGCCGGTCGTCGGGGGGCTGCGGATACCGCACGCCTGGATCACGCACGCCAGCAACCTCTTGACGCCCGACGGCCGGCAACTCTCCGACGCGGCCTTCAACGAGTGTTTCACCAACGCCCCCAAGACCGGCGCCACCGGCACATTCGGTGACATCGCAGTATGTCTCGGTAAGCTCGACCTCCACGTGGACCTGACATACCAGCCCAACCGGCGCTTCTGGCCGTTCCAATGGATCGAACTCGCCCTGTATCTGGCGTTCAGCGCGCTGCTCGCGGCGATCGGCCTGCGAACCGTTCGCTGAGGCGTTACGCCGGCTCGCCCGCGCGCGCGACGATGCGAGCGAGCAGCGCGACCAGTTGCTCGCGCTCGGCATCGCTGAGCGCGGCGGTCAGTTCGGCGTTGGCTTCCTCGCCCAGCTTCTCGGTGCGGCGAAGCAGGCGGGCGCCCGCATCCGTGAGCGATACCGCGTTCTTGCGCCGATCCACCGGGTCCGGCATGCGGACTATCAAGCCTTGCTCATCCAGGTCGTGCACGATCGAGGCCATGTCCTTGGGGTCGACCCGCAGAGTCCTGCCGAGCCCGGCCTGAGACACGGGCCCCAGTTCGGCGACCGTGGCCAGAACGGCATGATGCATCATCCGCATCCCCTCGCGAGCCAACGCCTGCGCGACGAGCCGATGACCATAGGCGGCGGCCCGGCCGAGAAGCCAGCTCGGCAGCACACGGATACCGGCGGGAGCGTAGGGAGGACCATCGGCCACGTTCGCCAGCGTATCCAAATCGTTGGGATGACCCAAGAATTTAGTCGCACCGACGCGCACCGCCAGCCACATTCCCGACCACGCCGACTACGTCCAGGCCGCGGCGCTGGTACGAAGCGGGCACGTCGCGTCGGCAGCGCTGCACACCGCCCACCTAACCGGCGCGGAATCCGTGCTCATCACCGGCGCGGCCAGCGGGGTGGGGCACCTGGCCGTCCAACTGGCCAAGATTCACGGCGTGCAGCGCGTCGTGGCGGCTGCCGGCACCGCCGAAAAGCGAGCCTTTCTGCGCGATCTCGGAGCCGACGAGGTCGTCACCTACGCCGACGAGCACTGGGGCGAACCCGTCGACGTCGTCCTCGACGCCGTCGGCGGAGACATCCTCCCGCGAGCCATCGCCGCGCTGCGCCCCGGCGGACGACTCATCTTCTTCAACTCCGGCGGAGGCACCGTCTCCGCGTTCGACCTGCTTGCCGGCTCCAAGACCATCACGGGCCTCACCATGGCCAGGTTCGCCAGCACCCAACCGGAGCTCTACCACCGCCATCATGAGCAGCTGTGGCTCCTGCACCGGACCGGGCAGCTCCGCGTGGCCATCCACGCCGAAATCCCGCTGTCCGACGCGTCATCCGCGCACGAGATCATCGAGGCGCGCGCCAATCAGGGCAAAGTGATCCTCCGACCCTCAATGCCACCGATCAGGAAGCCAGGCTGACCCGCAGCATCTCGTACGACGGGATCAGCACCCTGCGCCGGTACCGGCGCGCCACGATGCGATACGGCCGGCCGGTGTCGAGCAGTGTGCTCAGCAGCGCGCCGATCTCCGCTCGGGCCACCGGCGCCCCCAGGCACAGATGCCGGCCGGCACCGAACCACAACTGCCGGTTGTCCCGCAGATAGGAGCGGTCGAGCGAGAAGCCGCCCGGTGCGGTGTTGGCGGTCCAGGTGAGGATCATGACCCGGTCACCGGCCCGCAGCCGGCGCCCGGCGACATCCGTGTCGGCTCGGACCGAGCGCCCGATCAGCGGGGCCGGTGTGCTGACCCGCAGCCCTTCCCTGACGGCGTCCGGCAGCCGTTGCGGCTCAGCCCGCAGCCGGTCCTGCGCTCCGGTGTCGTGCAGCAGCGCGACGGTACGCGCCATCGCGCTCGCCGCCGTCTCGGTTCCGGCGACCATCAGCAGCGTCGCCAGGCCCTCCGTGTGCCGCATCTCGACGCCGAGCTCGCGGCACCGCCCGAGCAGCGTGTCCGCCGGCGCGGTCCGCCAGACCTGGGCGACATTGCTCGTCATCCGTGCCACGATCTGCTTGGCCCGGGCCACCGTCGCCGGCTCCAGCACGGTGGAGGTCGTGGTGCCCAGGGCGAGCGCGGCCAGCTCTTCGCCGGTACTGAACACCTCCCGGTACGCCGCGTCGTCGTCGCTCGCCACGCGCAGCCCGAGCAGGTCGGCCACGATCCGCCCGACCATCACCCGGGCCAGGTCCGCCACGTCGACGGTGCCGCCGCCCGCCAGTTGCGAGCCGGCCGCCGCCAGCCGCGGCCCGATCACCCGGCGCACCAGCGCCGCCGCGTTGTCCTCGGTGAACAGCTCCCGGGTCTGCGTCCGCAGCGCGTGGTGGCCCGGGCCGTCGAACACGTCGTACACCCAGTCACCCAGCACCTGCGCCCACAGGTGCCCCACCCCGCCCTCACCGAGCAGCGTGAAGTGGGTTGCGTCGTTGAGGATCAGCCGCGCGGTCACCGGGTCGGACACCACCCAGCCGAGGCGCGGTATCCGCCGGATGGGCCGGGCGAACCGGCCGATCGTCAGCAGGAGCGGTAACGCCGGGTTGGCGGCGGCCAACACCCGTAGCTCGTGCCGGGCGGCGGTGTCCATGCCGCTATCCTGCCCGATGAAGATCCAGGTCCGGACATGGGTGCGGCGTGACAGGGTTGGCTACGCTGCCCGGCAGGCGGGCGGAGGGAGGCAGAAACGTGTCGGCTGTGCGGGCAAGGCTGGTCGGCGTCGCCGTGCATCTGCCCGAATCGCGCCTGGACAACGCCGAGCTGGTGCGCCGCGTGAGCTCGGCCAGTGACGGATTCGTCCCACCCGCGGATCTGGTCCGCCGGCTGGCCGGCGTGACCACACGGCATCTCATGCCCGATGACTGGCAGGCGTCGGACCTCGCGGTCGCCGCGGCCGGCAAGCTGCTCGCCGAGACCGGCACGGCCGTGGGCGAGGTCGACCTGCTGATGTTCGCGTCGGCGTCACAGGACCTGTGCGAGCCGGCCACCGGCCACATCGTCGCCGCGAAGCTGGGCGCGAGCTGCCCGGTGTTCGACGTGAAGAACGCGTGCAACAGCGTGCTCAACGCGATCGAGCTGGCGGACGCGCTGATCGCGGCGGGGCGTTACCGGCGGATCCTCATCGCCTGCGGGGAGGCGCCGTCGCGGGCGATCCGCTGGCGGGTGGCCGATCTTGCCCAGTATCTCTCCGCGTTCGCCGGCTACACCATGTCCGACGCGGGCGCCGCGCTGCTGCTCGCGCCCGGTCCCGCCGGCCCGGCCGACCCAGGGGTGCTCGCGTGCGCGTTCACCGCCGACTCGACCGCGTGGCAGGTCGGCACGCTGCCGGGCGGCGGATCGGCGTTCCCGCGGGATCCGGAACGCACCTACTTCGAGCTGGACGGTGCCGGGCTGCGCAAGGCGTTCGAGGCGCTCGGCCCCGAACTGCCGCTGGAGACGTTGCGCCGGCTGGGACTGCGCTGGGAAGACTTCGCCGTGGTGGCGGCCCACCAGGTGTCCCTGGACTATCTTGAGGTCTTCCGGTCCGGGCTGGGCATCCCGCAGGACCGGCTCGTGGTGACACTGCCTGACCACGGCAACGTCGCGTCGGCGAGCCTGCCGCTGCAGCTGGTCCGGGCCCGGGAGGAGAGCCGGTGCGGGCCCGGTGACCTGGTCGCGCTCGTCGGCCTGGCCGGTGGCGTCAGCCTCGGCATCGTGGTGTTGCGCTTATGAACCTCTGGGTGGTGGTCCCGGCCTTCAACGAGGCCGCCGGCATCGGTGCGACACTCGGCGCCCTGGCGGCACAAGAGGATCCGGACTTCACGCTGGTGGTTGTCGACAACGGCTCGACGGACGGGACGGCTCGCGCGGTGCGCGCGGCGGCGGGCGGGCTGCGGCTGCACCTCGTCGACGAAGCGCGCAAAGGCACCGGCGCCGCCGCGGACACCGGCATGCGGTACGCCATCGCCCACGGCGCCACCCACCTCGCCCGCACCGACGCGGACTGCCTGCCCCTGCCCGACTGGACGGCGCGGATCCGCTCCGCCTTCGCCGGCGGGCTCGAGTTCGTCGCCGGGCAACTGGTGCCACGGACCGACGAGGGGGTGTCCCGGCCCCGCCGGGTCCTGCTCACGACCACCGTCGAGGTGGCCGCCGCCTTCGGCCGGGTCCGGCCCGGCAACCGGGATCCGCGCTACCTCGGCCCGTACATCATGGCGCCGGGCTGCAACCTTGCGATCACCGCGGACCTGTACGAGGCGGCGGGCGGCTTCCCGCGCACCGCCATCGAGGAGCTGCACGAGGACCGGGCCCTGGTCAACGCCGTGCGCTGCCTCACCACGAAGTACGCACTGCGGCGCGACGTGCGGGTGCGCAGCTCCTCCCGCCGGGTGCGGGCCTGGGGGCTGGTGAAAACCCTCGCGTGGTACGCCGACCATCGGTACCGGCCAGAGGTGGTCGACGTCCGGTGAACTGGGAGCGGCGGATCCAGTACGGTGCGCACCCGTTCGCCTACCCGGCCATCCGGGCACTGGCCCGGGTCGGTCCGGTGATCCGGGTGCCGGGACTCGGTGTGGTCGTCAGCGACGCCGCACTCGCCCACGAGGTGCTCGGCGATTCCGCGACGTACACCAAAACGGGACCGGGATCGTCCGCGGACCTGTGGACCCCGGTGCTCGGACCGGCCGTGCTGCTGAACATGGAGGGGGAAGAGCACCGGGCCCTGCGCCGCCGGCTCGCCGGACTGTTCTCAGCGTCCTATGTGGACCGGCTGTGCACCCGGGCACTGGGCGCGCCGCTCGCCGACCTCACCGACCGGCTCCGGTCGGGCGAGCCGGTCGAGTTCGTCGGCGTGGTACAGCGCCTCGTCGGCGCGGTGATCGCCGAACTCGTCGGGCTCAGCCCCGATCCGCGGACTGTCCAGGCGGCGTACCGGGAGGGTACCGCGATCACGTCGATGGTCCGGCTCGGCCGGCGTACCCTCACCCCTCGGCAGGTCACGATCGCCAAGCGGACCCTGGCAGCCCTGACCGCTCCCGCGTCGGTCGCCTACGCCGCCGGCGATCCGGAGACCGTGCCCGGCAGGCTCCGGGAGCTCGGCATGAGCGAACCGGAGGCGCGCGGCGCGGTGGCGGCGCTGGTGCTCACCGGGACCGAGACCCTGGTGTCATACCTGCCGCGGCTCGTCGCGCTCGCGCACGACAGCGGGTGGCTGGCCCGTCTCGCGGCCGACCCGAGCCGTGTCCCGGCGGTGGTCGCCGAGGCGCTGCGGGTGACGGTGCCGTCGCCGGTGATGCTGCGCAGTGTGATCGCGCCGGCCCGCCTGGGCAAGGTGCCGGTCCACCCCGGCGACCGGATCGTCATCGCGACGCTGTCCTGCGCGCAGGCCTACGGGCCGTTCGATCCCGAACGGCCGCACCCGCCGCAGTTGCGCCGGCTGTGGTTCGGCGGCGGGGCACACTTCTGCCTCGGTGCGCCGCTGGCGATGGCCGAGATCAACGCGGTGTTCGCTGCGGTGCTGGCCGCCCCCGAGGTGCACGTCGTCGAGCGCCGCGTGGCCCGTCGGGTGCTCATCCCCGGCTACGCCCGACTGGTGCTGCGATCATGACCGATCTCCTCGCGGCGGTCCTGAGATCCTGTCAGGCTCAAGGTGACGCCCCGGCGCTGACCGGACCCGACGGCCGTCCGCTCTCCTACCGCGACCTGGCCGCGCGGATCACCGCGACCGCACAGGCACTGACCGGTGGCGGGATGCGCACCGGGGACCGAGTCCTGTTCTCGGTACGTCCGTCCCCGGCCTGCGTGGTCCTCGCACTGGGCATCGTCGCAGCCGGCGGTACCGTCGTGTTCGCCGATCCGGGCGCGGGCGCGGAACTGTTCGCCGCCCGCTTCGCCCTGGCGGCGCCGCGCTGGGCCGCGGCGGAGTCGCTCCTGTACGCCGCGTCGGGCCGGATCGCGCGGGGCCTGACCCGGCGCCGTGGCCTGCTCCTGCCGGACTACGCCGCGCTCGCGGTCAAGCACATCTACGCCGGGCGCTGGCTGCCCGGCGTCCCCCGCGGCGCGCTGTCCGCCCGCCGCCTGGCCGGCGGTCGAGACGGCCGCGCTGTCCGCCCGCCGCTAGACACGATCGAAGCACCGCAGCGGGAAGCGCTCGTCGTGTTCACCTCCGGTACGACCGAGGCGCCGAAGGCGGTGGTACACACCCGGGGGTCGCTCGGTGCGTCGCTCGCCGTGCTCGCGAACGCCTGCCGGCTCGGGCCCGGGGACGTGGTGCACACCGACCAGCTGATGCTCGGCCTGCCGGCGCTCGTGGCCGGTGCGCACTGGACGATGCCGCCGTACGGGTTCAACCCGGCCACCGACCCGGCCCGGTACGCCACCGGACTCGCCGGCGCGACGCACACGTTCACGACACCGGTCGACCTCGCCGCGGTCGTCGATCTGGTCGGGACGGGCCGGCTCGGGGTACCGCAAACGCTGCGGCACCTGCTCGTCGGTGGTGCACCCGTCCTCGCCCCGCTGCTCACGAGGGCGCGCAATGCCTTGCCACACACCGAGATCCGCGCCGTCTACGGGATGACCGAGATCCTCCCGGTGTCGGTTGCCACCGCCGAGGAGAAGCTGACCCACGACGGTCCGGGCGATCCGGTCGGCGGCCCGCTGCCGGGCGTCCGCGCCAGACTGGGACCGGACGGGGAGCTGTACCTCAGCGGCGAGCATCTCTGCCACGGCTACCTCGGCGAGCCGCCGCTGACCGAGCACGCCACCGGGGACCTGGCCAGGCTCGACGACCAAGGCCGGATCATCCTGGTGGGGCGGAAGAAGGACATGCTGATCCGGGGTCGCACCAACATCTACCCCGGCCTCTACGAGCCGACGCTCGCCCGGCTGCCCGGCGTGGCGGACGTCGCGCTGATCGGCGTCCCCGACGAGATCGGCGACGACCGCGTCGTCCTGGTGGTGGCGCCGGCCGCCGACAGCGACGGTGTGCCGCGCGTTCTGCCCGGACACCCCCTGGCCGAACGGGTGCGCGAGGCGTTACCGGCGCTGATCGACGCCGCCGCGCTGCCCGACGAGGTGCTCGTGGTGAGCCGCCTGCCGGTCAGTGGCCGCACCGGCAAACCCGACCGAGCCGCGCTGCGGAACCTGGTGCGGGGCAACGGATGAGACTCGCCGTCACGGGTGCGTCCGGATTCATCGGTGCGGCGGTCTGCCGCGCCGCGGCGGAGGCCGGCTGGCAGGTGTACGGGTACGGCCGGCGGCCCGGCGTCGACCTGCCGGGCGTCGAGTACCGCCGATGGGACCTCAACGACGGCGCGCTGGCCGACCCGCCCGAGGTCGACGTCGTGCTGCACACCGCGGCCACGGTCACCGACTGGGGACTGCGGGCGGCGAGGATCCTGTCCGATGTGGACGGTCTCCGCCACGTTCTCACCACGTTTCCCGGCACCCGGCTGGTCCACATCTCCAGCGCGAGCGTGTACGACCCCAGTCGGCCGACGGTTCTCGCGAACGAGTCCGAGGCGCCGATCGAGCGGTACCCCACCGAGTACGCGGCCTCGAAGGCAGCGGCCGAACGGCTGCTGGCCGGCCGCGGCGACACCGTGATCCTGCGCCCACGCGCGGTCTACGGCCCGGGAGACCGGACCGTCATGCCCCGCGTCCTGTCAGCGGTCCGGCGCGGCACCCTCTGGATCGCCGGCGCCGGCACCCACCGCCAGTCGTACACCTCGATCGGCAACATGGTCTCGGCCACCCTCCTCGCGTGCCGGGCGAGCGCGACCGGGACCTACAACATCACCGACGCCGAACCGGTCATCCTGATCGATGCGCTTCGGGAGCTGCTCGCGCAGCGTGGCCAGCGGGTCCGGATCCGGCACGTGCCGGTCGGGCCGGCCACGGTGCTCGCGGGCACAGCGGAGCTTGCCTACCGAGCGGTTCGCAGCCGTACCCCGCCCAGACTGACCCGCTACGCGATCGGCCAGATCGCCGTCGAACGCACCCTCGACCTCACCGCCGCCCGGACGCACCTCGGCTTCCGGCCCACCTCGACCTCGTTCGACGGCGCGGCGGACTGGTGACGCTGTCCCGGCCGGGCGAGCGTTGCGCCCGCCCGGCCGGAGTGTGTCAGCCTACGGGTAGCTCACCACCTTGACCGGGCTGGTGCCAGACGGTGTGGTCGCACCCGTGTCGTTGATGACATGGGTGATGGTGCCCTTGAAGTTGAGCGACACGGTCAGCACGCTGTGGAACCGCACGCCGGTCGTGTTCGGCACCTCGAAGGCATGGTAGGAGCTCACCGCGGGGTTGTCGTTGAAGAAGCAGTAACTGCCCAACCCCCATGCCTCGTGCGTGGTGACGTTGGCACCCACCTTGTACGCGGCGTACCCGTTGATCCCGCTCGGGTTCATCCACGCCGCCTGGTTCGGCACGTCGTACGGCATCTCGTTCTGGAAGAAGATCGTCTTGCCGTTCTGGCCGTTCCAGACGACCTCGTACTTCTGGTAGTGCTCGACGAACAGGCCGGACGCCAGGACGTTGTCGCCGTTGACGATGACGCCGGTGTCTGCCGTGTTGATCGTCCAGCCGTAGGTGCCCGCGTTGCCGTGGTCGGCGCGCCAGGCCCAGGTGTGGTCGACGATCGCGTCGTTGCTGTTGACGATGAGGCTCGTCGTCGCCTTACCCGCGATCGAGCCGCCGATACGGAAGAACACGTCCTGCACCGTCGTCGGGTTGGCCGCGTGACCGGCGGTCGAGCCGGACTGGCCGATGGTCAGCAGCGAGGACGAGTTGACCGTGCCGGCGTCGAACAGCAGACCCTTGATCCGGACGCCGTCGACGTCGGCGACCTGCATGGCGTCGACCCCGTTGTCCGGGATCAGCGTCGGGTAACCGATGCCGAGGACCACGGTGTTGGGCCTCGTCACGTTGAGCGTCTGGTTGAGGTGGTAGACGCCCGGGGTGAAGAACAGGTTGCAGCCCGCGGCCAGTGCGGAGTTGATCGTCGAGGCGGTGTCGCCCGCGTTCACCACGTAGAACTGGCTCATCGGCAGCGACGTGCCCGGGGTGCTGCCGCCTGCCCAGCTCGGGCCGACGGCGTTGGTACGCAGCGACGGCAGGAACACCCGGTACTTACCGGTGCCGTCGATGTAGAGGTACGGCACGTCACGGGAGACCGGGGTGGTGGCGAGCGTGGTGTACGGCGGGGTCGGGAAGCTGTTCGCCGGGGCACCCGTGGTACCGGAGAACACCATGTTCCACACGCTGCCGTTCCAGCTACCGAAGTTGCTGTCCCGGGTGTACCACTGCTGCTGCGAGGCCGAGGAGGTCTGCCCGGAAACTCGCGTGTCGGCGATATAGCCGCCGCTGGCAAAGCCGAAGCTCGCCGGGTAGAGAATCAGGTTGCCGTTCACGTTGATCCGGCGGAACGGAGCGGCCTGCGCCACCGCCCAGCGGTTGGAGCCGTTGCTCGGGTTGATGGTCAGGTTCTCGGCGGAGCGCCAGAAGTTCTGCGTCGCGTTGCCGGCGTCCGAGGCGTTGAAGGCGTCGACCGTCACGTCACCGTTGATGACCACGTCGCCCGGGTTCTGGCCGAGGCCGGCGACCGAGGTGTAGAAGCCGACGTCGTCGCGCACGCCGTACGTGCCCGGCTTGAACAGGTGGGCGACCCGTCCACTGGCCATCTGGGCGGTCTGCGTGCTCTTCTGCGCGTTGAAGTCGGCGTCCAGCTGCGCCTGGATCGACGCGGTGGACATGCTCGGGTCGAAGATCCGCGTGTTCGGGCCGAAGTTCGGGATGTCGGGCTGGGTCGTGCACGTCGCCGTGCCGATCGTGTAGGTCGCGCTCGCGACCGCGGAGTTGCTCAAACCGGCCGCGATGCCGATCGCCCGCACCGTCGTCGTCGCGGACACCGTGATCGCCCCGCTGTACAACGCCGACGACGCCGTCGGAGTCGAACCATCCAGCGTGTACCGAATGCTCGCACCAGCCGTCGTCGTCGCGATCGTCACCGACTGCGCCGAACTGTACGTACCACCCGGCGGGCTGAACGCCGGCGTCGCAACTGCCGCAGTGTTGATCGTGTAGGTCGCGCTCGCGACCGCGGAGTTGCTCAAACCGGCCGCGATACCGATCGCCCGCACCGTCGTCGTCGCGGACACCGTGATCGCCCCGCTGTACAACGCCGACGACGCCGTCGGAGTCGAACCATCCAGCGTGTACCGAATGCTCGCACCAGCCGTCGTCGTCGCGATCGTCACCGACTGCGCCGAACTGTACGTACCACCCGGCGGGCTGAACGCCGGCGTGGCGACCGCCGCGGTGCCGCCGCCGTGGGTGTAGAAGAAGTGCGGCGTGTCGAACTGGGGGCCGTTCTTCTCGTACGTGAACCAGTACTCCAGCACGAAGCCGCTGGACAGCGAGCTGACGGTCCGCTGCCAGGTCCCGGCGTTGTCGGTCATGCGGAAGTTCTGCTGGCCCGAGTTGGGCGAGAGGTAGTGGACGTCGACATAACGCGCGGGCGTCGTCGGCGTGAACGAGATCTGCGCCTGCGTCGCGTTCAGCTGCGTGACGCTCTGGGTGTAGTCGTCGGCAGCTGCGGCCGGGCTGGCGGTGCCGGCGAGGACGACGACGACGGCGGATGCGGCGACGGCGACCCGGCCTAGGCGGGAGCGCCAGCGTGAGTGATGACGGACGATGCCTCGAGAGCTGTGATTCATCGGGTGGACGCCTCCAAGCATGGAAATCCGGGTGGGCGGACAGGCGTGTGAGAGCGCTCTCTCGTGGCGAGACGATAGACTGGCAACTCTGGCAACGGAAGGTTTACAAGCCAGAAACATCCCCATGGATGAAAACAGCCGGGGATAAGCGCGCCGCGACGCCACCCTCGACGGGTGGCTTTTGCGAGGGTGGCGGGCTACGCCGTCTCAGCAAGCGACGGCCGCGTGGCCGGGGCCGGCAGCACCGTGGTGGGGCGCGGCGCCGATTTGACCGGTACCGCGAGCAGCAGCACCAGGCCGGTGATGACGTGCATGTTCGCGCCCGGCAGGTAGAGCGGGTTGGCGGGGTCCTTGAACAGCCAGAGGACCCTGGTGGCCATCAACCCGTAGATGCCGGCGCCGAGCAGCAGGTACCAGTACCGGTGGCGCCGATCGGCCCGCCGGTCGACGAGGACGAGCAGCGCCGGAATCTGCCAGACCAGGTGGTGCACCCAGCTGATCGGGCTGATCAGACACACCGCCACACCGGTCAGCGCCAGGCCGGCCCAGGCGTCGTCGGCGGCGGCCCGCCGCACCCGGTAGGCCCAGACCGCCAGGATGACCACGACGAGCGCGGGCCACACCGCCGCGGGCGCGTGCATCCTGGTCAATGCGCCGTCGAGGGACTGGTTTGGCACGGAGAAGATCTCGCCGACCCGGCCGGTCCGCCAGACCAGCGACGTCCAGTACGCGCGGGATGCCCCCGGGGCGATCAGCCATCCGAGGCCGACGGTCGCCAACGCCGTACCGGCGGCAATGAACCCTGCCCGATAACGCCTGGCGAGCAGCAGGTATGCGATGAACACCGCCGGGGTGAGCTTGATGCCGGCGGCGACACCGATGAGGATACCGGCGGCGGGATGCCGTCCGACCAGGTACAGCAGGTCGACCGCGACGAGCGTGAGCAGCACCAGGTTGATCTGGCCGAGACTGAGGGTGTCCCGCCAGGGTTCGGCCGCGGCGAGCAGAATCCCGCCGGCGAGCGTCGGTGCCCACCGGTGAAACCGTCGCCAGAGCAGCAGCAGCGTCCCCGACACCGACGTGATCGCGAGGGCAACGGCGGCGACCGGCCACGCCACGATCGTCATGGGCAGCATGGCGATCGCGGCGAACGGTGGATAGGTGAAGCCGAATACCCGCACGGTCTCCGGTTGGCGGTAGGCGTACAGGTCACCGCCGTGCGCCCAGGAACGGACCGCGCCGTGGTAGATCCGCAGGTCGAACTGGTGCTGCCAGCGCGCCGAGGCGGCGACGAACAGGGCGACGCAGACCGCGAGGACGGCCAGGCCGACCCATTGCCGCCCGGACACGCTCGACGCTGACGCGGATTCGCCCGCCCGGGTGTCCAACGTTCGGCTCTCCCGTCGGTATCGATGAGGCGCGAACCGCGGTCGACACCGCACGTGTACACATGTGGTGTCGTCCAGGAATGCGGTTCGACCGCAGCGAATGCCGGGCGGAGGCCTCGCGGCGCGATGTCGCGGTCCAGTGTTCCAAGCAGCGGGGCATCCCCGTGGCGTCTTGGCGAGACCGGGCCGGACGGACCGGGCTGATCGCCCGGCGGACTCACCCGCCGGGCGAAGTACCGACTGGGCGGTACTACTAGCGAGCCGACTCGCCGCCACCGCCTGGCCGACCCGGACTGACGGGCGGCGGAACCGGGCACCATGCCCGTCGCCGCCTCGCGTAAACCCGCCGGCCGCGGACGTCCAACGCACGGCGCCAACTCGCTCGATTACCCGGATCCGGCGGCGGCCGCCGTGGTACGCAATACCTGCAAGGCGTACAGAACGGATCAATCGTGAGTTTCTATTTCTGGCATCACGGGACAGTCGTCGCCCGTATACGAGGTCCGCGTCCCGCCGCGATGGCCGAGCTGGTCGGCTGATGGCGCTCGGGCACCTTCGCTCCGGCGCGCTCGCTGCGCTCACCGCCGCCCTACTGCTGGGTGCGTGTTCTTCCGGGCCCGCACCGAAGAGCGCGGGCGTCGGCGACCACCACACGCCGGAGGCCATGCCCGGCATGAGCATGCCCGGCGTGGCCACGTCCCGGCCGCCCGGGAGTTCGGGCGGGGCCACCGCGCCGAGCGCCGCGCTGCCCGGCATGCCGCCACCGCTTGACCCGCGCGACCTCTACGCCGCGGACCGGCCCGGCGCGCTCGCCGACGCGGTCAGGAACGACCCCGTCCGGGTGTACGTGCCGAACCTCGACAGCGACACCGTCTCCGTCATCGACCCGGCGACGTACAAGGTCATCCAGACGGTCAGGGTGGGCGACGCACCGCAGCATGTCGTGCCGGCGTGGGATCTGCGCACGCTGTGGGTCAACAACAACGACGGCAACACGCTGACCCCGATCGACCCGGCGACCGGGACGTTCGGCACGCCCGTCCCGGTCGAAAACCCGTACAACCTGTACTTCACCCCCGACGGCAAGTTCGCGATGGTCATGGCGGAGCTGCTGCACCGCATCGACTTCCGTGACCCGCACACGATGGCGCTCGCGCGATCGGTGCCGGTCGACTGCTCCGGGGTCAACCACGCCGACTTCTCAGCCGACGGCCGCTACTTCATCGCGACCTGCGAGTTCTCCGGAGACCTGATCAAGGTGGACGTCCAGCGTCAGGAGGTGGTCGGCCAGCTGCACCTGCCACGCGAAGGGGCGATGCCGCAGGACGTCAAGATCACCCCGGACGGGCGCACCTGGTACGTCGCCGACATGCACACCTCCGGTGTGTGGATCCTCGACGGGGACGCGTTCACCGTGCGGATGTTCCTGCCGACCGGGGCCGGCGCGCACGGGCTGTACGTCAGCCGCGACTCGAAGCGTCTCTACATCGCCAACCGGGGCGAGGGTTCGGTGTCGGTCCTCGACTTCGCCACCGGCACCCTCGTCGCCAAGTGGAGCATCCCCGGCGGCGGCAGCCCGGACATGGGCGGGGTCTCGGCGGACGGCAAGGTCCTGTGGCTCTCCGGCCGGTATAACGGCGAGGTCTACGCCATCTCCACGGACGACGGGCACCTGCTCGCCCGGATCAAGGTCGGCGGCCAGCCGCACGGGCTGTGCTTCTGGCCGCAGCCCGGCCGTTATTCCCTCGGCCACACCGGCATCCTGCGCTGACAACGGCGTACCGCCGGCGCAATGCGGATGCGCGACCGTCGATCACCTGTTTGGATCGAGGGCATGACGCATGGCCTTGTCCATCCTCCGAAGGCCCGGCCGGGAGATCGCATCGCGGTCATCTCGCCGTCTTTCGCGGCGGCCGGTGCCTTCCCCGAGGTGCATGAACAGGCGATGCGTCGGCTCACTGACGTGACTGGCCTGATTCCGGTCGAGTACCCGACGACGCGCGAGGTCGGCGCCACACCGGCGGCCCGCGCCGCGGAAATCAATGCCGCCTTCGCGGACCCCCGGATTCGCGGGATTCTCGCCGTCGTCGGCGGCGAGGACCAGATCACGGTGATCCCGCACCTGATTGCCGACCTCGCTCGCACGGATCCCAAGCCGTTCCTCGGCACCAGCGACAACACCAACCTGCATCACTGGCTCTGGGAAAACGGCATCGCGAGCTTTTACGGTGGCTCGTCCCAGGTGCACCTCGGTCCTGGGCCCGCCGTGGACGACATCCACGCACGGTCCCTGCGTGCGGCCCTGCTGACCGGAGAGAGACTCGAGCTCACCGATCCGGGAGAGTCCGAGGACTTCGGCATCGACTGGGCCGACCCTCGTGCCCTGGAGTCCTTCGGAGAACGAGAGGCAACTGCGCCGTGGAGCTGGCACGGGCCGGCCAGGTCCGTGAGCGGCAGCGCTTGGGGCGGCTGCCTCGAGGTGATCGAGTGGATCCTGACTGCGGGACGGTTCCCGTTCCCCCCGGAAGTCCTCCAGGGCGGGGTGCTCATCATCGAGACTTCCGAGGAGCTTCTCCCCGCGCGCAACGTCGGATGGATCGTCCGCTCGCTCGGCGAACGCGGGATTCTCCGCGCGGTGGACGCGGTCCTGGTGGCTCGTCCGCCGGTCTCCGATTTCACTCGCCGCCCCTCTGCCCAGGACCGGGCACGACTGCGCGATGAGCAACGAGATGCGGTCGTGGAAGTGGTGACCCGCTACAACCCGGAGGCCGTCGTCTGCGTCGGCATTCCTTTCGGCCACACCAGGCCGCAATGGATCCTGCCGCACGGCGGCACCATGACCGTCGACGGCGCCGAACGCCGGATCTTCGCCGACTACCGATAGCAAGACTCCAGTTGCTGCCGTGGTCGCTCGGGCCGCCGCGGGAACGAGGGCGCCGGCCACAGCCGCCGCCCCCGGCCGCAGCGGCCCGGGTACCTCCGGAAAGTGCTTTGTTGCTCCTCAGCCTCAGTTGATGGGGGTCGGGACCGGCAGCGGCGCGGGCACCGGGGGCAGGGTCTGTCCGCTGAGCGTGTCGAACGTGCCGTCGACGTCGACGACCGCGTTGGTCGTACCGGCGAAATTGGCCAGGTTGAACGTGTTACCCGTGCCGAGGCCGGCGATCGTGGCGTTGGACCGGATCTCGCCCGGCCTGAGGTTGAGCGTGCTGGCCGTGGGCCTGGTCCCGCCGTTGGGCCACACCGTGAGGTACGTGTTGACGGTCGGCTGGACGCCGGTCACGTTCAACGCCAGCGCCTTGGCCGTCGGGCCGGTGACGGTGACCTGGCCGCCGGCGCCGAGCGCTTGAGTCGTGCGGGTGTCCAGCAGCCGGGTGGGCACCGTGGGCGTGTAGTGCAGGCCGCCCAGCGTCGTGCCGTCGTCGTAGTAGCCGATCACGTCGACGATCAGGTCGATGCCGGCGGACGACCGGTTGGCGATGACGATCGACGGCAGATTGAACCGGGCGTCCGTATCAGGATCCGGCCCGGCGGAAATGATCGCGAAGTTGGCGACCGTGTCGCCGGGTGTGAAGTTGAGCGTGGACGTCGGGGTGACCGAGGCGTTGCTGCCGACCGCGAGGAACCCGCTGCTCTTCGGGTTGGTCACGGTCAGGTTGACCGCCAGCGCCCGGACGTGCGGGTTGATCGCCGCGCCGTAGTCGACCGCCACCCGGGCCGACTGATTGGTACCGAGCTGCTTGGATCCGGTGCGGGTGTCGAGCACCCGGGTCGGCGCGTGCGGGAAGTACTGGCCGCCGCTGGAGTTGGTGTCGTCGGCGCCGCCGGTGGCGTAGTAGCCGACCAGGTCGACGATCACGTCGACGGTGCCGGCATGGTTGAAGATGACGACACCGCTCGGGCCGTTGGCGACGGTCACCGAGTTGGCCTCGACCACGCCCTTGGGGAAGTTGATGCTCGACGCGTTTGGCGTGCTGGCGCCGGTCGGGTAGAGCGTCAGGAAGTCGTCGACGCTCGCGTTGACGACGGTGACGTTGAGCACCAGCGCGGCGGCACCCGGCTTCGGGTTGATCGTCAGCGTGCCCCCGGGGCCGAGCGGTCCGGACGTGTTGCGGGTGTCGAGGATCCGCTGCCCGCCGTCCGGCCCGATGGGGTAGAAGTTGCCTGCCGACGTGATCGTTCCCTTGACGCTGACCGGGATCGCACGGGAGCGGCCCGCCGCGTCGACGACGGTCAGGGTCGCCGTGTAGGTGTCGACGGTGGGCACGCTCTTTGCGGACAGCCGCACGGTGCAGGTGTGCCCGTAATCCAGCGCGACGCCTGGGGCGCAGGTGCCGCCGATGACGCTGAACGTGCCGGAGGTGTCGTTGCTCAGCCCGATCGACCCGATGGCGGTCGGGTCGCTACCGCTCGCGGTAACTGTGACCGTTC
The DNA here is from genome assembly GCF_040689395.1 of Dactylosporangium sp. NPDC051484. Classification (NCBI taxonomy): domain Bacteria; kingdom Bacillati; phylum Actinomycetota; class Actinomycetes; order Micromonosporales; family Micromonosporaceae; genus Dactylosporangium; species Dactylosporangium sp. NPDC051484. Next base: position 28,644 of record NZ_JBFAZX010000014.1, on the reverse strand, counting down.
CGTTCACGGGGGTGGATGCGTGGACGTTGATCGTGCCAAGGTCGGCCTTGGGTGTGACATCCCAAGCCGTGTATGGGGTGGGCGAGTTGAACCGCAGCTCGCTGTGCAGGTCACAGCTGGGGTTCTGCACAGTTACCGCGATCGAGGTGATGGCGTTCTGCCCGTCGCGGGTCAGGTCGTGCACGGTGAAGCTGCCGTCGCCCGACTGGCAGCCGGGTGCGCCGGTGGCGACGATAGCGATCCAGGAGTTTCCACTCCCGCTCGTGTAGGTGGTGTCGGCCGTCAACCGCTGACCGACAGCCGAGTAGATCCTCGCCGCGTAGTTGGTGGAACCCCCGGCGCCGTTGCTCACGTTGCCGAACCACACCAGCACCTCACGGTCGATGGTGCGGGGCACTTGGTAGGTGAACTGAAACGCGCTGCTGGTGCTGTCGATGACCACGGTCGGCTGGGTGGGCACCTGGATCGTCATGACACTGTACGGCGTGGGTGGGGCAGCCTGTGCCCCACTCGGGAGGAGGGCGACCACCGCGGCGATCACACCACCGATGACGCTCCATGTACGCGAAATGCGCATATCATCCCCGTTTGTTGAGAGAGCGCGAGAGCCGTGATCGTACCGCGGTCACTCGATGGATACCGATGCTCGAACGCCACAAGTGCGCCCGCGAGATCGACATCAATAATCAGCTACTCGATTGGTGCTGAAGCCAGCACCGCGAGTGGTGTCAGCGGCCGGCCCAGGCGCCGCCGTTGACGTGGATGGTCTGGGCGGTGCACGGCAGCATGACGCCTCGCACAGCAGGGGAGTCACCCCGGCGGGGTGGCCGATCGGGCAGCCGTCGGCCAAACCTCCCTGGCCAGCCGCGGAGCGAGGCCATGATGCCCGAATGACACAGACCACGGGCCGCGACCGCTACCTCGACGCGCTACGCGCGATCGCCATCGTCCGGGTCGTGACATACCACATGTTCGCCGTCCCGTGGCTGAGCTGGGCGTTCCCGGCGATGGGCGTGATGTTCGCGTTGGGCGGCTCGCTCATGGCGGCGTCGATGCAGCGTTCCGCCGCCCGCGCGGTCCGCGGCCGGATCCGGCGGCTGCTGCCGCCGCTGTGGGCGATGGGCCTGATCGTGGTACCGGCGATGTTCTGGCACGGCTGGACCGCGGCCGACGGCAACGGCCGCGACCTCGCCGCCCTGGTCTTCTGGGTGGTGCCGCTGGCCGAGCCGCCCGGCAACGCGTGGGCCGCCAACGTGACGGTGGTGCTGTGGTACCTGGTGACATACCTGTGGCTGGTCCTACTGTCTCCGGCGGCGTGGTGGCTGTTCCGCCGCCGGCCGTTGCTGACGGTGCTGCTGCCGCTGGCGCTGCTCGCGCTCCTCAAGCTCGGCTCGTCACCCGGTCTGACACGGCTGGACCCCTTCGCGCTGAACGGTCGCGCGGCCGCCATGCTGCTCCACGTCGCCACCTACGGCGCATGCTGGTGCACCGGGTTCGCGCACCGCACCGGGGCCCTGCACCGCATGCGCCTGCCGCTGCTGCTCACGGCCGCCGCCGCGTGCATCGCGGCCGGGGTGGCCTGGGCGCTGATCCACCACGGCGATGCGAGCGCCGCCGACCTCAACAACTTCCCGGCGGCCCAGGCGCTGTACTGCCTGGGCTTCGTCCTGCTGGTCCTGCGCGCCGCCCCGGCGATGTCCTGGCTGCGGCGCGCGCGCCCGCTGGACGCCCTCGTCACGGTCCTCAACGCCCGGGCCATCACCGTGTACCTGTGGCACAACGCCGCCATCGCCGTGTGCTTCCCGATCGGCGACCGGCTGCAGGCCTGGCGGGCGGGCCAGTTCGGCTACTTCGCCGTGGCGCTGGTCCTGCTCACCCTGGTCGTCGCGGCGCTCGGCTGGGTCGAGGACCTGGCCGCGAAACGCCGGCCGGCGCTGTTGCCAATCCATCACCCACACGCCGCGCAGCCCTCGCACGTCGCGCCACCGCCACCACCGGAGTCCCAGCAAGCCGCAGCCGGCTATCGCGACCGGTAACACGGCGCTGCTTCTTGAACACCGGCGCGCCGGACCGCCCGCCTCGCGAACACGAAGCACGGGGCCCCCCGGCCTGGGTGAGCGCCGGGGGCGGACGTGAGGGTCAGGCGTGCCGCCAGAAGTGGCTGCGGACCGAGATCTCGGCCGCCCGTACACAGGAGCGGACCTCCATCAGGTCGGCCTCGGACAGCTGCTGGGCGGTCACCACAGCCGGCAGCAGCTGCTGCGCGGCCTCAAGCAGGCACAGCACGATGTTCGCCTGCTCCGTGGCGGGATGCCGGCGCAGGTCGTCCACAACCCCGCGCAGGGTCTGGACCAGGTCCCTTTCCATGGCTCACCTTCCGTCGCCGGTGTGCTCCGCCGAGTCGCTGAGGGTGGCCACCGAGATCGCCGGCTCGGTGGCGGGTGCGGCCGCCGGCGCGGGTTTCGCGCCGAACCGGCCGGCGAACTGGTTGACGCAGAGCCCCAAAATCATGAGGCAGGCCGCCAAGACCTTGAGCACGGTCAACTCCTCGCCGAAGATGAGCATCGAACCGGCCATCCCGAAGAACGGCACAAGCAGTGTCAAGGGGGCGACCAGCGAGGTGGGGTACCGGCGCAGCAGGCCGTTCCACACCGAGTAGCCGAAGAGGGTCGTCGGGTAGACCAGGTACAGCACGGCGCCGGCGATGCCCCACGACAGGTGCGAGAACGAGGTGCGCACCGAGTCGGTGCCCTCGACCAGGACCGTGACGATCGCCAGGGGTACCACCGGCACCGTGCTCGCCCAGACCATGAACCCGACCGGGTCGGCCGGCTTCGCCTTCTTCACGATCACGTTCGCGAGGCCCCACGACAAGCCAGCACCGGCCACCAGCAGCAGACCGGCGATGGTCACCGAGCCGTCCTGCACCAGGCCGGTGACCGCCACCCCGCTGAAGCCGAGCACCACACCGGCGATCTGCCAGGGCTTGATGTGCTCCTTCATCAGCAGGACACCGAGCAGGATGGTGAAGAACACCTGCAGCTGCAGCACGACCGACGACAACCCGGCCGACAGGCCGGCGGCGATGCCGGCGAACAGCAGGCCGAACTGCAGCGCTCCGAACACGAACCCGTATGCAAGCACCAATTTGAAGGGCACCTTGGGCCGCGGGAAGAAGAAGATCGCTGGTATGACGGTCAGCACGAAGCGCAGCGTGGCCAGCAGGAACGGATGGAATCCGTCTTCCGCCACCTTGATGAAGGAGAAGTTGAATCCCCAGATGACGGTGACGGACAGGCCGAGCAGCAGCGACCTCAGTGGCATGGTGCCGGTTCCAATCGCGACGACGGACTAGGACAGGGAGATCAGCCCTCCCACGGATCCGGCGGCGGAGAGCACGGGTTCACGCTCGAAGCCGATGGCCGCGGCGGCCTTGACGAGATCGATGCCGGTCGTGCCCAGTGCCCCGATCAGCTCTCCGGTCAGGCACGTGTCCACACCGATCACCCGAAGGCCGTCGGCGGTGACACGGAGGGTGGTGTTGGTGACGCCGAAGTCGATTCCCAGCCGGCTGTGCACTGCGCCAACGACCTCCTCGACCTGCCCCGACCACGATTCACCGGCAAGTGACTGAGCCTCGTACCCGGTGGCCCGAAGGGGGTCATCGGCATCGAAGATTGCGCGCACCGCCGCGATGGGGACGGCACGCCCAGACGATACCGCACTGTGCACGTTCAATTCCGTTCCGTCGATGTACTGCTCGATCAGAACACCGTCGTCGGCCACCACCCCGGCCGCGGAACGGCCCGCCACGTCGACGAACGCCTCGCGCAGGTCGCCCTCGGACGCCGCATACGACACGCCGGCGGTGCCACGGCGCCGCGCCCGCAGGACAACCGGATAACCGATCCTCTCCCCCGCGCCGACGACGTCGTCCTCGATGTAGAAGAGTTGCCAGGGCACGACCGGCAGGCCGGCTTCCGCCACAGCGGCGCGGACCTCGAGCGTGTCGGCCGCGTCGCTCACCGCGTCCGGCGAGAAGTAGCGGATTCGCAGCTTGCGCGCCGCCACAGCGAGCGGCAGCACCGAGTGCGGGTTCCAGGTGATCACCGACGCGTCGGCGACCTCGCCGCGCAGGTCGGCCACCGCGTGGAAGAGCATCGAACTGTTGGTGATGTCGGCGATGCGGTGCTTCTTGGCGTAGCTGCCCTGCCAGGTCGGGTAGTCGCGGTCGATCGTGACCAACTCGTACTGCTCGGCGAGCGCGGCGAACACGGGCGCCCACAACTCCTGGCTGCCACTGCCGACGACGATCAGCCGGCGGGCCTCCGAAGTGATCTCGGAAGTTGTCGAAGTCATGCTAGCGATTCCCTTCGAACATCAGCGGTGGGTGGACGGGACCAGCCAGGCCAGCGCCGCGACGACGAGAGCCTGCACGCCGACGACCAAGGTCGGCTCGACGACCGGGGCGAACGTCGCGGCGTGGTTCTGCGGGATGTCGGTGTCGACCGTGCCGGCCGCCATGGCCGCGCCGTAGGTGGCCTGGTCGATGCCGCCGAAGAACCAGTACACCGAGGGACGGCCGGCGGCCTGGCCGAGCAGCCCGAAGTCCTCGCTGGCCGTCGTCGGCGGCACCGGGATGACGCGCTCGGGCCCGAAGAAGCCGCGGTGGGCGTCGGCGACACGCCCGGTGCCGGCCGGATCGTTCACTGTCGCCGGCAAGTGGTACACCGAGGTGATCTCGGGGTCGCGCGGGGCACCGGCGGCGGCGGCCTCGGCGCGCGCGAGCCGTTCGATGGCGGCGATGACGCGGTTACGGGTCGCCTCCGACGACGTGCGCACGTTCACGTTGAGTTCGGCCGTGTCGGGGATGACCGCGGCCGTCGTGCCGGCGTGCAGGGCACCGACGGTCACCACGACCGGCTCGGCCGCCGCTACCTCGCGCGACACCACGGTCTGCAGGCGCAGCACCAGTGAGGCGGCCATCACCACGGGATCGACCGCCGCCTCGGGCTTCGAGCCGTGCCCGCCCCGGCCGAACAGCCTGATGGTGATGCTGTCCGTGGCCCCCATGACAGCGCCGGAGCAGGTGGCCACGATGCCGGCCGGGCCGGGGCCGACGTGCTGGCCGAGGATGACGTCGGGCTTCGGGAACCGGTCGAACAGGCCGTCGTCGATCATCGCGCGAGCGCCGTAGCCGCTCTCCTCGCCGGGCTGGAAGATCGCCACGATGGTGCCGGACCAGGACGCACGGTCACCGGCGAACACCGCGCACGCGCCGAGCAGGCAGACGACGTGCATGTCGTGGCCGCACGCGTGCATGACGGGCACGGTGGCACCCGACGAGTCGGTGCCGGTGACGTCGCTCGCGTAGGGCAGGCCGGTCTGTTCCTTGACCGGCAGCGCGTCCATGTCGGCACGCAGCATCACGACCGGGCCCTCGCCGTTGCGCAGCACTCCCACCACGCCGGTCTGGCCGACGCCGCTGGTCACCTCCCATCCCAGGGCCGTGAGCTGCTCGGCGACGATCGCGGCGGTGCGCTTCTCCTGGAACGCCAGCTCCGGGTGCGCGTGCAGGTCGCGGTACAGCTCCTCGAGCTCGCCGAGCCGTTCGCGCACGCCGTCAAACTGCACTGACATACTCGTCCCTCTCCGGTAGCGGTGATTCGGAAGACTGCGCGGATCGCGGCACGCCCCACGACGCCAGCAGTGCCACCAGCGCGATGCCGGCGATCCACCACGGAATCCACGACGTGCGGCCATGCGTGCGCAGCAGCTCGGCGAACGCGGGGAACCCGCCGCCGAACACGCTGATCGCGAGCGCGGCCGGCAGACCGGCGGCCACCACGCGCACGGCCGGTGCGAACAGCAGGCCGGCGAAGACGTTGCTGACCGCGAGCGGCAACGCCAGCGCGACCAGCAGCACGACCACCACGACCAGCACCGGAACGGCGCCCGCGGCCATGCCACGCAGCAGCGGTACGCTCAGCAGCGCCAACGCGCCGAACCCGATCCGTAGTACCCACATGGCGCTGAACCGGTCAGCCAGCATTCCCGCGGCCAGCATCGCCACGAGCAGTGCCACCATCCCGACGAGCAGCGCACTCGACGTCGTAACCTTGGGGATGCCCGCCACGTCGGACGCGTAGACGGGCAGGTGCACGGTGCAGAAGTAGAAGACCGTCGTGGCGGCGGCAGTCACCGCCAGGATCACGGCCATCGCCCGGACGTGGTCGCGCAGTATCCGGGTGGGCCGGGGACGAGGCCGTGCCGCGACCTCGTCGGTGAAGACGCGGCTCTCCGTGACCCCGGTGCGAATCCACAGCCCGACCAGCCCGAGCAGGGCGCCGGCCAGGAACCCGATCCGCCAGCCACCGGCCCGCAGGCCGCTCTCGCCGGCGATGGCGAGCAGGGCCGACACCACGGCGAGCGACAGCGCGCTGCCGATCACCACACCGCCGTAGGAGACCGCGCTGTACAGGTAGCGCCTTGCGGCGGGCGCCGTCTCGGTCACGTACGCGGCAGCGCTGGGGTTCTCCGCCCCGACGGACAGGCCCTGTACCAGCCGCGCCGCGACGATCCACAGCGGCGCGGAGATGCCGACGGAGGAGTACCCGGGCACGACCGCGATCGCCAGAGAGGCCGTGGCCGCCAGCGTGATGCTGAGGACCAGGCCGAACCGGCGGCCGCGGGTGTCGGCGAGCCGCCCGATCACGATGCTGCCCACCGGGCGGACCAGGAAGCCCAGCGCGAAGCCGAGATACGCCGCCAGCAGCCGCGCGGCCGGCGACGAACCTGGAAACAGCTGGTCGGAGAAGTACGGCGCGAGGGCACCGTAGATGGTCCAGTCGTACGCCTCGACGATCGAGCCGATCGTCGAGGCGCCGAGAGCCCGGCGGGCGCGCACCACTATCCTCCTTCGACGACCGCGTAGACGCGGGCGGGCCCGGGACCATCCCCTGTGGACAGTGCGACGACATGCAGCCGCGCGCCGGCCGACGGCAGCGCGTCGAGCCCGCCCACGCCGGTGACCACCGGCACCGCGACCGTGTGCGGTAGCTGCGCATCGGTCACCACCAGCGCGGCGCTCTGCTCGGCGAGCCAGGCCGCCGCGGCGTCGTTCAGGTGCCCGTCACCGCCGGTGTGCAACACCACGGCGGTGCCGGCGACCTCGAACGGCACAAGGGTCGAGCGGTCTATCTCCGTGCTGGCGCTGCCGAGGGTGCGCACCAGGGTCACCGGCAGGTCGACGAGCGCGGCCGGGCCGGCGTGCAGCGTGCCACCGGTCAGCTCGACGACCCGCCGCGGGCCGGTCGCGGCGGCGACACCGCGACCGCCCTTGTGCGCTTCCCGCAACAGCACCTTGCGAGTGATCTTCGTGCTGCCCACCATGAGCAGCCCGAGGTGACGCACGAACAGCTCGCCGAGCGCCTCGTCGTCGATGTCGCTGCCCGGGATGTCGAGCCGGAACTCCTGTGCCTGCAACGCACCGCCGTTGCTGAACTCCACCTCGGCGTCGAACTCGACCCGCCACTGGGGTCCGGTCCGCGTCGTCATGCCTGACCGTCCACTTCAGCCACAGTCCACAAAGGCCTTCTCCAACTTCTGGATCATCTCGTCGATCTCGCGGTCCGAGATCACCAACGGTGGCAGCAGCCGCAGCACCGCTCCGTGCCGGCCACCGCTCTCGACGATCAGACCATGTTCGAGACAGCGCCGCTTGATCGCCCGCGCCCGCTCGCCGTCGCCCGGCCGGCTGCCCAGGGCGTCGGCCGGCGCGTCGGGGTCGATCACCTCGACGCCCCACATCAGGCCGCGGCCCCGCACGTCGCCGATCTCCGGCCGGCTGCGGGCCAGCACGCGCAGCGCGGCGCCGATCCGCTCGCCATTCGTCCGGGCCTTCGTCACGAGGTCGGCGGACTTGATGACCGCCATCGTGGCGGCGCCTGCCACCATTGCGACCTGGTTGCCGCGGAAGGTGCCCGCGTGGGCGCCGGGCTGCCATACGTCGTACCGCTCGTGGTACAGCACCAACGCGAGCGGGTAACCGCCGCCGACGGCCTTCGACAGCAGCACGGCATCGGGCTCGATGCCCGCCGCCTCGAAGGCGAACATCGTGCCGGTGCGGCCGAATCCGGTCTGGATCTCGTCGAGGACCAGCGGGATGTCGAGCCTCCGGGTGATCTCGCGCAGGCCGCGCAGCCATTCGGGCGGGGCCGGCACCACGCCGCCCTCGCCCTGCACGGCCTCGACAAACACCGCGGCAGGACGGGTGATGCCGCTCTCCGGGTCGGTGAGCACCCGTTCGATGTACGCGAGGCCCGCCCGCACCCCCGCCGCACCGCCCAGTCCGAACGGGCAGCGGTAGTCGTACGGGTACGGCAGGAAATGCACGTCGGGCATGAGCGAGGCGACCGCCGTCTTCGCGACCAGGTTGCCGGTCAGGCTCAGCGCGCCCGCCGTCATGCCGTGGTAGGCGCCGTGGAAGGCGACCACGGTACGGCGGTTCGTGGCGGTCTTGAACAGCTTCACCGCGGCCTCGGTGGCGTCGGCACCTGCCGGGCCGCAGAACTGCACCTTGGCCGTGGCCGCGAAGGCCGGCGGAAGCTGGTCGTACAGCGTGCGCAGGAACTCGTACTTGGCCGGCGTGGTCAGGTCGAGCGCCTGCTGGATCTGGCCTGACGCGAGGAACTGCTGCACCCGCTCGGTGACCACCGGGTGGTTGTGCCCGAGCGCGAGGGTGCCCGCCACCGACAGGCAGTCGAGGTACTCGCGACCCTCAGTGTCGTGTACCCGGGCCAGGTTGCCGTACTGCAGAACACGATCGACCGAGCGCGCGTAGGTGCGGGCGCTGGACTCGCGGCTGCGCACGAACGCGTACGCCTCGTCGGCGGTGGTGGCGGTCATGGCCGTTGCCTCCCCGCGGCACGTACGGCGTCGGCCACCATGACCTGGCCGAGCGCGATGCCGCCGTCGTTGGTGGGAACCTGGCGGTGACAGCGCACGTCGAAACCGTCGGCCCGCAGCGTGGTCATGCAGTTGACGAGCAGGAACTCGTTGAGGAAGACGCCGCCTGACAGCACGACCTGGTTGACCCCGGCCTCCTCACGCAGCACCAGGCACCGCTTGCGCACGGCCGCCACGACCGCACTGTGGAACCGGCGGCTGATGGTGACCAGGTCGACCCCGGCGGCCAGATCGGCCGCGACCGCCCGGACCACCGGCCGCGGGTCCATTTGCAGCACCTCGCCCCACAGGTCGAACGCGAACCGGTAGCCGGGTTCGGCCCTCATGTCGCGCCCCAGCAGTCCCTCCAGCTCGATCGGGCCCTGCGCCTCGTACTCGGCACGGCCACACACCCCGACGAGTGCCGCGATGCCGTCGAACAGCCGGCCCATGCTCGACACCAGCGGGGCGTTGACGCCGCGGCGGGCCATCGTCGTGTACACGTGCCGCTCGTCGGACGTGAGCACCGACAGTGCCGGGAAGGCCTCGACGGCGTACTCGGACGCGCCGAACGCGTCGAGCGCGAGCGCGAACCCGGCGCGGATCGGCTCGCGTACCGCGCGGTCGCCGCCGATCAGCGGCAGTGGGCGAAGGTGCGTGACCCGCTCGACCCCGGCGAAGTCGCCGAGCAGGAACTCGCCGCCCCAGATCGTGCCGTCGGTGCCGTACCCCGCGCCGTCGAAGATCACCCCGAGGGTGGTACCGGTGAGCTGGTGCTCGGCCATGCACGAGGCCATGTGCGCGTGGTGGTGCTGCACATACACGGTCTGTGCGGGGTCGCTCCCCACCCCGCCGCCGGCGCGCGTCGAGCGGAACTGCGGGTGCATGTCGTACACGCCGAACTCGGGCGTCCGCTCGTACAAGGCCGCCAGGTGCTCGGCGGTGCGGCGATGCGAGGCGTAGGTCTCGTCGTTCTTCAGGTCGCCGATGTGCTGGCTGACGAACACCTGGCTGCCGGCCGCCACCGCGACGGTGGTCTTGAGCTCCGCGCCGTAGGCGACGCAGGTGGCCACCTCACGACCCACGTTCACCGGGTACGGCGCATACCCGCGTGCCCGGCGGATGAACGTGAACAGCGGTTCCTCGAGGCCCGGATGCTCCGAGAGCCGGACCACCGAGTCGTCGACACGGATCTCGATATCGCGGTCGTGGTACAGGATGACGTCGGCGACCGCGAACAGCTGCGCGAGCGCGTCCTCGTTGCGGTACGCGATCGGATACCCGGAGATGTTGCCGCTGGTCATCACCAGCGTCTCCAGCCCCGGCTCATCGAGCAGCAGGTGGTGGTGGGGCGCCGACGGCAGCATCACACCCAGGTTCGGGTTGCGCGGCGCGACGGCTTCCGGGAGTACACCCTCATGCTTGCGGGCCAGCAGAATCGGACGTGCGGGCGAGCTCAGCACCGCACGTTCGGAGTCCGACAGCCGCACCAGGCGCTCGGCGGTCGCCATGTCCCGCGCCATCACCGCGAACGGCTTCGAATCGCGCCGCTTGCGCTTGCGCAGCAGCGCCACCGCGTCGGCGTTCGTGGCGTCGACGGCCAGGTGGAAGCCGCCGACACTCTTGATCGCCGCGATCGCACCGTCGGCGAGCGCCTGCGCGCACCGGCGCAGAGCCTGTTCGCCCGTCAGGGACTCACCGGCCGCGTCGGTCAGTGTCAGCTGCGGCCCGCAGACCGCGCACGCGTTCGGCTGTGCGTGGTAGCGGCGGTCGGCCGGGTCGTCGTACTCGCGCTGGCAGTCCGGACACATGGTGAACGCGACCATCGTGGTCTGCGCCCGGTCGTACGGCAGAGCGCGCACGATCGAGTACCTCGGGCCGCAGTTGGTGCAGTTGATGAACGGGTACCGGTGGCGACGGTCGGACGGGTCGCGCAGTTCGCGCTGGCAGTCGGCACACACGTGGGTGTCGGCCGGCACGAGGGCCGACCGTCGGCCCTCGTGTCCACTCTGGACAATGGTGAACGCGGCCGGGACATCGGCGCCGGCGGGTGCCCGATGCAGCACCCGCACGTCATCGACGCGCGCCAGTTCGGGCGCCGCGGCCTTGAGGTCGCGCGCGAAGCGCTCCAGTGCCGGGCCGGCGCCGACGACCTCGGTCAGCACACCCTCGGGGTCGTTGCGCACCCAGCCGGTCAGCGCGCATTCGTGCGCCAGCCGGTAGACGAACGGCCGGTAGCCCACGCCCTGGACGACGCCGACGACCCGGATCGTCCACCGTTCGGCGACGGTGTTCTGATGCACGACGTCTCCTAGCACAGCCGGGGCAGCTCGGCGCCGAGCAGCTCCTCCAGCACCGACTCGCGCCCGTCCGCGTCGCGCAGCACGACGTCGGACCCCGGCCGGTCGGTGACCTCACCGATCACGACCGCATGCGGGCCGTACTTGTGCGCGTGCAGGGCGGCCAGCACGTCGGACTCCGCGGCCGGGTCGACGAACAGCGCCAGGCACCCTTCGTTGGCCGAGTGGACCGGGTTGATGCCGAGCATGTCGGCCGCCATCGCGGTCTCGTGCTGGATCGGCAGGCTCGGCGTGTCCACGCCGATCACCCGGCCGACCCGTGCCGCGTACTCGTGCAGGACCGCCGAGAGCCCGCCGCGGGTGACGTCGCGCATCGAGTGCACGGTCCCGGCGGGTGCCTTGGTGAGGACGTCGTCGATCATGCCGTTCAGGGGGGCGCAGTCGCTGTGCACCCGTGTCTCGAAGCCCAGCCCCTCGCGGATCGACAGCAGGTGGACCGTGTGGTTGCCGATCGGCCCGCTGAGGATCACCTTGTCGCCGGCGCGCACGTCGGCCATGCGCAGCGGCTCGCGGCGGTAGAAGCCGACTCCGGCGGTGTTGATGTAGATCTGGTCGGCCTCCCCGGCGCGCACGACCTTGGTGTCGCCGCAGACGATCTGCACGCCCGCCTCGCGCGCGGTCTCCCGCACCGACGTCATGGCCCGTAGCAGCTTCTCGATGGGCAGGCCGGTCTCCAGGATCAGCCCGAGCGTCAGGTACCGCGGCGTCGAGCCGGCGACGGCCAGGTCGTTGACCGTGCCGCAAACCGCGATCTTGCCGATGTCGCCGTTGCCGAAGAACGGCGGGTCGGCCACGAAACTGTCGGTCGTCATGGCGATGCGGGGAGAGTCGACAGTCAGGGTGGCGCTGTCCTCCATCTCCCCGACGTACACGTCGCCGAGGGTCTGGGCGATCAGGTGGACCAGCTCCTGGCTCAGCAGCGCGCCGGTGCCGTGGTCGAGAACGATCTGTCCGTCAGTTGCCGTGCTGGTGCTCATGCGGGATCACCTTTCAGGGGGTCTTGATCACCTTGCGCGGCAGTTCGCCCTGCGCGTCGAGGGTCTCGAACAGCTCCTGCGATGTGGAGACCGTCGCGCAGTAGCCGGCCAGCCACTCCAGGGCGCGGTCGCGGTCCTCCGGCCGGGCGGAGACGACGCAGTCGGCCGGGACCCAGATGTTGTACCCCCGGAAGAACGCGTCGGCGGCGGTGGTCTGTACGCAGATCTGGGTCTGCATGCCGGTGATGACCACCGTGTCGACGCCGAGGCTCTGCAGCCGATCATGCAGGTCGGTCTCGTAGAACCCGCTGTCCTTGCTCTTCTCCAGCACGACGTCGTCGGGCGCGAGGAACTCCTCGATGATCTGCGCACCACGGCTGCCTTGCTGCACCGGCAGGTGGCCCTCGTAGCGCTCGGCGTTCGGGTCGTCGGGCCGGTTGATCAGTTGCAGGTGGAAGACGTGGTGGCCACGGCGGCGCACGCCGTCGAGGAAGGCGGTGAAGTGCGGAGTCGCGGCGGCCACTGCGGCCACCCGCTCAGGGTTCTTCTCGACCAGCTCGTACTGCAGGTCGTTGGTGAGCACGGCGATCTTCGACACAGAAAGCTCCTATGTGGACGCGACGGTGGACGTGATCAGCGTGCGACAGCGACGGCCGGCGCCTCGTGCACCCAGCTGCCGGTCCGCTCGAAGTGCTCGAGCAGCTCGCGGCACCGCGCGTACATGAAGAACCCCGTGACCGGGTTGCCGTCGTTACGCGCGTAGTCGGGCAGCCGCCCGTACTCGTTGAAACCGATACGCCGCCACAGGGCGACCGGGCCGTCGTCGCGCACCTCGAGGGTCACGACGGCGCAGCCCATCTCTACCGCCTTGCGCAGCGCGTGCTCCCAGCCCTCGATCAGGAACTGCCCGCGGTAGTCCGGGTGGACCACGCACCGGCGCATCTCGACGACGTGACGCCGCGCCGGCAACGGCGCCCGCGCGAGGGTGACCATGCCGACCATGCGGCCCTCGTCGTTGCGAACCGCGAGCAGCTGCACAGTGCCACGGCGAAGGTCGGCGTCGAACGCGCGGAGCAGGTTGAGCCCCTTGCCACGGTCGAGGGGCTCGAAGAAGCCCAGGGTCCGTTCACGAACGGCGACGGCGTTCATCATGTCGAGCATTTCCAGCATGTCGTCTTCGGAAAGCTCGGTCGGCCAGGTGTACTGCATGGTGCCTCCAACAGCGGTCGACAGGGTGCGGCCGGGACGACGGCGGTCGCCCCGGCCACCGGTGAACGTCAGACGAGCGAGGCGACGGTCTCGAGATTCGTCGTCACCGCCGCGGCCGGCGCCGCCTGGGCGATCGCCGATGCGTCGGCCTGGTCGGCGGCCTGCTGCCGCAGCACGGTCGCGGTGTACACCTCGACGAAGTACGAGACGAACAGCGCGTTGATCTTGATGAGGTGCTCGACGAGCTTCTCCTCCTCCTCGGGCGTCTTGATCACCCGCATGATCATGTTCCAGACCATGTCGGTGTGGTCGTCGTCCTCGTCGAGGGCGAGGTGCGCGCGGGCACCCTTGGTCTTGTCGGCGCCGACGTGCGGCTCCATCGCGTTGAGCCAGTCGGGCTGCGTCTTGCTGGCGATGTACTCGAGGTAGAAGCCGCTGATCATGGACGCGAGCGGACCCTCGGTGGCCAAGGTGTAGTAGAAGTATCCATTGAGGATCTCGGTGGCGAAGGTCGGCTTCGTGCCGTAGATGTCGGCGTCGCTCATGCCGACCTTGTGCAGGTCACCGGCGAACATCCGGTCGTGGCGACCCTCCTCGGCACCGTAGAGGCCCCACTCCTTGCACAGTTGCGGGTCACGGGTGGCCCAGTAGTTGGCGATCAGCGGGTCGACCGCGCGCTTCAGGGCGATGCGCAGGATCGTCTCGACGTTGTGACGCTTGTACAGCTCCATCGAGAACGCGTTGACGTCGAGCATGCCCTTGGCGCCCTGCATCTTGGCGTAGAAGTCCTGCTCGAACTTGATCAGCAGGTCATCGACGCGCTTGCGCAGCTCGGGGCGCTGCAGGTTCGAGTACGTGTTGTACGACTGGCTTCGAGGCATGACCTTCCCATCCCAGAACGTTGTCGGGCACGGCCTGATCCGTGCACACCTAACCAGGGTGCGGCGAGACACGGCATTCCCTTGGCCGGGAAAACCACCGTGATTATCGGATGAATTCGTCGGGCAAATACAAACGTTTGACATTGACGAATTGACTGACCGAGGGACGCAGACCTTCATCGCGAATGCAATTCGCAGGCCAACTGTAGGTAGCACTTTTGATCGACATCAATGATGAATCCGTGTGACCCACGTCACATTGTGACGCCGACCCGCGGCCGTGACGCCGTCGACATCACGGCAGGGCTGGCAGCTTGCGGCGCGGATGGTAACGGATCGATACGAACATCGCCACCCACCACCCCCCGATATCCCCGCTCCGGTGACGCAACGGCAGATCGCGCGGTGCACGATTCTCAAAAACTCTCGAATCCGCTTGACAGTAGCGATCGATCTCGAAAATCATCGCCAGTTGCCGCGTGCGTGCGAATTCCCCCGAACGTCAAGTGCGGAGGCTTTTGGTATAGATGATCATAACTTCAATGATCCATGAGTGCCGCGAGATCCCGGCGCCCATCGCGCGGGGTCAAGCTCCGTAAGCGGACTCGTGGCGGGCGGCGCCCTTCGCTGCGTGTGCGGGCGGATGCCGGGCGGAGAGCGGCTCCGCCCGGCACGCGTTCACGACTCGCCGGCGAGAGCCGACCGGTAGGCCTCGTGCTGCTCGCGCAGGTAGGCGATGTCCTTCAGGTAGTGGTCGAGGTGTCCTTCGGCGATGTGCCGCGCGAAGTTCTCGTCCCCGTCGGCGGCCGCGGCCCGCATCAAGTCGGTGTGTGCGCTCAGCCGGGGCACGACCTGATCGATCGCGGCGACCCGCAGCGCGGGGCCGGCACCATACGCGTCCAGGAAGAGCCGCGACCGAACCGCCTGGCGCCGGGTCACGTCCTCGACGGATTCGCCGTCTCCCGGGCGGCTGAGGGGAGCGAACCGGTACAAGGCGAGGGCCAGGTCCCACGCGCGTGGACCGGGGGCCGCCGTGTCGAAGTCGATGATTCCCATGACCCGCTCGCCCTGATAGACGCAATTGTAGGGAGCGAGGTCGTTGTGGCAGATGACCTCGACCGGTTCGCGGGCGGCCCACTGCCAGCCGTCGAGCCACCGGCCGGCGACGTCCGCGGTGGCCGCGTGGAAGTCGCGCACCAGGCGGCCGGCGCCGGCCAGCGCCGCGTCACTGGCCACCGCCGACGTCCAGGGATAGTGGCCGACTTCGCCGTCGAGGTATCCGAAGATGTCACGTCCCCGCTCGTCGCTGCCGAATGAACGGGGAGCGCCGGTGAAGCCGGCCTTCTGCAGATGCGTGAGGAGCTGGTGCATCCGCGGGCTCCATGGCTGCGGCGGCCGGCGCACGGTCTCACCCACGCGGACCACCCGGTTGATCCCTCCGCCGGCCAACTCCTGCTCGTCCCTTGCAGCATCATTCGTCAACCGCTTTGCCCCTCGGGCACCCGGTCTTTGACCTCGTCGTAGCCAACCGGGGCGGGCGCCTCGGCCGGCGCGTAGATCACCCGGATCACGCCCGTCGGAAACGTCTCCGTCGCCGTCACCTTCAGGTGGTACGGCGCGTCGCCGTCGTCGAACAGCCTGCGGCCCTTGCGCGCCGCCACCGGATGCACCAGCAGGCGCAGCTCATCGATCAGTCTCGCGGCCAGCAGCTGCTGCACCACGGAGATCGAGCCGGGGATGAGGATGCCTTTGATGCCGGCATCGGCCTTGAGCGCGGCGACGGCCTCGACGAGGTCGCCCCCGATCAGCTCGGAGTTGCGCCAGGAGAATTCCAGCGGCTGGCGCGAGACGACCACCTTCCGCATGTCCCCGAGCTGCTTGGCGAACGACGCGTCGTCGCCACCAGCCGCCTCGCGGCCGGGCCACGCTCCGGCGAAGCTGTCGTAGGTCTCACGGCCGATGAGCAGCACGTCGGCCGTGTCGTAGTCCTCGCCGACGGCGCGGCCCATGTTCTCGTCGAAATACGGGAAGTGCCAGTCGGGGTCAACCTCGGCCACACCATCAGCCGAGACGAACAGCGTGGAGATGACCTTTGCCATTGCGGTGATCCCTTCGAGTGGCATCGATAGATGGTCGGCGCACCCGCACCCATTCCCCGACCATGGAGTCTATCCTCGGCAGCGATCGCGGGGACGCTCACCGGCCAGATCGACGCTGCCGATCCGGGGCTCGCCGGCCCCGGCTCAGGCGGTGCGGTCGCGCAGCGGCCGGCTGGCCCGCTCGCGCAGCAGTGCCAGCACCTCGCGCACGGCCGGTGGCACCCGGGTCTGCCGGCGGTGCAGCGCCGCCATCGTCACGAGGGTGCTGTCACCGGCGAGGGGTCTCGTCACGATCAGGCCGGCCCGCTCGAGCGGGTCGCCGAGCACGCTGTAGTCGGGCAGGACGGTGAGCCCGATGCCCTCGGCGACCATCATCTTGCCCATCTCGGCGCCGTCTGTGGAGTGCCATTCGGCGGGCAGGTCGGAGCCGAAGAGCCGATGCGCGAAGCGGTACATGAGATAGCCCGACCGCATCGCGACGAACCGCTCAGCGCGCAGGTCGTCGGCGGAGACCTCGGACTGGGCGGTGAGGGGGTGCCCGGCCGGCAACACCACCGCCGGGCGGCCCACGAGCAGCGGGGTCGGCTCGAGGCCGGGCGGCACGTCGTCGCCGTCGAGCAGGTTCACCAGGCCGAGGTCGAGGGTGCCGTCGAGCAGCGACGTGTGGATCTCGTCCTGTTGCACGTTGCGCACCTCGACCGCCGCGCGGCGGTGGGTCGCCTGGAAGGCACGCACGGCCGGCAGGACGAGCGAGGCGGTGCCGGCGTTGACGGTGCCGATGCGCAGCAGCCGCCGTGTGGCCAGCTGGTCGCCGGCGGCGGCCTTAAGCCGGTCGACGGACTCCAGCACGTCGACGATCGGCTGCAGCAGCTCACGGCCGGCGAGGCTGATCCGAGCTCCGGAGCGGTGCCGCTCCAGCAGCGTCACGCCGAGCTCCGACTCCAGCTTGCGGATGGCCTCGCTGAGGGCCGGCTGCGAGACGTGCAGCTGCTCGCTGGCACGGCGCAGCGAGCCGTAGCGGGTCACGGCGGCGAGGTACTCGAGCTGTTCGATGCGCACGGCGTACTCCGGTGATCGGTGACGGCTTTCAGGGGATCGACAACGCCTTCCGGGCAAGGTCTTGCGCGGCAATAACCTACTAACCCTATAGTTTTTACCAACATACCTCCAGTGCCCCGCCCCCAACCAGGACAGGTGTGATGACCGACCTCAAGTTCCACTGGTTCCTGCCCACCAACGGCGGCGACGGCCGGCAGGTCGTCGGCGGCGGCCACGGCACCCCCGCCGGCAACGGCGGGCGCCCCGCCTCCGTGGCCTACCTCGGGCAGATCGCACGCTCGGCCGAGCAGCTCGGCTTCGAGGCCGCACTGACCCCCACCGGCGCCTGGTGCGAGGACGCCTGGATCACCACCGCGATGCTGGCCGGCGTCTCCGAGCGGCTGAAGTTCCTCGTCGCGTTCCGGCCCGGCCTCACCTCGCCGTTGCTCGCCGCGCAGATGGCCGGCACCTTCCAGAACCTCTCCGGCGGCCGGCTGCTGCTCAACGTCGTCACCGGCGGCGAGAGCCACGAGCAGCGCATGTACGGCGACTATCTGGACAAGGACGCCCGCTACGCCCGCTGCGGGGAGTTCCTGCAGATCGTGCGGGACCTGTGGACGGGCCGGCCGGTGACCGTGGAGGGCCGCCACTTCGCGCTCTCCGACGCGGTCCTGGCCCAGGTGCCCGACCCGCTGCCGCTGCTCTACTTCGGCGGGTCGTCGCCCGCGGCGCTCGACGTCGCGGCCCGGCACACCGACGTCTACCTGACCTGGGGCGAGCCCCCGGCCGCCGTCGCCGAGAAGGTCCGCCGGGTGCGCGAGCTGGCCGAACGGGAAGGCCGGACGCTCGCCTTCGGCCTGCGGGTGCACACCATCGCCCGCGACACGGCGCAGGAGGCGTGGGCAGAGGCCGACCGGCTGCTTGCCGGCATCTCCGAGGAGCAGATCCGCCACGTCCAGGCCGGGCTGCGCCGCAGCGAGTCCGAGGGCCAGCGGCGGATGCTCGCCCTCAACGGGGGCACCAAGGACGGCCTGGAGGTGTACCCCAACCTGTGGGCCGGCGTCGGCCTGGTCCGCGGCGGCGCCGGCACCGCCCTCGTCGGCAGCCACGAGCAGATCGCCGATCTCATCGAGGAGTACGTGGCCGCGGGAATCTCGGAGCTGGTGCTCTCCGGCTACCCGCACCTGGAGGAGGCCTACCGGTTCGGGGAGGGCGTGCTGCCGGAGCTTGCCCGGCGTGGCCTCTGGCGGCACCCCGCACCCGGCCGGTCGCCGGCGTCAACCGTCCCGTTCGGGGCGGTGTCCCGCAAGGAGGACGCGTGAGCACCGTCGCGGACGCCAAAACTGTTGGCAGGCAGTGGTCCACGTTAAGGAAGGTTTAGAGACCTGTCCGATACGGGGCGGGGGTGCCTACCATACCGGCGGCCGTGGCCGCCCGGCCGCGCGCGTCGTGTCGTGCTCGTTGGGGAGAGACCCGTGTCGTATACCGCGCTCCGTGAACCCGACGCCGGCCCGCCGCCGTCGCGTCCCGGTCTCCTGGGGCGACTCGTCCGGGACAAGCGGAGCATCGCCGTCGTCGTGATCGTCGGCGCGGCCGTGTATCTGACCGGCTGTGCCGCCGAGCCCGAGCCGTCGAACGCCACCAACGCCGCCGCCAACGCCACCGCGTACACCTCGCCGCCGGGCGCGCCGGCCGCGGAGTCGTCCGGCACGTCGCTGTCCGCTCTCGGCTCCGCGACACCGTCGGCCTCCACACCACCTTCGGCCTCGGCCTCGGCCCCGCCGAAGGTTCCCGCGACCGGCTGGGTCGCGGTCGACCACGCGGCCTGGAAGGCGCAGGTCGACGCGTACCAGGCGTTGAAGACCGATCCCGTCCCGGCCGGTGTGGGCAACCTCCCGGAGTTCCGGGCCGACTGCCAGTACAGCCACTCGCTGGCGGACGACCCGATCGTCGCCCCCGGCCTCCCGGGCGCCTCGCACATGCACTCCTTCGTCGGCAACAAAGCCGTCAACGCCAGCACCACGGCCGCGGATCTGACGAAGTTCACGGCCACCACCTGCAAGCCGGTCCAGGACCACTCCGCCTACTGGGTGCCGACGCTCTACGACAACGCGACCGGCAAACCGGTCGAGACCACGGGCTTCCGGGTCTACTACCGCTCGCTCACGAACACCTCGACCGGCCAGATGCCAATGCCCAGCGGCCTGCGCATGATCAGCGGCGACGCCAAGAAGAAGCAGCCGACGCCGCGCGGCGCGAGGGGTCAGTTCTACTGCGCCTTCTACGGCCCCGGCGACCTCGACGGCGTTGCCCGCAGCACCAACGAGAACTGGCCCATCTGCGGGGGTAACGCCACGCTGCACTTCATGCTGCAGTTCCCGGACTGCTGGGACGGCGAGCACCTGGACAGCCCCAACCACAAGGATCACGTGGCGTACGGCACCGGCAACGCCTGCCCGGCCAGCCACCCGGTGAAGATCCCGGCGATCACCTTCGACATCCAGTACGGGGCCAAGGGCACCCCGGAGGGCTACTACCTCTCCTCCGACAAGGAGGGCAAGAGCGCCTCGTCGATGCACGGCGACGCGTTCGTGATGTGGGACGTCGACACCATGAACAAGCGCACCAAGGAGTGCGTCCTGCAGCGCAGGACCTGTGACAACAACGGCTACCAGAAGTAGCCCGACCGCGACCCGGACCCAGGGGCCGGACCAGCGCCTGTGCTGGTCCGGCCCCTGGGGTGTCCCTGGCCGGGCTCTGGCCGCCGGCGAGCCGGCGTCTGCGCGCAGACCGCGCGATCGAGACATGGAGAGTCTTCACAACGTCGGGTTGAGTCTGCTTAACTGTCCGCACCCCGGTGAGAGAGCGCTCTCTCACACCACCCACCAAGGTGGAGGGAGGCTACCGCACGCACACCCTTCGATAGACCCGCTTGACGAACCACCTGGACAGACCCGGTCGTCGCCGCTAACGGCGACCGGCACACCGACCCCGCGCAGCCTTCGGCGAGGCGCCGGGAGTCGAACACACCCCACCGACCGCAATCGCGGTGTAGACGTGATCGGCGCACGTCTTCGGCAACCTTCAACGAGAGGTGCAAACCGATCATGTTTCGCAGAGTGCTGCTCTGCGTCGCCATCGTGCTGGCCGGAGTCGGCGTCAACGTCGCCCCGGCGTTCGCCGCCGACTACGCGGTGCTGATCTTCAGCAAGACCGCGGGTTTCCGGCACGACTCGATCCCGGCGGGCATCGCCGCGATCCAGCAGCTCGGGACGCAGAACAACTTCACGGTCGAGGCGACCGAGGACGCCGGCCAGTTCACCGACGCCAACCTGGCGAGGTTCAAAGCGGTGATCTGGCTGTCCACCACCGGTGACGTGCTCGACGCGAACCAGCAGGCCGCGTTCGAGCGCTACATCCGGGCCGGCGGCGGCTACGTCGGCGTACACGCCGCGGCCGACACCGAGTACGACTGGGCGTGGTACGGCAACCTGGTGGGTGCCTACTTCGCCAGCCACCCGGCGATCCAGCCGGTCAAGGTACGCGTCGAGGACACGGTCCACCCGTCCACGGCCGGCCTGCCGGCCAACTGGAACCGGACCGACGAGCTGTACAACTACCGCACGAACCCCCGCGCGACGACGCACGTGCTGGCCAACCTGGACGAGTCGACGTACACCGGCGGCAGCATGGGCGCCGACCACCCGATCTCCTGGTGCCGCGCCTACGACGGCGGACGCTCGTGGTACACCGGCCTCGGACACACCCAGGAGAGCTACACCGAGGCCAACTTCCGCACGCACCTGCTCGGCGGCATCAAGTACGCGGCCCAGGGCACGGGCAACTGCACGGTGGGCGGGACCAACCCGCCGCCCGCCGGCACGTTCAGCCAGGTGACCCTGGCCAAGGGCGTGGCCGAGACCGGTGAGCCGATGGGTCTGACCGTGCTGCCGAACCGGGGTGTGCTGCACACCGCGCGGGACGGCGTCGTCCGGTACACCGACGTCAACGGCAACACGAAGGTCGCCTTGACGCTGCAGGTCTACAACCACGACGAGGAGGGTCTGCAGAGCATCAAGGCCGACCCGAACTTCGCCAGCAACCGGTGGGTGTACGTCTACTACGCTCCCCCGCTCAACACGCCGGGCGGCGATTCTCCGACGACCGGTACGGCGGCGCAGTTCGCCCCGTTCAACGGCAGCAACAAGCTGGCCCGGTTCACTGTGCGGGACGACTACACGATCGACCCGGCCTCGCTGGTGACGATCCTCGACGTGCCGACCAGCCGGGGGCAGTGCTGCCACGTCGGTGGTGACATCGACTTCGACGCGGCCGGCAACCTCTACCTGTCCACCGGTGACGACACCAACCCGTTCGACTCGGCCGGTTCCGCGCCGATCGACGAGCGGCCCGACCGCAACCCGGCGTTCGACGCGCAGCGCACCGCGGGCAACAGCAACGACCTGCGCGGCAAGGTGCTGCGCATCAAGCCCTCGGCGACAGGTGGCTACACCATCCCGGCCGGCAACATGTTCGCCCCGGGCACGGCGAAGACCCGGCCCGAGATCTACGCCATGGGCTTCCGCAACCCGTTCCGGATGAGCGTGGACAAGGCCACCGGGGTCGTCTACCTCGGCGACTACGGCCCCGACGCGGGCACCGCCGACCCGCAGCGCGGACCCGCCGGCACCGTCTCCTTCGAGCGGATCACCCAGCCGGGCTTCTTCGGCTGGCCGTACTGCTCCAACTACAAC
This sequence comes from Dactylosporangium sp. NPDC051484, assembly GCF_040689395.1. Lineage (NCBI taxonomy): Bacteria > Bacillati > Actinomycetota > Actinomycetes > Micromonosporales > Micromonosporaceae > Dactylosporangium > Dactylosporangium sp. NPDC051484. The sequence continues at coordinate 6,380 of NZ_JBFAZX010000014.1, read as the reverse complement.
ACGCCCTACCAGAAGTACACGTTCCCCAACGGGCCGTCGGCCGGTCCGTTCAACTGTGCCGGTGGTCCGACGAACAACTCGCCGAACAACACGGGTATCACCAACCTGCCGCCATCCCAGGCCGCCTGGCTGCCGTACGGTGGCGCGGGTCCCTGGCGTCCCGAGTTGGGCGGCGGCGGGCCGATGGGGGGTCCGGTCTACAACTACAACCCGACGCTGGTCTCCGATGTGAAATTCCCGGCCTCCTACGACGGGAAGGTCTTCCTCGGCGAGTTCACCAGTCGTTGGATCAAGACGGCCACCGTGACGAGCACCGGCGCGGCCGGCGCGATCGACTCGTTCCCGTGGTCCGGAACCGCGATCATGGACATGGAGTTCGGACCGGACGGCGCCCTGTACGTGCTCGACTACGGCACCACCTGGTTCGGCGGCGACGCCAACTCGGCCCTCTACCGTATCGAGTACAACAACGGTGGCAACCGGGCACCGATCGCCCAGATCAGCGCCACCCCGTCGACCGGCGCGGCGCCGCTGACCGTGCAATTCAGCTCGGCCGGCAGCTCCGACCCGGACGGCGACCCGATCACGTACGCCTGGGACTTCACCACCGACGGCATCACCGACTCCACGGCGGCCAACCCGACGTTCACCTACCCGGCGAACGGCGAGTACACCGCGACGCTGACGGTACGGGACAGCGGCGGCAAGATCTCGACGGCCAGTACCACCATCGGGGTCGGCCGGCCGTCGGTCCAGGTCATCACCCCGGCCGACGGATCGGTGTTCAAGTTCGGCGACCTGGTGCCGTTCGAGGTGCGGGTCACCGACCCGAACGTCGGCGCCGTCGACTGCAACCGGGTCGTGGTCAACTACGTCCTCGGCCACGACAGTCACGGTCACCCGATCACCAGTAAGAACGGCTGCACCGGGACGATCCAGACCACAGTGGACGGTGAGCACGACTCGTCCGCGAACGTCTTCGGCGTGATCGCCGCGGTGTACACCCCGCCGACCGGGACCGCGGTGCAGGAGCAGCGCGTGCTCCAGCCGCGAACCCGCCAGGCCGAGCACTACGGATCGATGAACGGCGTCCAGATCGCCGCCAAGCCCAGCGCGCACGGTGGCAACGCCGTCGGGTACATCGAGAATGGCGACTGGATCTCCTTCAACCCGTACAACCTGACGGGCGTCACCGGCTTCTCCGCGCGGGTCGCCTCGGCCGGCATCGGTGGCACGATCACCGTGCGGGTCGACTCGCCGACCGGCCCGGCCGTGTCGACGGTGCAGGTCAACCCGACCGGCGGGTGGGAGACGTGGGTCGATGTGACCGGCACGGTGACCCCGCCGTCCGGCACGCACCAGCTGTACCTGGTGTTCACCGGCGGTACCACCGGATCGCTGTTCGACATCGACGACTTCACGTTCACCTCGGGCACCACGACGCCCCCGCCGGCGTCGGGGAACCTGGCGCTGAACCGCCCGGCGACCGCGTCGAGCACGCAAGGGGCCGAGTTCCCGGCGTCGGCGGCGGTGGACGGTTCGGCGACGACGCGGTGGTCCAGCGCGTTCGCCGATCCACAGTGGATTCAGGTCGACCTCGGCCAGTCGTACGCGATCGACCGGGTGAAACTGACCTGGGAGGCCGCGTACGGTAAGGCGTACCAGATCCAGACGTCAGCGGACGGGACGAACTGGACCACGGTCCGTTCGGTGACGAACGGTACCGGCGGGGTGAACGACAACACCGCGCTGGGCGCCACCGGCCGCTACGTCCGCATCTACGGCACCACCCGCGCCACGGCGTACGGCTACTCGCTGTACGAGTTCGAGGTCTACGGCGCGAACACCACGACGCCCCCGCCCCCGACGGGGAACCTGGCGCTGAACCGCCCGGCGACCGCGTCGAGCACGGAGGCGGCCGCCTATCCGGCATCGGCGGCGGTGGACGGCTCGGCCACGACACGTTGGGCGAGCGCGTTCGCCGATCCACAGTGGATCCAGGTCGACCTCGGCCAGTCGTACGCGATCAATCGGGTGAAACTGACCTGGGAGGCCGCGTACGGTAAGGCGTACCAGATCCAGACGTCAGCGGACGGGACGAACTGGACCACGGTCCGTTCGGTGACG
>NZ_JBFAZX010000014.1:0-4154 GCF_040689395.1 Dactylosporangium sp. NPDC051484 | reverse complement strand
CACCGCGCTGGGCGCCACCGGCCGCTACGTCCGCATCTACGGCACCACCCGCGCCACGGCGTACGGCTACTCGCTGTACGAGTTCGAGGTCTACGCCTGACGATCGTGTGCGGGGGACCCCGGTGGTCCCCCGCACATTCCTCTGCCGCGGGTGGGGTCTTCCCACCCGCGGCTTTGTGATGCGGAGGCAGGCCTGGGTGGACCGCCGAGCGCACCACCGCGTTGACCGGGATCGTCGCGTCCGGAGGCTGGCGCAGCACGAACAAAGGCGTGCGTCAACCGCCGGCGAGTGGGTAGTCCGCACCCACCCATGCGTCGGATTCCAGGAGGCGACCAGCTCATGGCCACCTTGTCGACAAAGGACCCCGAGACCCCGCCCTTCCATGCGCTGTCGGTCGACGACGCACTCGCCGCGGAGCACGTCGAAGCGTTGACCGGCCTGTCAGCCGCCGAGGCGTCGTCCCGGCGTGCCAGGTCCGGCCCGAACCGGTTGGTCGAGTCGCGCAAGGAGCCGTGGTGGCGGGCGTTCCTGCGGCAGTACGCGGACCCGATGCAGATCGTCCTGCTGTGTGCCGGGATCGGCAGCCTGTACCCGCTCAAGCAGTTCGGCACGGGCATCCTGTTGCTGGTGTTGACACTGTTCAACGCGGTGCTCGGGCTGCGTCAGGAGGGCAAGGCCGCGGCCGCCGTCAGCGCGCTGCAGAAAATGATGATCGTCAAGGCGCGCGTGCGCCGCGACGGGCAGCTGACGGAGCTTGCGGCCGAGGATCTCGTACCGGGTGACGTCGTGCAGGTCGAGGCCGGCGATCTGGTCCCGGCCGACGGGCGGCTGGTCAGGACCGCCAGTCTCGAGGTCGACGAGTCGGCGCTGACCGGCGAGAGTGTCCCGGTCGCCAAGGACGCCGACACGGTCGCCGGAGCCGACGCGGTGCTCGGCGACCGGGTCGACATGGTGTACATGAACACCACCGTCACCCGCGGCACCGCTGAGCTCGTGGTCACCGCCACCGGGATGGCGACCGAGGTCGGGCACATCTCCGGCATGCTGCAGGCCGAGCAGGGCGCCGAGACGCCGCTGACCCGGCAGCTGTCGCGGCTGACCAACCAGATCCTCGTCGTCGCCGGTGCCGCGCTGCTGCTGTCGATCGCGCTGAACCTGGCCCGCGGCAACGCGTTCAACGTGGTGTTCCTCGCCGCGATCGCCTTCGCGGTCTCGGCCATCCCCACCGGCCTGCCGGCGGTCGTGACGACGATCCTGTCGCTGGGCACCCAGTTGCTCGCCCGGGCGAACGCGATCGTCAAGCGACTGCGGTCGACCGAGACGCTCGGATCGACCTCGGCCGTCAACTCGGACAAGACCGGGACGTTGACGCTGAACCAGATGACCGCTGTCGAGCTGGCCATCCCGGGCCGGCGATACGTGGTCACGGGCAGCGGATACCACACCGACGGCGACATCCGGCACGCCGCGGGCCAGCCGGACGTGCCGCTGGAGCCGTTTCTGCTGCCGATGGCGCTGGCCGGCGACGCCGTGGTGAACGACGGCCAGCTGATCGGCGATCCCACCGAGGGTGCGCTGGTCGTGCTCGCCGAGAAGGGCCGGCTCGACGTGGCCTCGACGCGGCAGCGTTACCCGCGCGTCGCGGAGGTGCCGTTCGACGCCGCGTACAAGCTGATGGCGACATTTCACCGGATGACCGACGAGTCGGGCAACGACGTCGTGCGCTGCTTCGTCAAGGGTGCCCCGGACCAGCTGCTCGCCCGCGCGGCGTCGGTGATCACGCCCGACACGGCACCCACCCAGCTGGACGACGACCTCCGCGCACGCTACATGGCCGAGAACGAGCGGCTCGCCGAGCAGGGACTGCGGGTCATGGCCACGGCCCGCAAGGACTTCGACCCGGCAACATTCGACCCGCAGGCGGACCTGCTCGGCAGACTCACAGGGCTGACCCTCCTCGCCCTCGTCGGCATCGTCGACCCGCCGCGGCCGCAGGCGAAGGCCGCGATCGCCACGGCGAAGGCGGCCGGGATACGAGTCCGCATGATCACCGGGGATCACGCCGTCACCGCGGCGGCCATCTCACAACAGCTCGGCATCGACGGCCGGGCCATCAGCGGGGCCGAGTTCGCCGCGATGAGCGACGAGCAACTGACCCGCGAGATCGACGACATCGGGGTCATCGCCCGGGTGACACCCGAGCACAAGGTACGCCTCGTGGAGATCCTGCAACGCAAGAGGCACATCGTCGCGATGACCGGCGACGGCGTCAACGACGCGCCCGCCCTCAAACGCGCCGACATCGGCATCGCGATGGGCATCACCGGCACGGAGGTCTCGAAAGAGGCCGCCGCCATGATTCTCACCGACGACGACTTCGCGACCATCGTCAAGGCCGTGGAGATCGGCCGGGCACTGTACGACAATCTCAAGCGGTACATCTTCTTCCAGATGGGCGCCCTCATCGGCTTCATCGCCACGTTCCTCGGCGCCAGCATCCTCAACATCGCCACCGGCGTGCCGTTCCTGCCGCTGCAGACACTCTGGGTCAACTTCACCACCCAGGCGTTCCAGGCCATCGGCCTCGGCTACGGCAAACCGGAGCCGGACATCATGCGGCGACCGCCCCGCCGCGCCGATGAACCGCTGCTGTCCACCCGCACCCTGCTCTGGCTCGCCGTCGTCGGCCTGGTGCTCGGCGTGGTCACCCTGGCCGTGATCGCCTGGTCCGAGCGGGCGTACGGGACCGGCGTGGCCCGCACCATGGGGCTGACGACGTTCTCGATCCTCAACCTGGCGCTGTCGTTCACCGTCCGCAGCGACGTGCGTTCGATGTTCAGCCTGGACACCTTCGAAGACCACCGGTTCCTCGTCACCAGCGGCATGTCGGTCATCGCGATCATTCTCGCCACCGAACTCGGCCTGCTGCAGCGCGTCCTGCACACCGTGAGCCTCAACCTGACGCAGTGGCTCGTGTGCCTGGTTGCCGGCGTGTCGGTGATCGTGGTGACCGAGCTGCGCAAGATGGTGCTGCGTCACCGTGCCGCGACGACCGGGGCTCTGGCCCAGTGACGAACGCAAGAGCGGAGCACACCGCCATGACCGACCAGGCAGCGAAGCGGATCGCCGAGCTGATCGCACCGTTGCGGGTCCCGCCCGCGACGAAGGTCCGGTTGCCGGGCCGCTACGAACCGGGGTACACAGCGCGGATGGCCAGCAAACGCGACGGCGCCGAACTGCTCCAGCGGGGGGTCAGCCTGCTGACCGAGTACCAGGCGAGGCTGGCCGCCCAGGATCGGCACGGCCTGCTTGTGGTGCTCCAGGGACCGGACGCGGCCGGCAAGGACGGCACGATCCGTCACGTCATGAGCGGCGTCAACCCACAGGGTGTCCACGTGCACAGCTTCAAGGTGCCGTCGGCAGAGGAACTCGACCACGACTACATGTGGCGCTTCGCGCAACGGCTGCCCGGCCGCGGCGAGATCGCCATCTTCAACCGCTCGCACTACGAGGAGGTCCTTGTCGTCCGGGTGCATCCCGAGCATCTGGAGCACGAAAAACTGCCGGCGGAGGCCAAGTCCGGCAATGTGTGGAAACGCCGGTACCGCGCCATCAACGGCTGGGAGCATCACCTGTCCGACAACGGTTTCCGCATCGTGAAGCTGTTCCTCAACCTGTCGAAGGAGGAACAGCGCAAGCGCCTGCTGCAAAGGATCGACCGGCCCGAGAAGAACTGGAAGTTCTCCGCCGCGGACCTGCGCGAACGGCAGAGCTGGGACGCCTACCAGACGGCGTACTCCGACATGCTGTCGAACACGAGCACGAGCTGGGCCCCCTGGTACGTCATTCCGGCCGACCACAAGTGGTTCGCCCGGCTCGCCGCGGCAGCGGTGATCGCCAACGCGCTCATCGAGATCAACCCGCAGTTCCCCACGGTCGATCGGCCGGCGCGTCATGCGTTGCTCCGCGCCAAGGCGGAGCTGGAAGCTCGTGGCTGACGTACGACCGTCACTCCTTGCGGGCGAGGCGGCTCAGCGACGAAGTGATCACCGTTGCAGCTAGTGTCGCGTGATCCTGGTTGTGTTATGTCGGGTTGTCGTTGATCCTGGTGTGATGCTGACCGATGCCCAGACCGCGGAGTTGCGGGCGGTGA
>NZ_JBFAZX010000013.1:167847-201201 GCF_040689395.1 Dactylosporangium sp. NPDC051484 | reverse complement strand
GGCGGACGTGTTGATCCCGTTCGGGTCCGCGGTCAGATTGCCCGGGCGAGTTCGGTGAACGCGGCTGCGACCTGCAGAGCGGGCGGGGAGTCGAGTCCGAGTTCGTAGTGGCCGCGTCGGAGGTTCTGCATGAAGCTGTGGCCGGCGATGATCGTCCAGGCTGTGCGGTCGGTGCGTAGGCCGCGCATCGATCTCAACCGGTGTTTGAGCTGGCTGTGGTCAGCCTCGATGGGATTGTTCGCGTGCTGCTCCACGTGATGCCACGCCTGCGGGATCAGCTCATCGAGCACGCCGGGATAGACCGCGGCGGCATCGGTGACCACCTCGGTGGGCTTGGCCTTCAACGAGGACAGCGCCCGCCGGAAGAACCGCCGAGCCGCGTCGGCATCTCGGCGGGCCGAGAGCAGCACGTCGATGACCTGCCCGTACTGGTCGACCGCCCGGTAGACGTACCGCCAAACTCCGTTGACCTTGACGTACGTCTCGTCAACGTGCCACCTCTCGCCTGGCGAATGGCGGCAGAACCGGGCAGCGTCGGCCAGCAGCGGGGTGAACCGCTGCACCCACCGGAACACGGTGACGTGGTCGATCTCGATGCCGCGTTCGACCAGCAGTTCTTCCACGTCCCGGTAGAACAGGTTGAACCGCAGGTACCAGCGCACCCCGACCATGATCACCTCAGGCGGAAACCGGAACCCGGCAAACGCCGACTTCGGTGGCAGCCAGGGATGAGGACGGGCCGTCAGCTTCACTGGTCAAGCATGCCGCGATCATGCCAACGCTCAATGCAACAGAGCCACCCACGGTCCACGCACCCGCCCCATCCACGCGCGACAGCTCGACATTCGATTCGACCCTGACAGACAAGACGGCATCGAACATGACCGAACGGCCGACCGATTCCGGATCATGGATGGACGACGGCACCGTCGGTCGACCTCCGCAGCGTCCGGCCAGGGTCGCAGTCGGGCGCCATAACAGCCGTTCCGTTGCAAAAGTCCCTGGCCGACCTGCGTGCACCAGCCGCACACCAGCACAGCAATCGGCTGCCACCAGCAGCTGGCATCCCCGCCTGGCGCTGATGGTGGACCTTGCGATGGGCATTTAAATTTAGCCTCTGGGTGACCGGATCATGCTGACCTACAGGGTCCTAGTCACGGCCTCGGGTGGACTGGGATTAAATGTAAATATTTCAAATTTAGCTTGTGTCCTGCCATAGTGGGTGCCTCTACTAACGGGGGAGGATGGACTCTTGCGTGCCTTGAGGCTTGTGACAGTCACCATCGCGGTCGTCGGCCTGGCATCCAGCACCGCCACCACGGCGTTTGCGGATCCAGGTGGCGCGGCGGACGCGAAGTCGTCGGCGTCGACGGCGGTTCAAGGGATCGACGCGGCGACGTTGGAGCGGCAGGCGAAGCTGGACGCGTTGGCCGACCTGATCACCGGTACGGCCGGCACCGAGGAACGGCACAGCGGCGGTTACGCGGGTGTGGTCGTGGACGCGGAGCATGGCGTGTTGTCGGTGTATTGGAAGGGCGCGGTACCGCAGCAGGTGCGGGACGTGCAGGCCGAGGCGAAGACCGCCGGACTGGCCGTGACCGTGACCGACGCGAAGTACTCGGCCGAGGAGCTGGAGGCGGCGCGCGCCAACCTGGAGAAGGCGGTGGAGGGGAAGCCTGCGGCCGACGTCCCCGCCGCGGCGTGGAACTCGATCGCCGTCGAGCCGGACGGGAGCGGCCTGTTCGTCACCTACAACTCCTCGGCGGCGCCGCAGGCGAGGTCGGCGGGTGTGTCTGCGGCGCAGGTGACCGCCGTCGCCCCGGATGCGTTCGCCAGTAACGCGCAGGTGCTCGCCGGTGTGCCGGTGCGGGCGGCGGTCGCGGCGGAGCAGACCCCGCTGTACGGCCGCGCGGCCGACTCCAGCCCGTACTATGGCGGCGCTCGGATCTACAACTCCGACGCGAAGTTCTGCTCCACCGGGTTCGGCGGCCGGTATGCCGGGAGTGACGTCCTGCTCGGCGCGTCGCACTGCGGCACCTCCGGGAACTTCTACAACGGCGCGTACAACCTGCTCGGTGCGCCGATCTCGGGGGGCTACAACCTCGGATATGACGTCACGTTCGTCAGGATCTTCGTCGGCAGCGCCGGCGCCAACTACTACGACGGCGCGTGGAACGACCCGGGCTACAACAAGCGCATCGAAACGTGGACGCTCAATCACGTTGGCGACTCGGTGTGCACGTCGGGGGCGATGTCGGGCATCCACTGCGGTATCAAGGTGAAGTACGCGGGCGTCGACTCGATCATCGAGGGGATCACCCGGCACAACGTCGTCCAGGCCCTGCGCACCACCACCAACATGGCGTCCGCGAAGGGCGACAGCGGCGGTCCGGTCGTCGCCTGCGGCGCCACCTGCGACATGATGCAGGCGCGCGGCATCATCAGCGGCTCCTACGGCAACTGGGTCGTGTGCCCGGTGGCCGGCGTCGGCACCGCCGGCTCCACGGAGTGCTTCGAGGGCGTGTCGTACATCGGCATGTCCGCGTTCGTCAACAACCTGGGTTTCACGCTCTTCACCTGGGGCTGAGCCGGGCCGGCGGGCGCTCGCGGTGCGGGCGCCACCCTATGCTGGCCGACAGGAGGCCCAGATGCAGACTCGTCTACGCACCGCGCTGGTCGTGGCGGCGGCCGCGGTGGCGCTCGGCGCGGTGACCGTCGGCGTCCCGCTGGCGCTGCACCGGGGCGTGGCCTCGCCCGCGGCGATTCCGGAGCCACCCGAACTCGACGCGGCGCACTGCCCAGTCACGTGGCCCGGCGGCGTCGGGACTGCTGACCGGCCCGGGCCGCTCGTCCCGGCCGACGGCGTCGTATCAGTGACCCTGTGCGAGCTGCCCGGCGCCATGCCGAGCTGGATCGAGCCGACACCGCCCCGCGTACTCACAGCGCGGGCGGACGAGATCGTCGCGGCGATGAACGCGCTGCCCTCCGCGGCAGACGGCAACGGGAACTGCACGCTGACCGCGTTCCCAACAGAGATGTCGCTCGTGGTGAGCTACGCCGGCCGGGCGCCGGTAGCCGTGCCGCTCGACCGCAACTGCGGTACCGCCGGCGCCGATGGGCGCACCCGCCGCATCATCAGCACCGACGGCACGCACCCGGCGGTGGTGGACACCTTCCTCGCGCGCTACCGGGAGCAGCTCGCCGCAGCGACCAGCCCGGCCGCGGTCAAGACGCCGGCCTGCGCGGCCGCGCTGTCACCGGCCGACATCGAGGTACGCACCCGGGCCGACGAGCCGCGCGACGACTTCGCCCGCAACCGGGGTGGGGCGGACACGTTCGCGCCGAGCGCCCTGGTCGAGGTCAGGGCGTGCCGCTACCGCACCAGCCCCGACGGCCTCCGCCTCGCCACCCAGCACGCCCAGCGCCAGAACCTGACGGCATTCCACGACCTTGTCAACGCCGCCACCCAGCGCGTCACAGACACGAGCGACTGCGCCACGGCCGGCGGCCCGACCGCGATCGACGTCGTCTGGCTCGCCGACGCCACCGGCGCCGTCGCCGAGCTGCGAGTGCCGCGCCAACCCTGCCCGGAGTTCCGCCGCGCGGGCTCCCCGGGCCTGGTGCCACCACCGCAGCTGCTAACCCAGCTGGACCACTGGCTGGCCTGACCATCGCCCACCGGCGCCCGATGCGAGGCCGCCGGCGACGAACGCGCGAAGCTCAGAAGCTCCCAGTGGTGTTGCACTTGGCGTTCTGGACGATGCGCTTCTTATGTCTGAGTGAAGCGGCACAGCCCGCTGTGATCGGCTCCCGAGCCAGCATCCTGTTGCAAGGTAGGTATTCGACCGCTTTTGCGTTACGTCAGTAGGCCGAGGACGCGTAGCGTCGGTAGAGATCTGGCCGGCCGCGCAGGCCGCCGGGACGCACGCGAAGCCGCACGAGTCCACGCTCAGAACGGGCGCGTAGCCGTTGACCGCGTACGCGTTCCGGCTGAACTTGACGAAGGTCCCGCCGAGCGGGCCGGTGCTGGGGGCTGGCGACCCCGCCGAACAGCTTGCCGAGCAGGTCGCGCTGCGGGTCGGTGCCGCAGTCGTTGAGGTACGGCGACGCGGTGGCCGAGCAGCCGACGGTGCCGTACGAGGTGACCCAGGCGTGCCCGGCGGCCGAGCCGGTGTCGTACCGGACCGAGGCGCCGAAGTCCCGGAAGTACGTGGCCGGGTCGTCGTTCACCGACTTCTTGACGGCGCCGTCGTTGCCGCCGTGGTAGATGTACACGGGCTTGCCCGTCAGGTCGCTGCAAGTCGACCCCGTCCCCGGCGGCAACTCCAACGCCTACGACTACTGCTCCGCCGACCCCATCAACTGCACCGACCTCGACGGCAAATGGGGCTGGGGCAGCATCAAAAAAGCCCTGAACACCGTCGCCGTCGTCGCCTCCTACGCCTCCATGATCCCCGGCCCCATCGGCACCATCGCCGGCGTCGTCTCCGCAGTCGCCTACGTCGCCACCGGCAACTGGAAAGAAGCCGCCTGGGCCGTCGGCGGAGCGCTTGCCGCGACCGTCGGTCTTGGCGTGGTGGCAACGTGCTGCACGACCTGGGCGACCTGAACGGCGCCCGCACCCAACACGAGCACGCCCTGCGCATCAGCGAAGCCGCCCTCGGCCCCGACCACCCCACCACCGGCATCCGCCGCAGCAACCTCGGCATGGTGCTGCGCGCCCTGGGCGACCTGAACGGCGCCCGCACCCAATACGAGCAGGCCCTGCGCATCGGTGAAGCCGCCCTCGGCCCGCAACATCGGCAGACGCTTGCCATCCGGACTGCGCTCGAGGGCCTGCCCCCGGCCGCGCCAGAGTCTGCAGAGAGGCTCGCTCATCGCAAAGACCAGCCATGAGCGCATTTGCAAAGACTGACCAATCCACGATCCAAGCTCCGCTGACGAGATCGCTCGAGCGTCGGCGGCGGGACAGCCCGGTCGGCACGCGCGAGCATGCCTCGGGTTCAAACCGCAGCGGACAGCGCCGGAAATACTCGGACTGCGCCCGGATAGACGTGGACAAACCGCCACTTGAACAGCCGAGCAACCTTGGAGCAATCCAAATCCACAATGGACCGTCAAATCGCACGTTTACGCAGGTAGATCGCGCTGTAATACGGCCCGCAATTGCGATTCACGACGATTAAAAGTCCGCAGCTCTGCCATTGAGCTAGCAGCCCGCGCACACAGGGTACCCCGTCCGCCCACCACGGCTCACATCCGTTTCCGTCCTGACGCGTATTACCTGGTCCGGACGTTGCCAGTCCACCATGTGAAACATGGCAGTGTACCTTCAGTCACGAAATCCGGGCGGGTTCGGGCTGGTCCGCCCACGGTCCTGAACATCCGAGCCACCCACGGAGCACCCACAGCGATCATTCGCACAGCCAACTCGGCCTGTCCGGGACGTGACTGTCCATCCAGGCTCTGTAAATCTTGTCCGAACCTGGGCCGATCGGCAGCAGCAACGCAACCGGCCGGTCGGCGGGTTCGGGTGGCGGATGTGGACACGGTGCCTGCGTCCGTGGTCATCGTCAGCTGGCCGGCGGTCACGCGCACGGTGTCCCGGGCGGGCCTCGCGGCGTGGACCGCTCGGGCGGGGTGGCCGTCCTCGATCACCTCGGCGCGATGCTGCATCAGGTGCTGTAGTGCCGGGTCCGTGAGCAGAATGACCGCTTCCAGGATGGTCCACGCCTCGGGAGTCCGTCTTGGAGGAGTTGTCGGCCATATTTCAGCGCTGGCTGAAAGTGGGGCGGCTCTGGCAGCGGCGGCGGGGTGAACGTTTCGATGTGCTCGAGCTCCTCATCGGTGAGGATCCCGGCGAAGAGCTGACGGGACGATCCGGAGTCGCCGCCTTCCGCAACACGGCCGCCGATGCGCCGGCCGTGAACAGCACGACGCCCCAGTCCGAAGGGCCGGGCGAAGGCGGACGGCTCGGGGCGTCGCAATCGGACGGTGCGGGAAGGGCCCGACAGCAGGCCTGACGTGATCCCCGCAGCTGCTGGTGGACGTTTGACTGCGTGACCGCGGCATCGACTGGACGCCGATCGCTGACGACGAGGTCCGGATCGACCTGACCTGCGCAAGGGACGAGGCCTACATCTCGGCCAGAATCTTCGCCTTCGCCTGGTCGTACTCGGCTGGCGACAGCGCACCGGAGTCCCGCAGAGACTGCAGCATGGTTAACCTGACCAGCGGGTCCATCGTCGGGGCGGGCTGCGCGGTGCCGGACCCGGCCTTGAACAATTGCCCGTCGTTGATCGCGACCAGCGCGCCGAACGGCGATGCCGCCGGACCAGCGTTGTCAAAGAGGCGCGGGTGCGGCGGCGGGACAGGTGCCACCGGCTGCCGGAACCGTAGTCGGCCCAGGATGAAGCTCGCGATGCCGCCGATGATGGCGAGGGGCAGGATGAACGCCCATTTGCCGGTCCCCGGTGGGCACTGCCGGACAGAGACGTAGTTACCCCCGGACGCGCAGGAGCCGCCCCGGACCAGCTGAAACAGAGCGAAGAGCGCGACGCCCAGGCAAACGACGCCGAGCAGGAAGCCGATCGCGAAACGGACTCGATACATCACGGCGTGACCGTACAGATCAGAGCGTTCCATCCACGTCGTTGCGTACGGAATACGACCCATCATCACGACCACCCGCGTTGGAGTGTCGATGACGCTTGACGGCTTCACCTCCGCAGAGGAGAGGCGGCTCTGTTGCATCGAGCGTTGGCAAGATCGTGGCAGGGCCGGGGCTCGCCACGTTTAGGGTTTGCGACCGTAGAACCGTGCCTGCGCACCGCGAAACGGCAGCTCAAGCGCCAGGACCGCCCACCCAGAAGCATGTTTTGCGTAACCGTTTACTCTATCCCCTAGGCTTCGATGGCGCGAGTCCCCAGGTCACCTGCCAGCGGATACGAACGGGTGACAGGGCGTCCCACCGGGTACCAACGGCTGACGGCGGCGATCCGGCGACCGGTGGAGCACATCGCCATCGGGGGACTGGTCCCGGTTTCACCGGCCTATCGATGGTGTTGGTGGAACAATGGAAGGCGTGGGAACTGCGAAAACTGCTATGCCTGCTATCTCGCCGCTTGCTGGCGAGCCGATTAAGCGGGCCGATGCCGAACGGCTCGCGGGAGTGCTGAAGGCATTCGCCGACCCGGCCCGGCTGCGACTGCTCAGTCTGATCCAGTCCGCTCCGGACGGCGAGGCGTCCGTGAGTGACCTCACCGCGCCGCTTGGCCTCTCCCAGCCGACCGTGAGTCATCACCTTCGGATCCTCACCGAGGCCGGCCTGCTCGAGCGCGAGAAGCGCGGCGTCTGGGCGTACTACCGCCTGGTGCCGTCCTCGATCGCGGCGATAGCCGACCTGTTGACGCCGCCCCGCAAGCGGGCGACGAAGAGGGCCCGCTGAGCGGCACTGTCGAAGGCCTGCGCCAGCGCCGGGGCCGGCAATCCTCGGCTGGCGATACGGCGGTAGCGGGCTTGGAGATAGGTGTCTTTGCTGCGCCCGATGCCGAGGCGGCCGCCCTCGACCGGCGGGTTCGGGCTTGCGACCGGCTGACCATGGCCGCCGCGCACCACAAGGTTCGAGTCAAGGACCTGGTCGAACCCCGCTCACGGTGATCTGGGTAAGGCCGACCTGGCCATCCTCGAGCGCTACGCCGATCCGTCCCCGCCGCTGGCCAGCGGCACGCGGGTGACCGCCTCCAGCTTCCCCACCGCTACGACGGTGAGGAGACGGACGGTCTCTCGCCCCGCCTGGGATACAGCGCCTCGCGCCGCACAGCAGGGCACAACAGGCGATCACATGGAGTCCTGACTTGTGAAGCGGATCTTGGCAAACCGTCTTCGAGCGTGGACTCCGCGCCCGTTCCAGCACGATCCACATTGGACGATATGCCCGCATCAGCCCCGCGCCGCCGCCCGTTCGCGGTACGAGCGTAGTCGAGCGACCGCACGCTTCGCCGGCTGAGGAAACCACGTACGCTGAGGTATGTTGATCGTGATCTCTGGCTTACCGGGCACCGGCAAGACCGCCGTGGCCGCCGGTATCGCCGCCAGATTGCATGCCGTACATCTGTCCATCGACACCACCGAGGACGCCATGCTCGGCGCCGGCCTGCCATCTGGCTGGGAGACCGGAGTCGCGGCATACGAGGTGACCAGGGCTGCTGCCGAACAGAACCTGGCGTTGGGTTGGGATGTCGTCATTGACGCCGTCAACGACAGCGAACCAGCTCGTCAGACCTGGCGCCGTGCGGCCGAACATACGGCCGTCGCACTACGATTCGTATTGCTCACCTGCTCCAATCAGGAGGAGCATCGGCGCCGTCTGGAGAGTCGACGGCGAGGGTTGCGCCACCTCCCGGAGCCGACCTGGGACCACGTCGAATCTCGAGCCTCCGTCTATGAGCCGTGGACGGACCACCACGTCCTGATCGACACCTACGCGCCGCTGGAAACGGTCATCGAGGCAACACAAAGGCGACTTACGGAAAGCCAGTAACGGCCGACCATCGAACCGACAGCATCCGACGCAACGGTCTTCGCGCCCTCGGTCACTCGAAGGGACCGAACCAGCGCAACGAAACAGGCCCCCTCAACGCCGCGGTCTTGACGCTGGCGTGGCCCATATCGTCGACGTGCATAAGTGCCATGCCGATGCACCCGCCTTGGTGCCGCTACGGCGTCACCGACCAGACGACGCCTGAAGCCAGCCCTCACGCTCCCTCAACCGAGTGACCGGCCCACTCGGCGACCTGCGTTGCCAGCACTCCCCCGTTGAGCCACGTCGACACCGCCGCCCTCGACGCCGCGCCCGAGCCGCTGCCGGCGAACAGGACTGTACAAATAACGGCGGATCTACCGATCAAGGGAGAGACGCCAGATGACGACGGAGACCACCGTCGAGCAGGAGCCCGTTGCCGTGCCGGGGGGGTGCGGTCACGGATGAGCAGTTGATCGCGATGCTGGTCGATCGGGCTCGTGGTGACGGGCTGCAGTTGACCGGTGAGGGTGGGCTGCTGCAGCAGTTGACCAGGCGGGTCCTGGAATCGGCCCTCGAGGGCGAGATCACCGACCATGTCGGCTACGACAAGCACGACCCGGCGGGCAAGGGCAGCGGGAACTCCCGCAACGGCACCAGGGCGAAGACGGTGCTGACCGACATCGGGCCGGTCGAGGTCCGGGTGCCGCGGGACGTGGCCGGCACGTTCGAGCCGCAGATCGTGCGCAAGCGTCAGCGGCGGCTGTCCGGGGTGGACGACCTGGTGCTGTCGCTGTCGGCCAAGGGCCTGACCCATGGCGAGATCGCCGCGCACCTGGCCGAGGTGTACGGCACCGAGGTGTCGAAGCAGACCATCTCCACGATCACCGACAAGGTGATCGACGGTATGGCGGAGTGGCAGAACCGGCCCCTCGACGCGGTGTATCCAGTCGTGTTCATCGATGCTATCAATGTCAAGATCAGGGATGGTCAGGTCGCGAACCGGCCGATCTACGTCGTCATGGCGGTCACCGTCGACGGCCACCGTGACATCCTCGGGATCTGGGCCGGCGACGGCGGCGAGGGCGCCAAACACTGGCTGCACGTGCTGACCGAGCTGAAGAACCGCGGTGT
Organism: Dactylosporangium sp. NPDC051484; assembly: GCF_040689395.1. Classification (NCBI taxonomy): domain Bacteria; kingdom Bacillati; phylum Actinomycetota; class Actinomycetes; order Micromonosporales; family Micromonosporaceae; genus Dactylosporangium; species Dactylosporangium sp. NPDC051484. The sequence goes on along the minus strand of NZ_JBFAZX010000013.1, from coordinate 191,546 downwards.
CGCTGACGTGCTGATGCTCGTCTGCGACGGGTTGAAGGGCCTGCCCGACGCGGTCGCGACCGTGTGGCCGCGCACGATCGTCCAGACGTGTGTGGTCCACCTGCTGCGCAACTCGTTCCGGTACGCGGCACGGCAGGACTGGGACAAGATCGCCAAGGCACTCAAGCCGGTCTACACCGCGGCGACTGAGGACGCCGCGACCGAGCGGTTCATGGAGTTCGCTGACGTCTGGGGCAAGAAGTACCCGGCGATCGTGAAGCTGTGGTCGGACGCGTGGGCCGAGTTCGTGCCGTTCCTTGCCTTCGACGTGGAGATCCGCAAGGTCATCTGCAGCACGAACGCGATCGAGAGCGTCAACGCGCGTATCCGCAAGGCCGTGCGGGCCCGCGGGCACTTCCCCAATGAGCAGGCCGCCTTGAAGTGCGTGTACATGGCGTTGATGAGCCTCGACCCGACCGGTGCCGGCCGCCGGCGATGGACCATGCGCTGGAAGGCGCCGTTGAACGCATTCCAGATCGCGTTCGAGGGCCGCCTGACCCTGACCAACCACTGACCGATTCAACAATCCAGATCAGCCGTTAACTTGACACTCCCCGGCGAACAGTTGCTTTACCTGCCGTTGTCCTCGATCAGTGCGTCGATCAGACCGGGGAAGCGGACATTCAATTCATCTCGGCGCAGCACGATGGTATGGGTCCGGCCGGTCACCGTCGTACGGGTCAAGCCCGCCTGCCGAAGGATTCGGAAGTGATGGGTCATGGTCGACTTGTGCACGCCGAAGTCCCAATGCGTCCCGCACTTCGCGTGCTGTTCACCGTCGGCGAGCGTCTGCACGATCCTCAGGCGGATCGGGTCAGCCACCGCGCGCAACACGTTGACCATCGTCACACCGGACATGTCCGGCACCGAGTCGTCGTCGCCCGTCATGCCCCCAACCTACCGTTGGACATGTGTCATACCGTTCCCTAGGCTGACGGTATGACACATGTCCAACAGTCTGGCTCGGTTCGCTGGGCCTGGGACACCGACGGCGTCGTCACGGTGACCCTCGACGACCCTGGCCGCACCGCCAACATGCTCAACCAGCGCCACCACGACGGCCTCAACGCCTGCCTCGACGACCTGACCACCCGGCTCGACCAACTGCGCGGCGTAGTGCTCACATCAGCGAAACGCTCCTTCGTGGCAGGTCCGGAGTTCGAGCCGAGCGAGATCACCCCGGAAGAGGCCGCCGCCACCTACGACCTGCTGGTGCCACTGCGCGACCAGGCCCGCCAACTGGAGACACTGGGCCGCCCGGTCGCCGCCGCACTGAACGGCTCGGCCCTGGGCGGCGGCTTCGAAATCGCGCTGGCCTGCCACTACCGCGTCGGCCCCGACGATGACTCCGTGATCTGGTCGCTCGCCGAAACTGGGATGGGCATCATGCCCGGCGGCGGTGGCGTGGTGCGGGTGACTCGCATGACCGGCATTGCCGCGACCGTGCTCGACATCGTCGGCCCCGGCACCGCGTTCCACCCCCGGGCCGCGCTGGCCGCCGGCCTGGTGGACGAACTCGCCACGGACGTGGTCGCCGCCGCCCGCGCCTGGGTGCTCGCCCAGCCGGACGGACCGTTCGTCCAGCGCTGGGAAAGGCCCGGCTACAGAATCCCTGGCGGCACCGAAGAGCCACTCGGTCTCGCCGAGGAGGTGCGCCGCCGGTCCGCAGGCTCGCCGGTCCGGGCGCTGGCCGCGGTTCGGGAGGTGGCGATCCGCAGCGCGTCGGCGCCCATGGACGACGCTTTCGAGATCGAGACGGCCCTCTTCCGTACGCTGCTGAGCGCGCCCGAAGTTCCCGCGCTGAGCCACCTCTTCTTCGCCATGCGTACGGTCGCCGGAACCTTGCCGCCGACGCCACTCACCACCAGAACGGCGGCAGCCGTCCGCGAGTTCCCACAGATCACCGCCAACCCCCTGGCCGCCGTGTTCTTCGCCCCGGACGCCCCGGTGGTCGAGATCACCGGCGACGACGCCGAGGCCACGGCCTTCGAGGTCCGCGCCAAGGGCGGCATCCCGCTGGTGGTCAGCGGCGGCACGGTCTCGTTCGTTCAGGCGTTGCTGGACGCCGGCCCCGACCCGGATGCCATGGCCGCCGCCGCCCGCCGCGCGCTCGACGCCGGCCTCACGGTCGACCCGGCCGGCGCGGATGTCGCTTCGGTCCTCGCCGCAGGCTACCCACCCTGGACTGGCGGCGTCCTGCGCCACCTGGCGTACGCGGCGCCCGAGGCTGGCCCGGTCACCCGGGCGTGACAGCCCGCTCGCCGCGCCCCGGTGGCACCTGCGCGATCGCGACGACACTCTTGCCGAGGCTGGTCGACGCCCCCTTCGACACGGAGTCGGCAGGCAGGCAAGGGTCACCTGTTGCTTGCCAGGGCATCGCGGAGTGCGGCGGCCAACTCCGTGACCGCGACCTCGGCGTCATCGAACGGGTGGCGGAGGAACTCGTGAATCATTCCGTCGTAGCGGCGCACGGTCGTGGTAACGCCTGCGTCGCGTAGCCGTTGGCCGTACTGCTCGCCTTCGTCGCGGAGCGCGTCGTACTCCGCTGTAATGATGTATGCCGGTGGGAGCCCGGCCAGATCCGGTTCGAGCAGGGGCGAGACGCGGGGGTCGAGTCGTTGTGCCGGGGTGTCGAGGTAGTGGTCCATGAACCAGAACTGCGCTTCCCGCGTGACATTGCCGTAGCGGCCGGCGAGCCGGGTGATGGAGTCGTTCTTGCGCCGGAAGTCGAGGTCGGGGTAGATGAGAAGCTGGAATGCGATGTGCGGTGCACCGTCGTCGCGTGCCTTCAGCGCGACGACCGCGGCGAGGTTGCCGCCGGCACTGTCGCCTGCCACGGCCAGCCGATCGGCGTCAACGCCGAGCTCGGCCGCATGGTCGGCGACCCAGGCCGTCGCAGCGAGTCCGGTGTCGATCTGGGCCGGGTACTTGCGCTCGGGCGCGAGCGGATAGTCGACCGAGATCACGACCGTCCCCGCTGTGTTCGCGATGGAGCGCGCGAGGGCGTCGTGGGAGTCGAGATCACCGAGCACGTAGCCTCCGCCGTGGAAGAACACGACAACCGGCAACGGGTCGGCCACCGGCGCTCCCAGCACTGGGCGGTAGATCCGGATCGGGATGTCGCCGGCCCTGGTGGCGGCGACGCTGTCGGTCACCTCGGCAACGGGTTCGGCTTCGCCGATCGAGGCGGCGGTAAGGCGACGGGCGCCTTCGCGCGCCTGCTGTGGTGAAACGGTGTGAAGCCCGACGAGGTTGACGGCCGCGAGCCTGGCCAGATGAGCCTCGACCTGTGGGTGGAGCGGCATGACGAAGTCCTTGTCTGCTCAGTGGACAGCTGTCACGATCGAGGGTGCAACTTGAACCACGCTTCAAGTCAAGGGGGCGAGATGGATACTGAGCTGGACATCGCCAAGGTCGCCGAGCTGGCGGGCGTGACCGCGTCGGCGCTGCGGTTCTATGAGCGACGCGGGCTGATCGCATCCAGGGGGCGCAATGGCCTGCGGCGCACCTTCGCTCCAGAGGTCATCGACCGACTCATCCTGATCCGCTGCGCGCAGGAGGCGGGTTTCACCTTGGCACAGATCGCGCGATTCCTGGTCGCGACGCCCGGCGACGACGAGCTCCGTGAGCGGATGGGGCAGCGGGCACAGGAACTCGATGAGGAGATCGCGCGGTTGATGCGGATGCGCGACAGCCTGCGTCACGCCTCGACGTGCACGCACTCGCCCCTGGTGGAGTGCCCCGACTTCAAGAGCCGCCTGCTCCCCGACGCGGTCTCAGTTCAGCCGTAAGTCCGCTTCTGGGCTCGTTCTCCCCGCAGCGCCCGGGCCGGACATAGCGGTCCCAGACGTCGCCGGGGGCGCGCGGACTCTCGACGTCGAACGTGCGCCGCAGCGCTGGCCGGTCGAATGTCACCCACCCATCGTGGAAGGGGCGGGTGTCATCGGAACAACAGGCGGTCCATGCCGTCCACGAGCCAGTCGGCGTAGTCGGTCAGCGACCATCCCCGGCCGAGCAGAAACGCGTCCGCCGTCTGCAGGCTGAGGGCCGCCCAGTAGATGTCCGTGGCCCGCTCGACCGTCAGCCCGGGCCGCAGCAGGTGCGAGCAGGACTCGATGATGATCCGCGCGTCGGTGTGGCGGCGGCGCTCGTACTCCTCCCACGCCGCGGCGATCTCGGGATCACCGGGCGCCGCGTCGCGGAACGAGCGAAGGATCGGCCCGGCGATCGGCAGCCAGTCCACCGTGATCCCGCGCAGCAGAAGGAGCTTCTCATCCTTGGCGTGCGCGTTCAGCATCTGCTGGAACCGGTCCCGCGCGAGCAGCGGCACGGCGTCGTCGTCGCCGGCGATGCTCCGGTCGACCGCGGCAAGCAGCAGCGCGGCCTTGCCGCCGTGCGCGAAGACGGTCTGCGCCGAGACACCCGCGTGCGCCGCGATGGCTTTCATGGTCGTCTCGGCGTATCCGAGCCGGGTGAAGCACTCCGCGGCGGCGGCGATCACGGCGCTTCGGGTCCGCTCGGCCTGCTGTGCACGGATTTTCGAGTTATATGTCCGCTTTCGCTCGACCACTTATTGACTTTATCAGAGGTAAATTCATAGTACCTTGACTCAAGTGAAAGGAGAGATCATGACAGCCACGATCCGCCCGGACGGTGCCCTCGACGTCGAGCAGCTCGTCCTTCCTGGTCAGACGGCCGCACCCGCTGGCCCTGTCGACCCCGCGGGCATGTATCTGATGCACCACGCGTTCCGGCGCGACCTCGCCCTCTTCACCGCGGCCACGGCCGCCACCCCGGCCGGGGACCAGGCGTGCTGGAAACGGCTCCAGCGCCGGTGGGCGCTGTTCTCAGGCGCGCTGCACAAGCACCACCACGGTGAGGACTCCGGGCTCTGGCCGCTGCTGCTGGAGCGCACCGCCGGTGGCGAGGACGCCGCCATACTGCGCGCGATGGCCGCCGAGCACGAGCACATCGATCCACTGCTGCAGGCCTGCGACGCCGGGTTCGCCGGACTGGCCGCCGGGACTGCCAGCACCGCCGCCGCGCGCGGGTTGCTCGCCGGTCACGTCACCGAACTGCGCGACCGGATCGAGGCCCACCTCGCCCACGAGGAGCGGGACGCGATGGCGCTCGTCCAGGCCCACCTCACCCAGCACGACTGGGAGCGGCTCGACAAGGAACACTTCGCGCCGCAGTACAGCCCTCGCGACGTCCCCGCGGTGCTCGCCTGGGTGATGCACGGCCTCCCGCCGCACGCCGTGCGGCGGATCCCCGGCGGTCCCGCCCTGCGCGCCATCGGCGGGCTCCTCGTCCGGCGGTTCGCCCGCGCCGAGCGCCGCACCTTCCGCTACGCCGCACCGGCGGCCGGCGCATGAACACCGACACCCGCGCCACCCGCCGGGACCGCCTGCTCACCTGGATGAGCAGGAACGCGACCCGGATACACATCGCCCTGTTTCGCCGCAGCAACGGCCGCTTCGGGCACCGCTTCCGCGGCGGTGACGTGTTGCTGCTGACGGCCCGCGGCCGGCGCTCGGGCCAGCTGTTCACCGTGCCGATGCTGTACCTGCGCGACGGCACCGACTACATCGTGGCCGCCTCCAACGGCGGCATCGACCGGGAACCGCAGTGGTGGCTGAACCTGCTCGCCGACCCGAACGCCGTGGTCGAGACCCGCGGCGAGCGGGTCAGGGTGACCGCGTCGGAGGTGCAGGGCGAGCAGCGCAGCGCCCTGTGGGCGCGGCTCGTCGCATCCCTCGACGCGTACGAGGGCTATCAGGCCAAGGTGCGCCGCCGGATCGCCGTCGTCCGGCTGCGCCCAGCTCGCCACGCTGAGCACGACCGCACCGCACGCGGCCAGGAGCCCGCCGGATAACATCGACACTGCGCGATGCCATGGGAGCCGACCGGCGCAGTATCACAGTGGTTGCTACGCGGGAGTGCAACACTAACGCTCCACATCGGACACTCGTCCACAGTGGAGGTCGACCGTGCACCCAATGGGTCCTCGACCATCTCGACGCGATCAGACAATACGATTGTCCGACCCATTTATGTTTCTCTATGCTATCCCGACGTGATCCACAACGGACGGGGGATGCGCATGCGACTGCATCGATCAACGATCGTACTGATGTTCGCGGCCGCGGCGGCGCTGACCGCGGCATGCGGGTCGGAAACGGAGCCGGATTCCGAGGCCAGGGCCGGGTCGGCCGCCTCGGCCAGCAGCGGGGCGCCGTCGGCGACCGGCGGCGGCGCGCCGTCCGGCTCGCCCGGCGGCGGGAGGGCCAGCACCGAGGAAGTGTGCAAGGCGGTCCTCGCCATCTTCGAGAACGAGAAGCTGGAGGTGCTCAACGTCGCCTTCGAGCTGATGACGGCCGAGAAGGACAACGACCAGGCCGCGATGGCCAAGGCCAGGGAGCACGCCGACGCACTCAACGCCCGCCTCGCCAAGGCCGTCAACGCCGAGACCGAGAAGGCCGCCGACCCGAAGCTGAGGGCGGCGATCGACGGGTTCGTCGCGGTCGTCGCGAAGCTGCTCACCTCGCAGGCCGTCCTTGACGACCCGGACATCGAGAAGAAGCTCGACGAGGCCGCCAACGAGGCCGCGGCGTACTGCCCCGCACTCAAGAACTGATCGACGGGAACGCCCCGGCCAACCTTCCGACGAAGCTGGCCGGGGCGTTCAAGCTGTTGCTGGCCACCGCCATCGATGAGCGGCATCCCGGCCGGCAGCCCCTATCGTCTGCTGCCGGCCTGACGGCCCGGCCTCACTTCAGGTGCCGGGCGAAGAACCGGTTCCCGTCGTCCCCCTCGAACTGCGGTACGCCGGTGTGCCCGCCCATATTGGCGTGCAGCGTCTTCTCCTTGGAGCCGAAGGCGTCGAACAGGTCCAGGGCCAGCTGCCGATCGTTTCCTTCGTCGTCCCACTGCAGCAGGACCTGCAATGGAATGGTGACCTGCCGGGCCTCCTCGAACATGGTGCGGGGCACGAAACTCCCGGCGAACAGAAGGGCGGCCGAGATGCGCGGCTCGACCACCGCCAGCCGGATGCCGATGGCGATCACCCCTCCCGCGTACCCGACCGGGCCGCCGATCTCGGGCAGCAAAAGGAGGGCGTCCAGGGCGGCCCGCCATTCCGGGACCGCCTTTTCGACCAGCGGGAGGACGAGCCGGTCGACGATCTCGTCGTCGACCGGCTCACCGGCCTCCAGCGCCCGGCGCAGGTCGGCGCGGGCCTCGTCGGCGGCAGCGGAACGGGGCCGGTCACCGCTCCCGGGGAGCTCGATGGTGGCCGAGGCGAAGCCCTCCGCCGCGCAGTGCCGGGCCCGGGCCAGCAGTCGGGGGTACATCTTGTGCAGTCCGCCGGGGTGGCCGGCCAGGATCAGCGGGGCCGGTGCGGATGCGGATGCGGGCGTCCACAGGATGCCGGGGATGTCGCCGAGGGTGAATTCGCGCTCGAGGACACCGTCGTCGAGGCGCTGTTCGGAAGTGAATCGCACGGTCGTGCCTTTCGGGAGTGCTCGTGAACGGCGCTCCCGGACGACCTACCGCCCGACCGTGACCCCGAAGGGGAGCACCCATGTCGACACGTTCACGGGTACCACCTCCTCGTTCTCTGGCACGGCCTCCGGAAAGCTAGCAGTGGTCGCCGTGGTCCGCCAACGGGTTTTTACCGAGGCTCCGGGGCCGCCGCGAAGGCGGGCACACTCAGCCCGCGGCCCCGCTCGGTCCAGAGCCGCGCGGGCGACGAGCGCTGAGCGGGGGTGTAGACGGGACCGCGCCGGGTAGTTCGCGCGGGCCGTCGGAGCGGACAACTCAGGGTGACCGAGGAGAACGACGATGGTGCTCACCGAGGACGAGGCACTCGAGCTACTCACCTATCTTGTCACCGCCGCCCGAACCCAGCTCGACGAGGCCGCGGAGTACGGTCCCCTTCGGCTGCTGACCGCCGCGCAGCGGCTTGCCGGCTACGTGGCGCCTCGGGTGTCACCCGAGACGCGCTCGCTGCTGGAGGGCTCGATCCAGCACGTGCCTCAGACGGCGACGCGTTCGGCCGACCCGGACGGATACGCGGCCGCGCTGGACACCTTGTGCCGCGTCTTCGCGGAGCATCTCGTCGCGAGATACGGCATCGATCGGGGTGCCCAGTGAGCCATGACGCGCTCGAAGTCATCAGGACGCGCCGGACCGTGCGCGCGATGACGAGCGAGCCGGTTCCGCGCGAGCAGTTGGAGCGGATCCTGGACGCCGCCGCGCATGCCCCAAGCGCGGGCAACCGGCGCCTGCAGCGTTTCGTCGTGATCGATGATGCCGCGACGCTGCGCGTGCTGCGCATGGTCTCGCCCGGCATGCTCCAACGCCCGGCGGCGGCCGTCGTCATCTGCGTCGACGTGGCACGCGCCGTGGAGTACGGCTTCTCGGCGACGAGCAGCGGTCTCTTCATCGATGTCGGCACCGCCGCGCAGACGATGCTGCTGGCCGCCCACGCGCTCGGCCTCGGGTCTGGACCGGTCACCTCATTCAGCAAAGCGGCCGTCAGCGCAGTCCTCAACCTGCCCGAGCGGTGGAGCCCCGAAATGATCGTATGTCTCGGCCACGCCGCCGCGACGCAACCATCTCCGGTGGGTCCGCATCGGCGGCGCACCTGGCGCGATCTCACCCACTGGGGCCGCCTGGACAGCAATGCGAACCCAGCGGCCGGCTCGTGAGCTGTGAATCCGGGTCAGTTGCCGCCGATACCGGTGTCCATGACCTTCGCGGACGCCTTCACCTGGGCACGCTTGGTCTGCTTGCCGCCGATCGTCGTGATCGTGTAGGTGTGCGTCTCGACGCTGCCAACCGGGCCGCCGCAGGAGAACGTGAACGTCTCGGTGCCGGTGGCCGCATAGTTGCCGTAGCTGCCGGGCAGCTCCGGGTTGTCCACCGACAGCCCCACGCCGGTCGCACCGGTGACCTTCCACTTGATGATCACCGGTACCGCCTCGGCGCGGTACACGGCCGTGCCTTCGGGGCACTTGGGCTGCTGCACGATCTTGAACTCGACGATCTTGGTCGCGCCGCTCGGCTTGCTGTTCTTGGTCGGGCTCGGCTTCAGCGACGAGGTCGCACCGGCCGGCACCATCGACGGTGATTCGGACGGGTCGGAGGAGCAGCCGGTGGTACCCAACGCGGTGAGCGCGATCGCGGCGGCGGCCATCGAAAGGCGGACGGTCCGGCGGTTCATGGTGTACCTCCCGGCAGCAGGCGTTTGGTTGACGCACCTGACGTTAGGGGCACCCCGACCCGGACTGATCCTGGATTCGTGCCACACCTGGCAGCTGCGGCCACCCCCGGCATCCGCTGTGCCGCTGACTGCGATCGCAGCTGGCCTGCACGCCCCGCTACCAGATCGGCCCTGGTTAGGCCAAGGAGGCGACGGGTAGACGCGCGTACAGGTTCAGCGTCCAGTGGCCGGGCAAAGGGAGCGAGCATGCGCGCGGTACAGGTGGCAAAGCCCGGAGCCGATTTCGAGCTGATCGATCGGCCGGTCCCACAGCCCGGGCACTGGCAGGTCCTGGTGCGCACCGCGGCCTGCGGCGTCTGCCACAGCGACGCCATGACCAAAGACGGCATGGCCAGCACCTATCCCCGCACGCCCGGGCACGAGGTGGCGGGCACGGTCGAGGCAGTCGGCGACGGCGTGACGCAGTGGCAGGTCGGCCAGCGTGTCGGGATCGGGTGGTTCGGCGGCGCCTGCTTCACCTGTACGCCCTGCCGAGAAGGTGACTTCATCTCGTGCCGCGCCGCGCGGGTCACCGGTCTATCGGCCGACGGCGGCTATGCCGAGTACGTCCTCGCTCCGGCCGACGCCCTCGCGGCCATCCCGGACGAGCTGTCCGACGTCGAGGCCGCGCCACTGATGTGCGCCGGGGTCACCTGCTTCAACGGGCTTCGCGGCAGCGGCGCTCGCGCCGGCGACCTGGTCGCCGTCGTCGGGCTGGGTGGGCTCGGCCATCTCGGCGTGCAGTTCGCCAACAGAATGGGCTTCGACGTGGTGGCCATCGCCCGCGGCGAGGAGAAGGGCGAGTTCGCCCGGCAGCTCGGCGCGCACCACTACCTCGACAGCACGGCTGTTGACGTCGCCGCCGAACTGGCACGGCTGGGCGGCGCCCGCACCGTGCTTTCCACGGTCACCAGCTCCGCGGCCACAACGGCGACCGTGGGCGGCCTGCGCCCACGCGGGCGACTGGTCGTGATCGGTGTGCCGACCGAGCCCCTGCAGGTGTTCGCGCCCGACCTCATCCTCGCCAGCAGGCTGGTGGCCGGCCACGCGTCCGGCACCGGCATGGACAGCGAGGACACGTTGCGCTTCGCCGCCTTGACAGGTGTGCGGCCGATGGTGGAGACGATGCCCATGGCGGAAGCGAACCGTGGCTACGCGAAGATGATGGCCGGACAGGCACGCTTCCGGATCGTGCTCACCGCTCAGTGACCGCCCCAGCGCCGGCGCTTCTGCGCATCTATTTCAAGTGGCTTTCGCCCCGCCAATGACTGCGTAGGCCGAATACCTCTTCCTCTAACGCCGCCTCGTCGCCAGGCGCAAACCATTCGACATCGTACTCCTCAATCAGCCGCCGCATTTGTGCGTCCCCGCGCGTTGAGAAGTCGTCATATCGTGTTTCGCGTCCAGGGATCACGGATGCCAGGTACACGATCCAGAAGTCTTCCAACTCTGCCGTGAACAGAGCGAACCACCCCCGGTATTCTCCCGCTCGACATCGGCCCAGCTTTCCATCATCGGGCCAGGTGGCGTGAGTTATTTCCATGGACGCCATTTCTTCCTTTCCCGGTCGCGCCTGAGCGCGGAATACCTTCGGCCTTGACGATCTTATTCGCGCCTGGCTGACCCTTGTGCCTGTTCCGGGACGATTCGGCCTCGGCGGCAGCTGTCGGCTGGACGACAAATAGTCGCCTGCAACCTCAGGGTGCGGTCCCGCGTGTTTGTCGTCGAACGGCCGGGGATCGCCGGTCGCCGATGGGAAGGAAGGGCAGTGTGGTCACCTTGCTTGACGGGGGCAGCCTTGGAAGCCTGTCCGACAGTGGACCGCCGCTCGGTGTTGCGTTCGAGGATTTCTACGCGGCGCACTTCCGGCCGCTGACCATCCAACTGTTCGCGTACACGGGCGACATGGCCACGGCGCAGGACATGGTGCAGGAAGCGTTCTGCCGGGCGCTGGCGCAGTGGAAGCGCGTCGCGGCCATGGAGTATCCGGCCGCGTGGGTGCGACGGGTCGCCTGGAATCTGGCCACCAGCAGGTGGCGGCGGACCCTGGCCGCCGCGCGGTTCCTTCGGGGGCATCGCGAGGAGCACATAGCAGCGCCCAGCCCGGACCGAGTGGCGCTGGCGCAGGCCCTGAGCACACTGCCGGCGCAGCAACGCCGCGCGGTGATCCTGCACTATCTCGCCGATCTGCCGATCAGCGACATCGCGCGTCAGGAGGGTGTGGCCGAAGGGACGGTCAAATCCTGGCTGCACCGGGGGCGTACCGCTTTGGCAACCCAACTCACCGACAAGGAGAACGACCGTGGCTGATTTCGACGACCGGTTCCTCGCCAGCGCGTTCGCGGAGTTCCGTAACGAAGTCGAACCTCACGTCAAGCCCGCCGGTACCGCCGCGGCCCACGACACTGTGCACCGCCGGCACCGAGTGCGGATGATCACCGCGACCGCACTCGCCGCACTGGCGGTGGCCGTGCCGGTGGCCGCGTATGCGGCGGTGACCGGCGACCCGCACGGCCCACCGGCCGTGACCGGCAACTCGCCCAGCGACCCGCCCAGCCCCACGTTCAGCGACCCGGCGCCGCCCGGGCCGAGCGTGGCGCCGTCAAATGTCGTGTCCGCGGCACCGGACGGCCGGATCAGCAAGGCGGACCTGCGCAACGCGACGCTGAACATCCCGGCGTGGCCCAAGGGCTTCGACGAGATCTGCCCGACCGGCAAGGTGAAGTTCAGCGCTGGCAAGGCAGGGACCAACGGCCTGGAGGCGCTGCAGGGCGACCCCGTGTACGTGGACGTCGACCACGACGGGGCGCAGGAGACGGTCATCCTCGTCTCCTGCAGCCCGCAGGGCAGCGACTACCAGGTTGTCGCCCTCGACCGGGACACGACCGGCAAGATCGTCACCCTCGGCAAGGTCGTCGGCTCCGCCGGCAACACCGGCACGGAGCGCTTGGACATCATGACGATCTGGGCGATCGCGGCCGGCGACAACGGCCAGGTCCGGGTCGACGTGGGCGAGTACCGGCCCTGCTGCTCAATGGCGCAGGCGTCCCAGCACCAGTGGCGCACGTACGGCTGGAACGGCAACCGGTTCACCCAGACCGGCGGGCCGACCACGTTCCTGCCTAACTCGAACATCACCGACCTGGTTATCACCGCCGACCGGCCCACCATGACCAAGCAGAGCGACGGCTCGTGGACGGGCACCCTGCGGGTGACCATCCACAACACGGCCAAGTTCGCCACACCGGGCAAAATGCGGTTCTCGATCAGGCTCGACAACGGCTGGGGTGCACAGCTGGGCACAGAGTGCCGCGACGTCATCAACGACGACCCGCTGGGATGCACACTGCCTAGCCTCGCCGCGGGCGCGAACCGGGTCCTCACCATCCAGCTCACCGCGGGCTCGGCGTTTGCCAGCCTGGCAAACAGCCGGTGCGACGTGTACACCGGCGCGGTCGACGCCAACGGTGCCGACTATCCGGACCGAAACTGGAGCGACAACGCGGCGACAGTACAGGTAATCGAGGGCTGAGCCCGGACCGGCGGCCCGCCCACGGATCCCGGTCCGTGGCGGGCCGCCGCTGTTCGGGCTCATCTCGCGCACTTCCCCGCGGCCAACCCTTGGACACCGACGTGTGCGCAGGTCGGGTACCGTCGGCTGGAAACTTTGGATCGACGGGGGCCTAAGGTGAACAGACGCGCACTGTTTCGAGGTGGTCTGCTCGTGACCGCCGGCGCCGCCATCGGGGCGGCCGCGGTCACGATCCCCCGCGTCTGGCCGCAGGCCCACCTCCCGTTCGACGGCGGATACGCGCCGGCTGCCGACCGGGTTGACTACGACGTCAAAGGGCACGTCGCGGTCACCTGGCACGTGGAGACGTCCGAACCGGTGGTGGCGTTCACCTTCGACGACGGGCCGGGTCCGAAGTGGACCTCCGAGGTGCTGGACGTGCTCGATCACCACCAGGTACCGGCGACGTTCTTCCTCGTCGGGCAGAACGTGACGGCCCACGGCGACCTGCTGCGCGGCCGGCTGGACCGGCATGAAGTCGGCAACCACACGTGGTCGCACCCCGACCTGGCGAGATTGGACGCGCCGACCATCAACAACCAGTTGGCCCGGGCACACGACACCATTCGAGCGGTGACGGGACGTGAGCCGAAGCTCTTCCGCCCGCCGTATGGGCACATCGGCGGGTCCACGCTCATGGCGGCCAACAAGGCCGGTTACAGCCTGGTGCTGTGGTCGAAGAAGATGAACGAGGACCTGTACGTCAAGAACCCGCCCGGGCAGGCGCAGGACATCGTCGAGAACGCCCGTCCCGGTCAGATCATCCTGGCCCACGATGTCGGCTCCGCCAACCGGTATGTCGCGCTCAGCCAACTCGGCGCGATGTTCACCGGGCTGCGCCAGCGCGGCTTCCGGTTCGTCACCGTGTCCGAGCTCATGGCGATCGGCCGGCCGGCCTCCAGCAAGGGCTGATCAGGAAATTCTCGATATGCCCGGAACCCGTTGCCCGGAGCCGCTACGACCGCGGATGATGATCCGGTGACCGAGCGCTGGGAGACTGTCGAGGCCATCGCCGCCGCGCGTGACCGGTTCGAGGCCGCCATTCCTGGTTGGCGACCTCCCGCGGCGTTCGGCATCGCCCGTGACGGCGCCGACGGGCCGTCGTTCGCGCGGGTCGGTAGCGCGGAGAACCGGCTCCCGGCGGCGGTGCTCGCCACGGTCTGCGAACACGTCGGCGGATCGGGGTCGTATCGCCTCGGCCGCGACGACCTGGAGCGGGTCATCGGGCTGCTGGCCCCGGCACAGGCGTGCACCGACGTCGAGCACCCGAACCTGGTGGCTTGGCAGCGGTTGTACGCCGACCTGGCGCCTGGCGAGCACGTGGTGGCCGTGTTCGCCGCCGATCTCACGGACGCGGCCGGCGACCGGTATGTGGCGGCACTGCAGGCGGCCGCATTGGCCGGGTGAGTCGTCACCGGCCACACCCGCATCGAGTCAGGCCCGCTCATCGACAGACTGTCGACAACAGGCTTGATCATTGCCGCGACGCGCCAACACAATGCCGCTCGTGGAATCGGACGAGATGCGGCCCAGCCGACGGCGCTGGTGGAACGACGTGCCGGATTGCGGCTGCGACGGCTTCGACGGTTGTGACGGCTGCGACGGCTGCGATTGCAACCCGTTCATGCTGAGTTCGTTGCTGCTCGGTGCGCTGGCGATCACGACGCCGACGAGAAGACCACGGCGCGACGCCAGCCTGCCGGGCCGCGCCGGCATGGCGGCCATCCGCGGCTATCAGCGCTGGCTGTCGACGCACCTGCCGACGCGCTGCCGGCAGGTTCCGACATGCAGCAACTACGGGCTGGAAGCGGTACGGCGATACGGGCTGGTCGTCGGCTCCCGCCTCACCGCCGCCCGCATCCGCCGCTGCAACCCGTCGACGCCGCAGGGCACCCACGACCCGGTCCCGTAGCCGGCCGCGGCGACGATGCGCCTTGATCACGGAGCGCTCGTGTACCAGGGGGTACATGAGCACTCCGTGATCAAGGCGTCCGTCGGCGGGTGGAGCGAAGGACCTCAGCGGTCCTGGGCGCGAAGGCCCGCATGCCCCCGGGCGGCAGTTGCATGCCGCTGGCCACGTACGCCGCCATCTGCTCCTGGTAGGCCGCGAAGGCCGCCTCCGCCCGGCCCGCGGCGGCTAGTTCGCCGGCCAGCACGTACGCCCCGACCAGGCTCATGCTGGTGCCGAGACCGGCCAGCGGCGACCCGCAGTAGCCGGCGTCGCCGAGCAGCACACCCGCCCGCGCGACCAGCGATCGACGCGCACCTGACAGATCGAGTCGAAGTAGAAATCCGGGGCGTCCGGCATGGTGGCGAGCAGGGCGGGCACCCGCCAGCCGGCGCCGGCCATCCGCTCGGCGAGGACCCGCTGCTGCTCCACACGCCCGAGGCGGTGGTACTGGTCCGCGGCGGTGAAGCTCAGGCTGGCCTTGGCCGTCCCGCCGCGCTCCGGCCGCCGGAGGCGTTGTACATGAGGAACCAGTGGCCGAGGTCGCCCGGGTTGGGCACGGTGAAGCACGCCCCGTAGCCGCCGAGGTGGTGGACGAAGTCCCGCTCTTCGACTTCGACCTGGACAAGCTGTTCGAGTTCGGCCTGGCCCGGCTGCTGGACGGGATCGGCCTCTTCGTCCGGGCACACGCCGAGTAGCTCGGCTGTCCGCGTCCGGCCCGCCGCGGCGGAGCTTCGGTGGCCACCGACTTCACCTTGCGTACCAGTGGTCCGCCCACTGGCAAGGGCGGACTATAGGGGTATGGCCGTCCAACTGAATCACACCATCGTGTCGGTCCGCGACAAGCAGGAGTCGGCGGAGTTCTTCGCCGAGATTCTGGGGCTCGACAAGCCGGCACCCTTCGGCCGGTTCTTGACCTTGCAGGTCGACAACGACGTCTCCCTCGACTTCGCCGACGATCTCGGACCGGTCCACCCGCAGCACTACGCGTTTCTGGTCAGCGAGAGCGAGTTCGACGTGGTCTTCGGTCGAATCCGCGCCCGCGGCCTGTCGTACTGGGCCGATCCGGCCCGGCACCGGCCGGGCGAGATCAACACCCGCGACGGCGGTCGAGGCGTCTACTGGGAGGACCCTAGCGGGCACTACCTCGAGATCCTCACGCGTCCGTACGGCAGCGGAAACTGAACGCCGACGCCGACCCCAAGCCCGGGACTGGCCGAGGTACAGTGACCCACGGTCACGTCCACGAGGGCACCGCCCCCGGTGCCGGGCGGGGCTGCCGCCCAATCGCCGCACCGTGGCGAGCCGGGGACCCACGGTAACGTTGGGGTGAATCCGCCCTTCCTCGGAAGGGTGGTAGGGGTCGTTCCGTCCCGAACCCGTCAGCTAACTCGGTCGGCGGCCGACGGAAGGAACGACGAACCAGATGTCACCGCGACATCCATACCGGCGCACGTTCATCGCGCTGCTGGCGGCAATCGTGCTCGGGGGGCTCGCCGCCACGCCCGCCGCGGCCGAGCCCGGCGGCGACACCGGCGACGAGGGCTCCAGCGCCAACCCGACGCTCAACTCCGTCCTCGAGAGCACGAGCCGCAAGTGGTCCGAGGCCAATGATCTGCTGAACGCCTCGGTCAAGCATCAGGGTGAGCTCGCCGCACAACTGCAGGCGACCGAGGCGCGGCTGGCGGTGATTCAGGATCAGGTGGCCGCGATCGCCGCGGCGGCATACCGCACCGGCCCCCTCACCACGTTCGCCGCGCTGATGGACGCGAAGACCCCGGACAGCTTCGCCGAGCGGGCCGGCTCCATCAACGAGATCGCACACCACAACAACAACCTGCTGCACCAGGCCAAGCAGCTGCGGGACGACCAGGCCGCGCAGAAGAAGGCGCTCGATGGCGAGATCGCCACGCAGCAGGAGCAGAAGCGCATCATCGAGCAGCAGAAGAAGGACGCGGAGAAAGCGCTCGCGCAGGCCGGTGGGCCGAGCAGGGGCTTCGTCACCGCCAACCTGCCGCTCGCCAACCCGGTGCCGCGTAACGCCAACGGGTCGCTGCCCAAGGAGTCGTGCAGCGTCAAGGACCCCACGACCAGCGGCTGCCTCACTCCGCGCACGCTGCACGCGATGCAGGAGGCGCAGAAGGACGGCTTCAAGCGGTTCGTGTCCTGCTACCGCCCGAGCGGGCCGTATGAGCACCCGAAGGGCCGCGCCTGCGACTTCTCGGTGCAGACCAAACCCGGCTTCGGCGGGGTGGCCACCGGCGACGACTACACCTACGGCACCACCCTGGCGACGTACTTCGTGAAGAACGCCGACCGCCTCGGCGTCATGTACGTCATCTGGTTCAAGCAGGTGTGGACGCCGACGGTCGGGTGGCACCACTACTCGGGCGTCGCCGGAGACCCCTCCAGCGACCATACGAACCACGTACACCTCTCGATCCTGTGATCCTCACGTTCGCGGGCGGCCGGTCGGCAGGGCAACCGTCGACCGGCCGTTTCCGCGAGGTGACAGGTCCATCCGGCGCGGCTCAGAGGATCTCCGTGTCCCGCAGAAGTCGCCACAGGCCGGCGCCGTCGGGGGCGCCCAGCCAACGCCGATCGTTGAGCGGGACCCGCTTGGAGCCGCCGGCCACCCCCGGGAACGCGCCGGCCAGCACCGCCTGGGTCGGCGAGAGGTGCCGGATCGCCACAGCGGCCACGCTGTCGGGGTGCTCGGCGGCGAACTCGGCGTAGATCTCCGGATCGTGCTGCCCGTCGTCGCCGACCAGCAGCCAGCGAATGTCCGGGAACTCCTCGGCGAGGCGGGCCAGCGACGCTCGCTTGTGCGCCTGGCCGCTGCGGAAGAACCGGTCCGGCTGCGGGCCCCAGTCGGTCAGCAGCAGCGGCCCGGCTGGATACAGGTGCCGGGAGAGGAACCGGGTCAGCGTCGCGGCCACGTTCCAGGCGCCGGTCGACAGGTAGAAGACCGGCGCGCCCGGGTTGGCGTTGACCAGCCGCTCGTACAGCACCGCCATGCCCGGCACCGAGGCGCGGGCGTGCTCGTCGAGCACGAACGTGTTCCACGCGGCGAGCAGCGGGCGCGGCAGCGTGGTGACCATGACTGTGTCGTCGACGTCGGAGATGATGCCGAAGCGGGTGCCGGGGTCGATCATCCGGATCGGCGCCTCGACGGCGGCGCTGTCCTCGCTCTGCAGCGTGACGGACGCCCAGCCGGGCGCGAGGTCGGCCTCGACGACGACGTCGATGAACCCGCCGCGGTCGCAGCGCACCTCACAGGTCCGGCCGCCGGCCTCGATGCGCACCGGGGCGTCACCGACCGACACCGCGGTGAACGAGCGCCAGCCGCGCAGCTTCTTGAGCCGCTTGGCCGGCTTGGGGTCGATCCGGGCCAGCAGCACGCGGCCTAGCACCCGGACCCACCCGGGGCGCTCGGCGGTGGCGCAGGCGCCGTAGCCCGTGTAGGCGGTGACCGCGACCTTCCATCCGCGCCGGCGCAGCCGCCGCTCGAGGACGTTGTGGATCGCGTCCTCGATGCGGGCCGCGCGGTGCAGCGGCAAGGGCTCGCTGCTCGGCGTGTTCGGGATCAGCGCCACGGCCCAACCCTGTCACAGCCCGCCAGGGACCGCACCCCGCTCCGTCATCAACCCTGGGTGACCACCGCGTGACGGTGACATGAAACCGTCGCGCCAGGCGACGCGGCGGCCGCGCACGACTACTCGTTGAGCACCCAGCGCACCTCGTGCGCCTCGGTCGGGTCGGGCAGCTCCCAGCGCCCGGCCAGCCGGTCGATCACCGCGGCCGGCACCCGGCGGGAGCGCGCCCGGTTGCGCCGGTGCACCACGTCCGGCGGCGCCTCCACGCTCACCACCTCGACCCGCGCGCCGTAGCCGGCGGCCAGCCCGATGCACCGCGAGCGCAGCGCCCGGGTCACGTTCGTCGCGTTCCAGACGTACGGCGTGGCCGCGCGCAGGTGCTCGCGGGCGCGCGCGTACGCCGCCGCGATCACCGGGCCCTGGTCGCCCGCCGGCCGCACGCCGAGCTCGTCGCGCAGGTCATCGAGGCCGACCACCGGCACCCCGGGCCGGTTGGCCGCGATCCAGTGGTCCTTGCCCGAGCCCGGCAGCCCGGACATCACGGTCACCGTGCAGCGCGTGTCGTCGAACGCCGCGTAGCCGGGGTCTCGACCCGGGGTACGGAAATATTCGAACCGCGCATGGTCCGAGGCGAAGGCGCGCGGTCCGTCGAGGCAGCCGATTTCCCGGGTGTACTCCATGAAGAGCGCGACCTCGTCGAGCAGCGCCCCGGCGCCGGATCCGCCCCGCGCGAGGACGTCGGCGCTCGCCAGCAACGCGAGGTCGTCGTTGCGGGCCAGCAGGCTGACCCGGAACGCGACGCGGTCGAGGTCCGGGCGCTCCAGCGCGCCGAACGGCAGCCCTCGGTGGCGCACGAGCGCACACACGTGCTCGCGCCAGGCGATCGGCACGCCCATCTCCCACAGCCGCCGCCGGGCTGCGAGCTCACCGCGCCGGGCCGAGCCAGGGTCGCTGCCGCCCACGAGCAGGGCGGCGGCGAACAGCCTCGCCCGCTCGGCCGGCGGGCGGCCCCGCCAGTGGTCCAGCCCGGCGAGGGCCGCCACGGTCCGGCTGGCGTGCGCGTCCGCCTCCGGATCGAGCTCACGCAGCTCGTCCCAGCGCACGACCCAGGACGGCGGCGCCGGGCAGAGCCGCACGAACGCGTTCACGCCCGGACCCGATTGGCCACGATCGGCCGGTCCTGCCAGTGGCTGCCGGAGTCGAGGATCGCCGTGTGGAAGCTGGGCCGGACCCACTTGTAGCGGCCGAGCACCGCGTCCTCGTCCTCGAGCTTGAGGTACAGGCCCTCCATGTCCTCGGACATGTCGGTCTCGCGCACGACCTGGTCGGGGTCGGCGCCGCCGGCGACCGCCGCCTCCCGCAAGGCCTCCCGCCAGCCGCCGGTACGGCAGGTCGACGGGCCGACGAGCCTGGTGAGCGCGGCGAGGTCGGCGAAAGAGCCCTCGTGCAGCACCGGCACGGACGCGATACCCAGGCCGGCCAGCAGCTCGCGGCGGCGCGGCGTGGACAGGAACACCCCGGATCGGCGGTCGTACACGTCGAACTCGCAGAAGTGATGCGCCAGCGCGTCGTAGAAGACCGTGTGCTTGGCGTAGAGCCATTCGCCGTACACGATGAATCGGTCTCGCAGCACCGGCCACAGCTGATGACGCACCCCGGCCGCCCACGCCTTGAACGGGGCGAACTGCTTCTCCCGCGGGCCGCCGGTCAGGTAATGGCCGCGCGACTGCAGCAGCAGCCCGCCGTCGGCATCGAAGCTGATGGCGGCGTTGGCCCCGTCGAGCTTCTCCTCCACGACCAGGAGACGGCCGGCCAGCTCGGCGAAGGCGACCTGCGCCAGGTCGTGGTCCCCCGGCTGCAGTCTCGAACCCTGCAGATGGGGCGTCCGGGGGTACTTGCGCAGCATCACACCGTTGTACCGGAGTCGATTCGACGCGCGACACGGGTTTTCTGGGGTGAGGGAAAGGGTTTTACGGCTTCCGCGCGGCCCCCCTGACCGAAAGCATCTGCGTGACATTGGTTGGCCCGAATCACTTGTCCGGACATTCTCATCCGGGCAAATTTGGGAGGGTTGTCGTGAGAAACAGGACCGTGAAGGGGCTGGCCCTCTTCACCGCCGCGGCCACGCTCGCGGCCGTCGCGCCGGCCTCGGGCGCCCTCGCCGCGCCCGGGAGGGATGGCTACAGTCCCGCCCCGATCCCGTGGGGCCAGTGCGCGAGCCCCGGCCTGCAGCGCCGCGGCGGCGAGTGCGGCCTGCTCACCGTGCCCCTGGACTACAGCAAGCCCAACGGGCAGAAGATCCAGATCGCGGTCTCGCGCATCAAGCACAAGGTCGCCGACAAGGACTACCAGGGCGTCATGCTGGTCAACCCGGGCGGCCCCGGCGGGTCCGGGCTGACGCTGCCGGTCCTGGGCGGGTACGTGCCCAACGGCGCGGGCGCCGCCTACGACTGGATCGGCTTCGACCCGCGCGGCGTCGGCTCCAGCGTGCCGGCATTGCACTGCGACGACGACTACTTCAACGGCCCGCGGCCCGAGTACATCCCGTGGAACAAGAGCATCGAGAACACCTGGCTGAACCGGTCCAAGAACTACGCCAAGGACTGCGGCAAGGCCGGCGGCGCGCTGCTCGACCACATGAGCACCGTCGACTCGGTCAACGACATGGAGTCGATCCGCAAGGCGCTGGGCGCGAAGCAGATCAACTACTACGGCTTCTCATACGGCACCTATCTCGGCCAGGTCTACGGCACCCTGCACCCGGACAACGTGCGCCGCATGGTGCTCGACGGCAACGTCGACGTGCGCAAGGTGTGGTACGAGGCGAACCTCGACCAGGACGTGAACTTCGAGCGCAACGAGAAGATCTGGTTCGGCTGGCTGGCCAAGTACGACAGCGTCTACCACCTCGGGACCACCGCGCAGCAGGTCGAGGCGCGCTGGTACAGCGAGCTGAACAAGCTGCGCGGCAACCCCGCCGGCGGCGTGGTCGGCGCGGACGAGTGGACCGACATCTTCCTCAACGCCGGCTACTACCAGTCGACGTGGCTCGACCTGGCCGACGCCTTCGCGGGCTGGGCCAACGACCGCGACACCGACGTGATCGTGGCCGCGTACGAGGACTACATCGGCCCCGGCGACGACAACGGCTTCGCGGTCTACAACGCGGTGCAGTGCACCGATGTGAAGTGGCCGCAGAGCTGGAACCAGTGGCAGCGCGACAACTGGCGGACGTTCCTCCAGGCGCCGTTCCTAACCTGGGACAACGCGTGGTACAACGCGCCTTGCCTCTACTGGCCCGGCAAGGCCCAGAAGCCGGTCAAGGTCGACGGCTCGAAGGTCAAGAGCGTTCTGTTCGTCGGCACCACCCTCGACGCGGCCACGCCGTTCGAGGGCAGCCTGCAGGCCCGCCGGCTCTTCCCGCACAGCAGCCTGCTCGCCGAGGTCGGCCAGACCACGCACGCGAACTCGCTCAACGGCAACGCGTGCATCGACGACACGATCGCGGACTACCTCGCCACGGGCAAGCTGCCGCAGCGCAGGTCGGGCGACCGGCCCGACAAGACCTGCGACCCCCTGCCGCAGCCGGACCCGACCGCGGCCTCGCTGTCGGCGAAGTCGCTGCGCGCGGACAGCCTCGTGCGGGAGCCGTTCTACCCGGTGCGCCACTGAGTACCGAAGCATCGACAACGAGGGGCGTGGCCGTGACGGCCGCGCCCCTCGCCTTTGCCGGCGTTAGTGCTGGACGATGAACTCGACCCGGCGGTTGATCGCGTTCGCCGCGTCGTCGGTGCCCTGGACCTTCGGCCGGCTCCCACCGAAGCCCGTCGAGCTCAGCCGGTCCGGCGCGATGCCCAGCGAGACCAGCGTGTCGAGCACCGTCTTGGCCCGCGCCGCGCTCAGCGCCTGGTTGTGCACGGCGGTGCCGGTCAGATCGGTGTGCCCCTCGATGCTGACCTTGATCGCCGGGTTGCCGTTGAGGATCGACGCGGCGTTCTCGACCACTGCCCGGCCCGTGGCGGTCAGCGTCGCGCTGTCGTTCTCGAACTCGACCGTCGGCAGCGCGACCAGCTGGGTCTGCACCTGCGCGGGCGCGGCCGCCTGCCCGACGACGAGCTCGTCGCGGACCGCCTGGCCCTTCGCGGCCGCCTTCGCCGCCGCCTCGGCCTTGTCCTTGACCTCCGGCGAGGCCACCGTCCCGGTCAGCGTGATCACGTGGTCGGTCAGGTCGACGACGCCGGCCTTGGTGTCCTTGCCGAGCGCCGCGAGGACGGCGCCGAGCCCGGCCAGGTCGGTGTCGTCGGCGGTGCGCTTGGCGTCGACGGTGAGGCCGTCCTGCACGTTCTCCGCGCCGAACACCTGCTTGGCCGCGCCGGCGAGCTCGGCACGGTCGCCGTCGGCCGGCACCGTGCCGGTGAGCGTGACCTTGCCGTTGTCGACCAGCAGCTTGACCGCGATCGGCTGGGGCGGGGCCGGCGGCTTCTCCACCTTCGGCGGCGCCTGCACGTCGACCACGCGGACGCCCTCGACGCCGAGCGTGACGTCGCGCGCCTTGCCGGCCTCGTCGGCCGATCCGACCTTCACCCGCCCGTCCCGCCCGGTGAAGCTCACCTCGGCGTCGATGCCGGCCTCGGACAACGCAACCTTCGTGCGGTCGGTGAGGTTGTCCTCGATCGAGTGCCGGTGCGGCGCCTCGAAGGAGAAGACCAGCGCCGTCAGCCCGACGACCGCGGCGCCGACCGGGATCAGCGGGTGCCGCTTCCGCACCTCCCAGCGCGCGCCGCCCGTGGAGGAGGTCCGGTTCGCGCCCGCCATCAGGCGCGCCCGACGTCGCGGCCGGCGACCAGGCGCCGGGTAAGGTCGGCGAAGCCTTCCTCGTCCCCGTCGGCGAGGTGCCGCGCCTGCCGGGCCCAGGTGAGCAGGCTCGGCGCGAACCGCAGGCCGGCGGCCTCGATCGCGGCCCGCAGGGTGTCGACGTCGGCGTCGGCCAGCTGCCCATACGTGCGGATGCCGGCCGCCACGAGCGCGGCGGACATCTTCGGCCCGATACCCTCGATACGCTTGAGGTTGTCCACGCGCCCCGCCTCCCCCGCCGGCGCCGCGGCCTGCGCCGGCACGACGACAGGCTCCGGCTCAGCCACAACCGCCTCCGCCTCCGGCTCGGACTCGACCGCAACAGGCTCAGGCTCGGACTCGACCGCAACAGGCTCAGGCTCGGACTCGACCGCAACAGGCTCAGGCTCGGACTCGACCGCAACAGGCTCAGGCTCGGACTCGACC